>NZ_JBEZMS010000013.1:0-164056 GCF_040652815.1 Micromonospora sp. NPDC048169
CGTTCACCCGGTTACAACGCCACCGACCCGCCGACGATTCCACCCCCAGAGTGCCACCCACCACCCCCGAACCAGACACCCACCCCAAACCCCCAAGCCCCGCCCCCAGCACCGCGCCCTGCCACCTGTGATCAAGGACTTTGCGGCAGCCTTCTGCGCCAACGAGAACACAAACTCCTTGATCACCCCCCGCAAGCCCTCCCCACGCACTGCGGTTGGCGGTGGCCAAACGGGCACCGAGCGCCGTCAACTTCATGATCGACGCCCTCGAGGGCGGGGCGGATCGCGGGCCGGGGGTCGGGTGCTGCGGGGGCCAATCGGCGATCTTGCAGTTTGAGCCCTTTTGGGTGCCCCATTCGCACGCTATGCGGGGTACCGAAGTGCAAGATCGCGGGTGATCCGGGGGTGGTAGCGGGTTCGGCGCGGGGCCGTCTCCGGCGGCCGGGCGACGGTGACGATCCCGGCCAACGACGCGGCGAGGATCCGCTGCGGTCTGGGGTGAGTTCGTCGATCTTGGAGTTGTGGTACCTCGCGAACCTGCACCAAAAGGGCAATTCGGGGTGCCACCACCCAAGATCGACGGCAGTGGGCGGGGCGCGAGGACTCGCGGCGGTGGGCGCGGTCGGGGAGCGGGGCAGGGTGGGCGACCCGGGGGACGGCGGTGGGCGAGCGACGGGGGAGCCGGGTTCTGCCGTTGGCAGATCCGCTGACCGTGAACAGGGCACGTCAAACCGGCCGCCCGGCGGCAGGCTGGGACGCATGCGACTCCTGATGCTCGGTGGTACTGGCTTTGTCGGTGGTGCGGTGGTGGCCGAGGCGGTACGCCGCGACTGGCGGGTGACCGTGTTCAACCGCGGTGTGCACGGGCGGGTGCCGGACGGCGTACACCGGTTGCGGGGTGACCGGACCGCGCCGGACGGCCTGGCCGCGCTCACCGGCGGCGAGTGGGATCTGGTGGTGGACACCTGGGACGGCGCCCCGCGGGCGGTGCGGGACGCGGCGCTGGCGCTCGCCGACGCGGTGCCGCACTACGTCTACGTGTCCAGCGGGTCGGTGTACGCGCCACCCGTCGCGCTGGGCAGCGGCGAGGAGGCACCCACTGTGGCGGCCGACCCGGACGCCGACGACGGGGACTACCCGGCGAACAAGGCCGGCGGGGAACTCGCCGCGACGCGGGTGTTCGGTGACCGGGCGCTGCTCGCGCGTGCCGGGCTGATCCTGGGGCCGGGGGAGGACATCGGGCGGCTGCCGTGGTGGCTGAATCGGATCGCCCGGGGCGGTGACGTGCTGGCACCGGGACCGCGTGACCTGCCGATCCAGTACGTGGACGTCCGGGACCTGGCGACCTGGCTGCTGGACCGGGGCGCCGAGGGCGTCGGCGGGGCGTACAACGTGGTGGGCCGCACCGGGCACGCGACGATGGGTGACCTGCTCGACGCGGCCGTGGCGGTGACCGGGTCGGACGCGACGTTGCGGTGGACCGCGCCGGAGCCGATCCTGGCCGCGGGGGTCGAGCCGTGGAACGACCTGCCGGTATGGATCCCGCGCGGGCACGAGTACCGGTGGTTGCAGGAGCGGGACGTCGAGCGCGCGTACGCGGCGGGGCTGGTCTGCCGGCCGGTGACCGACACGGTCGCGGACACCTGGCGGTGGCTGCGCGAGGTGGGGCGGGTGCCGGCCCGCGCGGGGCGTCCGGCCCGCGCCCCGGTCGGCCTGGCACCGGAGCGGGAGGCCGCCCTGCTGGCCGCGTGGCCGGCCTGACCTGCGGAGGAGTACGGGTCAGGCCGACACGACAGGCAGGTCGAGCACCTCCTCGACCGGGCGGCGCGGGGTGGCGCGGCCGGGCTGGCCGTACCCGATCCGCATCACCATCTGCGGGGTGCCGAACCGGCCCAGCGACATCCGCAGCGCCTCGCGCGCGGCCGGGACCTCGATCGGCTGGGACAGCATCGACACGCTCAGCCCGGCGTCGGTGGCGGTGAGCAGCACCCGCTGCAGCGCCTGCCCGGCCAGGATCTGGTCGGCCGAGGTGTTGCCGGCCGAGCCGAGCACCGCGACCAGCGGCTCTGGCTCGAAGTCGCGGCCGGGGGCGCGGTTGCGGCCGCCGAAGCCGCGCTGGGGCAGCAGGTCCTGCGGCTCGCTCTGCGGTCCGCCGGCGACCGTCGGCACGCCGTCCGGGGCCGGCTCGGAGCGGATCCACTCGGCCCGTTCGGCCACGTACGCGGGGTCGCGTTCCAGCACGCGGTGGGCGCTGCGGGCGACCTCGGCGACGGCGTTGACGGCGCTGGTGCCGATCACCAGCTCCAGCCAGCCCTGCTCGGCGCGGGCCGCCTCGCCGAGCCGCCAGCGGGCCTCGGCGGGCACCGGGTCGGGCCAGAACGGCGCGCGGTTGCTGAACCGGTGCGGAATCGCCCCGTACAGGCTCTGCTCGACCGGGGTGGGACGGCGCGGCACGTCCGGCACGAGCCGGGCCACGACGTCCGGATCGGCCGGGTACGGGCGCAGCCGGACAGTGGCCGGGGTGCCCGCGACGGCGAGCGCCAGCCGCAGGTTGAACACTGCCGCTCCGGCGGCGATCCGGGCGCCCCAGCCGGTCGGGTCGGTGGCGGGCAGGCCGCGCAGCGGGTCGACGGACACCTCGATGCCGCCGTCGACCAGCCGGAACCGCCACGGCTGGGTGTTGTGCAGCGACGGCGCCCGGACCGCGTCGGCGACCGCGGCCCGCAGCTGCTCGCCGGTGTATTCGGTCGTCATGGTGGTGCTCCCTCTCGTGCGGCGCCGGCTCCCCCGGCCGGGTACACCACTACGGTGCGTCAGCGCGCGGCGCGGTGAGCAGGGCCGGAGGTCCCCACCTGGGCCCGGCCGTCGGTCCCGGGCGGTGCGGGCAGGACGGGACTTTCGACCCGTGCTACGAGGGCGGGAAAGCGGGTAGAAAGGACTGATGATCCGGGTGTTCCTGCTCGACGACCACGAGGTCGTCCGTCGTGGCCTTGCCGATCTGCTGGAGAGCAGCGGCGACATCGAGGTGGTCGGCGAGTCCGGCCTGGCCCAGGAGGCGGCCCGCCGCATCCCGGCGCTGCGCCCCGACGTGGCGATCCTCGACGCCCGGCTGCCCGACGGCAACGGCATCGACGTGTGCCGCGACGTCCGCGCCGTGGACTCCTCGATCAAGGGCTTGATCCTCACCTCGTACGAGGACGACGAGGCGCTGTTCGCGGCGATCATGGCGGGCGCCGCCGGGTACGTGCTCAAGCAGATCCGCGGCACCGACCTGGTGGACGCGGTCCGCCGGGTGGCAGCCGGGCAGTCGCTGCTCGACCCGGCGATCACCACGCGCGTGCTGGAGCGCATCCGCAGCGGCGTGGAGCAGCCCCGGGAGCTGAAGTCGCTCACCGAGCAGGAGCGGCGGATCCTGGAGTACGTGGCGGAGGGGCTCACCAACCGGGAGATCGCCGGGAAGATGTTCCTGGCCGAGAAGACGGTGAAGAACTACGTCTCCAGCGTGCTGGCCAAGCTCGGCCTGGAGCGGCGTACCCAGGCGGCGGTGCTGGCCACCCGGCTGCTCGGCAAGAACACCTGACCGGCGGTCAGTCGAGCGGGACGCTCCAGCGCACCTCGGTGCCGCGCGGCTCGGCCCGGCGCAGCGAGAACTCGCCGCCGAGCCGCTCGGCCCGCTCCCGCAGGTTGACCAGGCCGCTGCGGGCCGCCTCCGGGTCGCAGCCGACGCCGTCGTCGGTGACGGTGATCTCGACCCGGCCGGAGTCGACGCGCACCCGCACCGACACCCGGTCGGCCCGCGCGTGGCGTACCGCGTTCGACAGCGCCTCGCGCAGCACGGCGGTGAGTTCGGGGCGCAGGTCGTCCGGGACGGCGCTGTCGATCGGGCCGATCAGTTCCAGCTCGGGGCGGTAGCCGAGCGACTCGGCGGCCACCTCGATGGCCTCGCGGATCTCGGTGCGCAGCGCCGCGCTCATCGGGGTACGCAGCTCGAAGATGGTGCGGCGGATGTCGCGGATGGTGGCGTCCAGGTCGTCGACGGCCTGGTTGATCCGCTTGGCCGCCTCGGGGCGGGCGTTCATCGCGCCGCTCTGCAGTTGCAGGCCGGTGGCGAACAGCCGCTGGATCACCACGTCGTGCAGGTCACGGGCGATGCGTTCGCGGTCCTCCAGGACCACAAGCAGTTCCCGTTCCTCCTGCCCGCGGGCCCGCTCCATGGCCAGCGCGGCCTGCCCGGCGAAGCTGGCCAGCAGGGCGAGGTCGTCGTCGGCGGCGGGACCGTGGTCGGGCCGGTAGCCGATCACCAGGACGCCGTGCAGCGTGTCGGCGGCGGCGAGCGGGGAGACCACCGCCGGCCCGGCGACCACGGGCCGGGGCCAGGGCGCCGCGGCGGCGAGGTTGTCGACCTGGTCGTGCCGGCCCGACGTGGCGGACGCGGCGAAGCTGGTCTCGGCGGCGGGCAGCACCGCGCCGACCAGTTCCCGGGTGACCGGGTCGGCGCCGTCGACCACCTCGACGGTGAACTGCGCCTCGTCCTCGTCGTAGAGCAGCACCAGGGCCAGCTCGGCCTCGGCGACCTCGCGGGCGCGGCGGGCCACCAGGGTCAGCGCGTCGGTACGGCGCACCTCACCGAGCAGCACCGAGGTGATCTCGGCGGCGGCGGCGAGCCAGCGTTCGCGCCGGTGCGCCAGCGCGTAGAGGCGGGCGTTCTCGATCGCCGCGCCGGCCGCGGCGGCCAGCGCCACCACGATCTCCTCGTCGTCCTCGGTGAACTCGGTCGCGCCCTGCTTCTCGGCCAGGTAGAGGTTGCCCCACACGTGGTCGCGGATGCGCACCGGCACGCCGAGGAAGCTGTGCATCGGCGGGTGGTTCGGCGGGAAGCCGTACGAGTTGGGGTGCTTGGTGATGTCCGGCATGCGTACCGGCTTCGGCTGGTCGATGAGCAGGCCGAGCACGCCGCGGCCGTGCGGCAGCTCGCCGATCTTCGCGTGCTGCTCGGGGCTGATGCCGTGGACGATGAAGTCGTGGAGCATGCGGTCCGGGCCGATCACGCCGAGCGCGCCGTAGCGGGCGCCGGCCAGCTCGCACGCCGACTGCACGATCCGTTCCAGCGTGCTGCGCAGATCCAGGTCGGAACCGATGCCGACGACGGCGTCGAGCAGTGCCCGTAGCCGCTCGCGGCTGGTCATCACCTCGCCGACGCGGTCGAGCATCTCCTGGAGCAGTTCGTCCAGGCGGACGCGGGACAGCGGGGTCAGCCCGAGCGACGGTGCGACGTGCTCGTGCGAGGGCTGGGGTGCGGCGGCCACCGGGCGATGGTATCGCCCGGCGGCCGCCCTGATCGAGACCGGTCAGGTGAGGCGCTCGCGGACCGCCGAGGTGTCGACTGTCTGGGTGACGTCCAGCCGGGGGGTGTGCGGCGGTCCGGCGTGCGTCGGGTCGGCCACGCCGAGCCGCATGCTGAGGTACGGGAACCCGAGGCCGGAGAGAATCTGCCGCAGCACCTCACGGGTGCCCTCGACCTCCACCACGCCGGACAGTGGCACCAGCGACACGCCGTGCCGGGTGGCGGTGAGCCAGGCGGCGGAGAGCGCCTCCCCGGCGCGCAGCCAGCTCATCGTCTCGTCGTCGGAGCCCCAGAGGATCCCGTAGACGGCGGTCTTGTCGTGGCCGGGCCCGACCGGCAGCGACCCGGCGCGGCCGAAGTCACGGGCCGGAACGGTCGTCTGGGGCGCCTGCTCGGGCAGCACCTCCGGCGGCAGCCCGGTGCCGGTGCCGGCCCGGTTGGTCCAGTACGCCAGCTCCTCGCGCAGCTCCGGGCTGTCCGCCTCGACGGCGGCGGCCTGCTGGGCGGCGGCGGCGAGCTGGATCTTCTGGGTGTCGTCGAGCAGTTGCAGGTTCACCCCCTCCAGCGTGGCGGCCCGGTCGATGTCGTTCAGCGCGGCGGTCGGGATCTGCTCGTCGCTGACCGGCCGCCGGTCGGTGTGCCGCACCTGCATGCACTGCACGACGCGCATGGCGTCGGGGTCGGCGCCGGTGTGCTTCAGGCTGGTGATCCGGGCCAGCAGGTCGGGTTCCTTGGGGTCGGGCAGCCGTTCCACCACCGGGGTCCAGCCTTCGGCGGCCAGCGCCACCCGGGCGTGGTGCAGCGCGGCGCCGCAGCTCACCACCAGCAGGTGACCCTCCGGGTCCATGGCGCTGAGGTGCCGTTCGCGGACCACCCGCAGCTCCAGCGCGTCGGGCAGGACCGTCCAGTGCCACGGCTGCGTGTTGTGCACCGAGGGGGCGTGGCCGGCCATTCCGGCGGCCTCCGCGAGCGCGGTGGTCAACGGGCGATCGCCGGCCGGCGTCTCGTGGCTCATCGTCACGACCTTTCCTGTTTTCCCCATCGTGCCCCACGCCCGGGAAGCCCGGGTGGGGATGCGGCTCCATCCTCGGCCATGCCAGGGCGCCCCGCAGGGGTCCTTCGCCCTGCGGATTACCCGGGTCGCCCTGCCCGGCGCGCGTCCGGGCTGAGACGATCCCCACGTGGGAACCGAACCGGGCGAGTGCGTACCCGAGCAGCCGGCCCGCGCCCGGCGATGGGCCTGGACCGAGTGGGCACCGTTGGTGCTGCTCACAGTGGCCGTGCTGGCCGGCGCGGCGCTGTGGCTCGCCGGCGCGCACGACGCCGCCCGGCTGGTCTGGGCGGCGGTCACACTGGTCGCGCTGATCCCGGCCGCCTGGACGACGTTGCGTCAGCTCTGGCTGCGGCAGTTCGGCGTGGACGTCATCGCGGTGCTGGCGCTGCTCGGCGCGCTGCTGGTGCGGGAGTACCTGGCCGGCGCCGTCATCGCGGTGATGGTCGCCACCGGGCGGGCGCTGGAGGAGTACGCCCAGCGCCGCGCCACCCGTGACCTGCGGGCGCTGCTCGAACGCGCGCCCCGGCAGGCGCGGCGGCGCACCCCGGACGGCGGCATCGAGGTGGTGCCGCTGGACCGCGTCGAGGTGGGGGACCGCCTCGTGGTGGGGCCGGGCGACGTGGTGCCCGTGGACGGCGTGGCCGAGGAGGCGGCGACGCTCGACGAGTCGGTGGTCACCGGCGAGTCGCAGCTGGTGACCCGCGCGGCCGGGGAGCAGGTCGCCAGCGGCGTCGTGAACGCGGGCGCCGGCTTCGGGCTGCGGGCCAGCCGCAACGCGGCGGAGAGCACCTACGCGGGCATCGTCCGCCTGGCCGGCGAGGCCACCGCCCGCAAGGCGCCGATGGTACGGCTGGCCGACCGTTACGCCGCCGCGTTCGTGCCGTTCACGCTGGTGCTGGCCGGGCTGGCGTGGCTGCTGTCCGGCGACTTCACCCGGGCGGTGGCGGTGCTCGTGGTGGCCACCCCGTGCCCGCTGCTGCTGGCCACCCCGATCGCCGTGGTCTCCGGCCTGTCCCGGGTGGCCCGGCGCGGTGTGCTGGTCCGCGACGGCGGGTCGCTGGAACAGCTCGGCCGCGCCCGTACCCTGCTGCTGGACAAGACCGGCACGCTCACCGCGGGCCGGCCCCGGGCGGCCGAGGTGGTGGTGGCGCCGGGCGGTGACCGGGACGAGGTGCTGCGGCTGGCCGCGTCGGTCGAGCAGCTCTCCCCGCATGTGCTGGCCGCCGCGCTGGTCCGGCAGGCCCGCGAGCGAGGGCTGCCGCTGGCCGAGCCGACGCAGGTCACCGAGGAGCCGGGGCACGGGGTGAGCGGACGCGTCGACGGGCGGATGGTGCACGTCGGGCAGCTCGGCGGCGAGCCGCCGGAGTGGGCGGGCCGCCTCGGTGAGCGTGCCGAACGGGCCGGGCGCTCCGCGGTGTGGGTCAGCGACGACAGCGGGCCGCTGGGCGCGATCCTGCTGGAGGACCCGGTCCGCCCGGACGCCCGGCGCACGGTGCGCCGGCTGCGTGAGGCGGGCCTCACCCGGCTGGTCATGGTCACCGGCGACCGACCGGGCACGGCCCGGCAGGTGGCGCAGATCGTGGGCGTCGACGACGTGATCGCGCGCTGCTCGCCGCAGGAGAAGGCCGAGCGGGTACGCGAGGAGTCGGCGCACGCGGTGACGGTGATGGTCGGCGACGGTGTGAACGACGCGCCCGCGCTGGCCGAGGCGCACGTCGGCGTCGCGATGGGCGCGACCGGGGCGACCGCCTCGGCGGACGTGGCCGACGCGGTGCTCACTGTGGACCGGCTGGACCGGCTCGCCGACGCGGTCGAGATCGCCCGGTACGCCCGCCGCATCGCGGTGCAGAGCGCCACCGTCGGGATGGGCCTGGCGGTGCTGGCGATGCTGGTGGCCGCCGCGGGCCGGCTGCCCCCGGTGGCCGGCGCGTTCCTCCAGGAGGGCATCGACGTCCTGGTGATCCTCAACGCGCTGCGCGCGCTCGGCGGCGGCCTGCGGCGGCGCGACCTGCCCGCGCACACGGTGGAGCTGATCGACAGGTACGCCGGCGAGCACGGCGGCGTCCGCGACGTGCTGGCCCGGCTGCGCGACACCGCCGACATGGTGGCGACGCGCCCGGACGACCCGGCGTGCCTGCCGGCGCTGCGTGAGGTGCACCGGCGCCTGGTCGACGAGGTGCTGCCGCACGAGGCGGCCGAGGACCGGCAGCTCTACCCGGCGCTGGCCGGCCCGCTGGGCAGCGACGAGGCGACCTCCACGATGAGCCGCGCGCACGTGGAGATCGTGCGGCTGGTGGAGCGGATCGGCGGGCACCTCACGGCGCAGCCGGACGGCCGGCTGCGCCGTGACGAGATTCCCGATCTGCTCGCCGCGCTCTACGGCCTGGACGCGGTGCTGCGCCTGCACCTGGCCCAGGAGGAGGAGGACTACTTCTCGCTGAACCCGGAGGAGGGCTCCACCACGCCCGGCCGCTGAGTCAGCGCTCGCGTACCACGGCGACCGGGCAGTGCGAGTGCTGGATGAGCTGCTGGCTGACCGAGCCGAGCAGCATGCCGCGCAGCCCGCCCCGGCCCCGGCTGCCGACCACCACCAGCTGTGCCGACCGGCTGGCCTCCACCAGCAGCGCCGACGCGCTGCCGGGCACCGCGTCGATCTCGACCGGCACGTCGGGGAAGCTCTCCCGCCAGGTGGCCAGCTCCGCCTCGGCGGCGGCCCGCTCGCTCGCGGCGACCCGCTCCGGGTCGAAGTCCGGCGGCACCCACCTGTCGCCCGGCGGCTCCCAGGCCCGCAGCACCCGCAGCGGCACGTCCCGCTGCGCGGCCCGCTCGACGGCGAAGCCGAGCGCCCGCAGCGCCGACTCCGAGCCGTCCGAGCCGACCACCACCGGCCCGGACGTGGCGGCCTGGCCGTCGCGGACCACCACCACCGGGCAGTGGGCGTGCGCGGTGACCGAGACCGCTGTGGAGCCGGCGAGCAGCCCGCCGAAGCCGCCGTGGCCCCGGCTGCCGAGCACCAGCATCCCCGCCTCGGCGGACCGTTCCTGGAGCACGAGCGCGGGCGGTCCGTCGAACACCTCACCGCGCACGGTCAGGCCCGGCCGCTCGGCGGCGGCGTCCGCAGCCGCCTTGCGTACCAGCTCCTCGACCTGCTGCCGGGCGGCTTCGTCCGGCCACACCCCCGGCGCCACGGCGGGTCCGACCCAGCCGGTCACCGTCAACCACTCGAAGACGTACGCCAGGCGTACCGGCCGCCCCGAGCGGCCCGCCTCGTCCAGCGCCCAGTTCAGGGCGACCGCCGCGTCGGCGGAGCCGTCGTAGCCGACCAGGATCTCGTCGTCGCTCATTCGCCACTCCTCACGGCCGGGTCGTTCTCGCGGATCCAGCGCCACTCGGCGACCCGGGGATCGTCCTCACCATAGCGGCGGGTGTGGTCGCGGCAGGACTGGCGGGCGTCCACCATGTCCTGGCGCAGGTGCGCGGCGCGCGAGCGCAGCCCCGGCACCCGGTCGATCACGTCGATGACGAGGTGGAAGCGGTCCAGGTCGTTGAGCATCACCATGTCGAACGGTGTCGTGGTGGTGCCCTCCTCCTTGTAGCCGCGTACGTGCAGGTTCTCGTGGTTGGTACGGCGATAGGTGAGCCGGTGGATCAGCCACGGGTAGCCGTGGTAGGCGAAGATCACCGGCTTGTCGCGGGTGAAGATGGTGTCGAACTCGTTGTCCGGCAGGCCGTGCGGGTGCTCCGACGGCGGTTGCAGGCGCATCAGGTCGACCACGTTCACCAGCCGCACCCTCAGGGCCGGCAGGTGCCGGCGCAGCAGGTCGACGGCGGCCAGCGTCTCCAGCGTCGGCACGTCACCGGCGCAGGCGAGCACCACGTCCGGCTCGGTGCCCTCGTCGCTGCTGGCCCAGTCCCAGATGCCCAGGCCGCGGCGGCAGTGCTGGATCGCCTCGTCCATGGTCAGCCAGTTCGGCGCGGGCTGCTTGCCGGCCACCACCACGTTTATGTACTGCCGGCTGCGCAGGCAGTGGTCCATTGTGGAGAGCAGCGTGTTGCCGTCCGGCGGCAGGTAGACGCGGACCACCTCGGCCTTCTTGTTCATCACGTGGTCGATGAAGCCCGGGTCCTGGTGGGAGAAGCCGTTGTGGTCCTGGCGCCACACGTGGCTGGACAGCAGGTAGTTGAGCGACGCCACCGGCTCCCGCCAGGGGATGCCCCGGGTCACCTTCAGCCACTTGGCGTGCTGGTTGACCATCGAGTCGACGATGTGGATGAACGCCTCGTAGCTGGTGAAGAGGCCGTGCCGGCCGGTCAGCAGGTAGCCCTCCAGCCAGCCCTGGCACAGGTGCTCGGAGAGCACCTCCATCACCCGGCCGCCGGGGGAGAGGTGGTCGTCGCCGGGCGCCTCCGTGCCGACGAAGGCGCGGTCGGTGACCTCGAACGCCGCGCCGAGCCGGTTCGAGGCGACCTCGTCCGGGCCGAACAGGCGGAACGTCCGCGGGTTGCGGGCGATCACGTCGCGGATCCAGGGGCCGAGCACACCCGTCGCGCCGGCCATCGGCTCACCGGGCGTCGGTACGTCTACCGCGTAGTCGCGGAAGTCCGGCAGCTCCAGGTCGCGCAGCAGCCGGCCGCCGTTGGCGACCGGGTTGGCGCTCATCCGGCGGTCACCGGTGGGCGGCAGCTCGGTCACCTCGGCGACCGGACCGCCGGTGGCGTCGAACAGCTCCTCCGGCCGGTAGCTACGCAGCCAGCGCTCCAGCTCGGCCAGGTGCTCCGGGTTGTCCCGGACACCGGAGATCGGCACCTGGTGGGCGCGGAACGTGCCCTCGACCTGCTTGCCGTCGACCCGGGCGGGCCCGGTCCAGCCCTTCGGCGTCCGCAGGACGATCATCGGCCAGCGGGGGCGCTCGACGCGCCCGCCGGAGCGGGCCCGGCGCTGGATCGCGGTGATCTCGTCGACCGCCCGGTCGAGCGTGCCGGCCAGCAACCGGTGCACGGCCGCCGGGTCGTCGCCCTCGACCACGTACGGCTCGTAGCCGAAGCCGCGCATCATGTCCCGCAGGTCCTCGCGGGGGATCCGGTCCAGCACGGTCGGGTTGGCGATCTTGTAGCCGTTGAGGTGCAGGATCGGCAGCACCGCGCCGTCGCGGGCCGGGTTGAGGAACACGTTCGACAGCCAACTCCCGGCCAGCGGGCCGGTCTCCGCCTCGCCGTCGCCGATCACGCAGGCCACCAGCAGGTCCGGGTTGTCGAACGCGGCGCCGTACGCGTGGCTCAGCGCGTACCCCAGTTCGCCGCCCTCGTGGATCGAACCCGGCACCTCCGGCGCCACGTGGCTCGGGATGCCGCCCGGGAAGGAGAACTGGCGGAACAGGCGCCGCATGCCGGTCCCGTCCCGGGGGATGTGGTGGTGAAGTTCGCTGTAGGTGCCCTCCAGCCAGGTGTTCGCCACCAGCGCGGGGCCGCCGTGGCCGGGTCCGGTGACGAAGATGGCGGACAGGTCCCGTTCGACGATGACCCGGTTCAGGTGCGTGTAGAGCAGGTTGAGCCCGGGGCTGGTGCCCCAGTGGCCCAGCAGGCGCGGCTTGACGTGCTCGGGCTTGAGCGGTTCCCGCAGCAGCGGGTTGTCGAGCAGGTAGATCTGGCCGACGGTGAGGTAGTTCGCCGCGCGCCAGTACGCGTCCAGCCGGCGCACCTCGTCTTCGGTCAGGACCATGTCTTCCTCCTCGGCACGTCCGCCCCGCGCGGGCGTCACGACCCGTCCCCGGCGTCCGCGGGGAGTCCCCGTACGACGATCAGCGGGGCGGGCGAGTGGTAGAGCAGCGACTGGCTGACCGCGCCCAGAGTGGACCCGACCGGCCCGTCGCCCCGGGCGGCCACCACCGCGAGCTGCGCCGCGTGGGACCGGTCGAGCAGGACGGGTCCCGGCTCACCGTGGACGGTCTCGCAGTCGGCGGTGACCCGCGGGTGCCGCCGGGCCTCCCGTGTGACCGCCTCCTCCAGCCGCCCGTCGTCGCGGTCGCCGGAGTCCGGCTCGATCACCCGGACGGCGAGCAGGCGCGCGCCGCGGTGTTGCGCGCAGTCGAAGGCGTATCCGAGGGCGGCCCGCGAGCTGGCCGAGCCGTCGAAGCCGACGAGCAGCGGCCCGGGCGGGGCCGGCTCGGTGCGGCCGACCAGCACCGGGCAGGTGGCCCGGGCGGCCACGTCCACGGCCGGGGTGTCGGCCGGTACGCGGTTCGGGTGGGCCGACATGCCTCCGTCACCGAGAGCGATCAGGAAGGCGGTGTCGGCGACCCGCAGCAGCGCCTCGACCGGGGAGCCCTCGACGATGCGGCCGCTGACCGGCACCTGCGGCGCGCATTCGGCGGCCACCCGCCGGGCGTTCTCCAGCACGTTCTCCGCGTCGGTGCGGGTGCCGCCGGCCGGGGCGGGGCCGGGCGTCGCCGCCCAGTTGAACGCGTGCAGCAGGTGCAGCGGACGGTCGTGGGCGGCGGCCTCGGCGGCGGCCGTGCGGACCACGGTCAGGTCGGCCTCGGAGCGGCTGACGCCGACCACCACCGCGCCGTGGCTGGGTGCGGCCACCCGGCTCACCTCCCGACCCCTGCTTTTCACCCACCGTAGTCGTGGGACCGGGTGCGCCGGAGCGGGTCGGCGGAAACCGGCGGTCAGCGCGGGGCGGGCAACGCCGGGTGTACGCGCAGCACGACGGCTGTGGCGTTGTCCTCGCCGCCCTCGTCGAGGCTGGCGGCGAGCAGGGCCTCGGTGGTCCGCGCCGGCTCGCGCCGGGTGGCGAGCAGGTCGCGCAGCCGGTGGTAGCCGAGCTGGTCGCTGATGCCGTCGGTGCACAGCAGCCAGGTGTCGCCCCGGCGCAGCGGCACGGCGAGCAGGTCCGGCTCGGGCCGGTCCGGGTGGCCGACGTAGCGCAGCAGCTGGTAGCGCGCCCGCGCCGCCTCCGGCGAGTCCGCCGGCCACCAGCCGTGCAGCAGGCCGAGCCAGGCCATGGTGTGGTCGACGGTGACCAGTTCCAGCAGACCGTCGCGCAGCCGGTACGCCCGCGAGTCGCCGAGCTGGACCAGCCAGCCCTGTTCGCCGTCGGGCTGGACCACGAGCGCGGTGAGCGTGCACCCGGCCAGGCCGGACAGCGTCGCGCCGGCCTGGCGTACCCGCCGTTGGGTCTCGGCCACGGCGGCCCGCAGCCCGGCGGGGCCGACGGCGGGCCAGTCGGCGCGGACCCGCGCCACGAACGTCTCGGCCGCGGTCGTGCCGGCGATCCGGCTGCCCTCGCCGTCGCCCATGCCGTCGCAGACCACCGCCATCGGCAGCTCCGGGTCGACGTGCAGCACGTCGTAGTTCTCCGGGTAGCGGTGCCCGACCACGCTGCCCCCGGTGATCTCCAGGGTGAGGCGGCCGGCGGTGAGCCGGCGCGCGGGCTCGACCGGCCGGTCCAGCGGACGGCGGCGGAACACCAGCGGACCGTAACACCGGGACGGGCCGGGGTGTGGAATCTTCAGGGTGACTTTCTGGCAGTGGAGGTGGCCTGGCTGTCCCCGTGAGCGGTCTGCGGGTCAGGGCCGGCGCAGTGGCGCGAGCGCGTCGGCCCAGGCGGCCACCTCGGCGAAGAGCTGGCGGAGCATAGCGTCGTGGCGGTCGCCGGGAGTGAACGTGGTGAATGCCGCGAAGTCGGTGGCGAGTGACAGGCTGACCTGGGTGCGTACGCCTGCCAGCTGAAGACCTGCCGTGATGAGGCGTAGGTGCTCTACCGCACGTGCGCCGCCGACACTGCTGCCGTAGGAGACGAATCCGGCCGCTTTGTTGTTCCACTCGCCGTAGAGGTAGTCAATGGCGTTTTTCAGCGCGGAGGGGATCGATCGGTTGTATTCCGGGGTGACGAAGACGTATCCGTCGAACTCGGCGATCTTCTTGCTCCAGCGCCACGTGTGGGGGTGGGTGTAGGCGCCGAGTAGCGGTGACTGTGGCTCGTCGAAGACCGGCAGGTCATAGTCCTTGATGTCCACCACCTCGACGTCGATGCCGTCGTGCTGGCTGCCGTGCTTCGCTACCCACTCGGCCACCTGGTGGCCGACCCGGCCGGGGCGGGTGCTGCCGAGGATGATCCCGATGTTCGTCATGAGTGATCCGTTCTGGTCGATTCGAAGGTTGCCGACGGTCCGAAACGCGGTGTCACGCGGATTGCTGAGGCGAGGATCCGGATTGCAGAGCGGCGTCCAGTCCGTTCAGCCGCAGCACGCTGGCGCCGCGCAGGTGCGCGAGGTCGGAACTGCCGTCCCCCGCGTATCTGAGGAAGGTCACCTGTTCGGTCCATTCCAGGCAGGTTCCGTCGGGCTCGGTGTCGAGCCGGACGGTGACCAGCGAGGTCCATCGCAGTTCGTCGTCGACGACGGCCTCGTAGCCGTAGACGATCCGGTGTGCGTCCGCGATGTCGATGTACCGCGACCGGTATTCCAGCCGCTCGGGTGCCGTGTCCAGCGTGGTGAAGGTGCTGCGTGCCGTCTCACCACCGCCCACCCGGAAGTCGTGCTCGTACACCGCTCCGCTGCCGGGAAGCCAGAACCATCGGCGCCTGATCGTGGTGTCGGCGAACGCGGTGAAGACCTCGCCCGGCGGCCCGTCGAGGTGCCGCGTGATCGTGAATGTGTCGTGCCGGACCATGCTGTCCTCCCGCTGTGACGGTCACGAATGGGTGACCGCATGTCAGTTACGATTAGTAAGAAACGTGCGTCCAACGGATTTAGTCCGGCTGCCCGATACGCACTTTGAAGTCAGCTACTGACGCGCGAGGAACGGAAGAGCATGACGAGCCTCCTTGGTGCCGAACTGGCGCAGCGCGGGGTCGCGCCGGACTGCATCCAGACGATCGAGCTCGTCCGGGAGGTGCTGGCGCGGGTGGGCGACAAGTGGACGCTGCTGACCATCACGGCCCTGACGTCCGGCCCGCTGCGCTTCACCGCGTTGCACGAGCAGGTCGCTGGCGTCTCCCAACGGATGCTCGGCCAGACGCTGCGCGCCCTTCACCGCGACGGGCTGGTGACCAGGACCGCGTACCCGGAGGTGCCCCCGAGGGTCGTGTATGCCTTGACACCGCTCGGCCGCTCACTGAGTGAGGCCGTGGGTGGACTCGTGCACTGGGTTCGTGATCGCCAGAGCGATCTCGTCCGTAACCGCGACGAGTTCGACCGGACGTCCACCGCGAACAACGCCACTCCGCGCCGTGCATAGTCGCGCTCCGGGGCGGCAGACCGGGGTGCGCGTCAACCAGAGTTGACACAGTGCGCGTGTCAACCTACATTGACAGCATGAGTCAGGCGACGGAACTCGCGGCGGCGGCCGGCAGCACCGACCCCAAGATCGGCCTGCGTGCCGTGCTCGCCCTGCGCCGGCTGCTGGAGCGGCTCGAGGTGATCCAGGTCGACAACGCCCGGCGGCAGGGCTGGTCGTGGCAGGAGATCGCCGACGCCCTCGAGGTCAGCCGGCAGGCGGTCCACAAGAAGCACGCCGGACGACCGGCGGTGCGCGAGAGCTGGGAGGCGTGATGTTCGAACGATTCACCGACAGGGCCCGTGCCGTGGTGCACCACGCGCTCGACGAGGCCCGCGCCGAGGGACGGCGGCCGGTCGGCACCGAGCACCTGCTGCTGGGGGTGCTCGCCGACCCCGACGGCCTGGCCGTACGGCTGCTCGCGGCCGGCGGCGTCGACGCCGACGCGCTGCGCGCCGCGGTGGCCCGCCACGCCGAGCGGGGCGTGGACGGGCTCGGCGCGGCGGACGCGGCGGCGCTGCGCGAGATCGGCATCGACCTCGCCGCGATAGTGGCCCGAATCGAGGAGTCCTTCGGCCCGGACGCGCTGCGCGAGGCGACCCCGCGCACGCGCCGGTGGTGGCGTCGCGGGCCGCACCACGGCACGTTCTCGCCCCGCGCCAGGAAGGTGCTGGAGCTGTCGCTGCGCGAGGCGCTGCGGCTGCGCCACCGGCACATCGGCACCGAACACATCCTGCTCGGCCTGCTGCGCGAGGGCGACGGCCTGGCCGCCGTGGTGCTCACCGAGGCCGGGGTGGACCTCGACGACCTGCGGCGGCGCGTCGACGCGGCGCTGCGCGAGGCGGCCTGACCCGCACCCGGGTTTCAAACCTGTTTGCGGTCCTCGCTACGTCCCGCTGCGCCGGGTCGCCGTCACGCCCTGTGTCCTGCACACTGACGCCGTGGACGGTGCAGACGACAAGCGCCCGGTGAACGCGGAGAACCGCACCCCGCGCTCGGCAGTGGTGGTCAACCCGGTGAAGGTGGCCGACCTGGACGAGTTCCGCCGCATCGTGGACGGCGCGCTCGACGCCGCCGGGTGGCCGGCCCCGACCTGGTACGAGACGACAGTCGAGGACCCGGGCCGAGGGCAGGCGGAACAGGCCGTCAAGGCGGGCGCCGAGGTCGTCTTCGCCTGCGGCGGCGACGGCACGGTGATGGCCTGCGTGACCGCGCTGGCCGGCACCGACGTGGCGCTGGCGGTGCTGCCCCAGGGCACCGGCAACCTGCTGGCCGCCAACCTCGGCCTGTCGAACGACCTGGCCGCCGGGCTCCAGGTCGCCGTCGAACGCGGAATGCGCCGCCTCGACGTCGGCGTGGTCGGCGACAAGTGCTTCGCGGTGATGGCCGGGATGGGCTTCGACGCCCAGATGCTCGACTCCACCTCGGAGACCACGAAGAAGCGGATCGGCTGGCCGGCGTACGTGATGGGCGCCGCCCGCCACCTGCGCGACCGGCCCATGCGGGTCTCGGTGCGCATCGACGGCAAGCCGCCGCTGCGCCGCCGGGCCCGCTCGGTCCTGGTGGCGAACGTCGGGCGCCTGCAGGGCGGGGTACGCCTGCTCACCGAGGCCGAACCGGACGACGGCTGGCTCGACGTGGCGGTGCTGACGCCGCGCAGGCTGCGCCACTGGCTCGCGATGGGCTGGGCGGTGCTGCGCCGCCGCGACAGCGTGCCCCGGATGGAGGTGTTCCGGGCCCGCTCGGTCGAGATCACCAGCACCCGGGCGCAGCCCCGGCAGCTCGACGGCGACCTGATCGAGCCGGGCCGGTCGCTGAAGGCGACCATCCGGCCCGAGTCGCTCTGGCTCTGCGTACCGCGCCCGGAGGAGGACCCCGACCTGGCGGTGGACGCCGACGCGGTCGGCGAGCGCGGTGAGCACCTGGTCGAGGAGGCCCGCCGTGAGTAGCACCAAGCTGGTCCCGGAGACCCGGTTGATGGCGGAGGAGCAGCTCTCCGCCGACGACGCCTGGCACACGCTGCGCCGGCACGGTGGATGGTGCCTGCTGCGGGATGCCTTCGTCCGGTTCCGCTACGGCGACGGCTTCAGCCACTCCCGGGCGCTGGGCTTCCAGCTCTGCCTGGCGGTGGTGCCGTTCCTGATCGCGCTCACCGGCCTGATCACCGACCTGGGCGCGGACGAGGGCGGCAAGGTCGTCGCCGACACGGTGCTGGCCATCACCCCCGGTCAGAGCGAAGCCGTGGTGCAGGACCTGCTGACCGACAGCGAGCGCACCGAGGACGCCGGTGAGCTGGCGCTGACGCTCGGTCTGCTCACCGGGCTGGTCGCGCTGACCACCACGATGGCGCAGATCGAGCGGGGCGCCAACCGGATCTACGGCGTCGAGCGGGACCGCCCGGCGCTGGCGAAGTACCTGCGCGCCTCCATCCTCGCCGTGCTCGCCGGCGTACCCGCGCTGGCCGGCTTCCTGATCCTGGTCGGCGGCCGGGCGGTGGGCGAGTCGGTACGGCGGCACTACGAGTGGGGCGACGTCGCCATGGCGGGATGGAACGTCATCCGCTGGCCGCTGAGTCTCGGCCTGACCGTGCTCGCCGTCGCGATGCTGTTCCGGCACGCCCCGCGACGCCGCCAGCCCGGCCTGTCCTGGCTGTTCTTCGGCGCGTCCATCGCCATCGCGCTGTGGTGGCTGGCCAGCCTCCTGCTCGCCGCCTACGTGAAGTACAGCGGCGGATTCGGCCAGACCTACGGCGCGCTGACCGGCATGATGGCCCTGTTGCTCTGGGCCAACCTGACCGGGATCGCGCTGTTCGGCGGGCTGGCCTTCGCCGCGCAGCTCGAAGCGATGCGCATCGGCGTGGAGCAGCCCGCCCAGCCGGATCTCTGGCAGCCGGAGGCGCAACGCGAGGACCTGTTCGACACCGGTGAGATGACCTCGCTCTGACGCCACGCCGGTCCAGCGTGTACGGGACACGCCGATCGGGTACAGCGCGCCTCGCAGAGGAACGAGGGAGGTGCGGTGTGACCGCGGTCAAGGAAGCCGGGAGCCGGCCGCTCGGCCATTTCGCCGAGCGGAGCCTCGCGGGCCTGCTCGCCGTGGCCGGCGCGGGAGTCGGGTTCGGCGTGCTGCTCATGCTGGTCCGGTTCCGGTGGAGCCCGCTGGGCGACGCCGACCACGCGGTGGCCGAGTGGTTCAACGGCCTGGTGGCCCCGCACGGCCCGCTGGTAACGGTGCTCCAGGCGATCACCGACCTGGGCGGGCGGCCGGTGCTGATCTGGCTGGTCACCATCGCGGTGGTGGGCCTGCTGATCCGCCGCCAGTCCCGGCTGGCGGTCTACCTGATCGTCACCGGTGCCGGCGGCCTGATCCTCGACCCGTCGCTCAAGGCGCTGGTCGGGCGGCTGCGGCCGGTGGTGGACGTGCCGATCGCCAGCGCGCCCGGCAACAGCTTCCCCAGTGGTCACGCGCTCGGCTCGTTCGTCGCGTACGGCGCGCTGCTGCTGGTGTTCCTGCCGGCCATGGCGCCGCGCTGGCGCAAGCCCGCCATCGCCATCGCCGGTGTGCTGATCTTCCTGGTCGGGCTGACCCGGATCGCGCTGGGCGTGCACTACGTGTCGGACGTGATCGGCGGCTGGCTGCTCGGCGCGGCCTGGCTGGGCGTCACCGCGTACGCCTTCCGGCTGTGGCGGCGCGAGCGCGGGCGGCCGGTGCCGCCGCTGCGCGAGGGCCTGGAGCCGGAGGCGGGCGAGGAGCTGGCGCTCGCGCCGGACGAGGAGAAGATCCTGGAGCACCCGCGCTCGGCGGTGGCCGAGCTGCTGGTCGGCTGGGTGCTCGTCTTCGGGGTGCTCTACGCGTTCGGCATGTTCGTCAGCTACCACGCCAAGGGCACGTTCTTCGACACGCTCGACACCGAGGTGCCGCGCTGGTTCGCCGAGCGGCACACCGACGCGCTGACCGACCTGAGCTGGTGGTGGAGCAAGTTCGGCGACACCCACGCGATCCTGCTGGTGTCGCTGGTGTTCTGCCCGATCGTGCTCGCCGTGTGGCGGCGCTGGCGGCCGGTGCTGTACGTGGTGCTGGCGATGTTCGGCGAGCTGAGCCTCTTCCTGGCCAGCGCCCGGGTGGTGGACCGGCCCCGGCCGCCGGTGGAGAACCTGGACGGGCAGATGCCCACCTCGTCGTTCCCGTCCGGGCACATCGCGGCGACCATCTGCCTCTGGGCGGCCATGGCGATCATCGTGTTCCCGCGTACCGACAGGTGGTGGCGGTGGCTGTTCGTGGGCATGGCCGTGCTGATGCCGGTCGGCGTGGCCACGTCCCGGATGTACCGGGGCATGCACCACCCGACCGACTTCATGGGCGCGATCCTGCTCGGCGCGCTCTGGTTGTCGCTGCTGTACTTCGTGATCCGGCCGAACGCCGACGTGGCCGAGGGCAACCAGCCGGCTATCGAGTCCGAACAGGTGGACGAGCTGGACGACGAGCTGGCCAAGGCCGCACGGCCGGACTGAGCCGATGCTGCGGGTGATGACCTGGAACATCCGGACCGGCGGGCGGGACGGCGGCGGTGCCGACCGCCGGGACCGGATCGTCTCGGTCGTCACCGCGCAGCGCCCGGACGTGCTGGCGGTCCAGGAACTGCGCGGCATGGACGCCACGCTGGACGGCCTGGCCGATCGGCTCGGGATGGCGGCGTACCTGGCCCGGTCCTGCTTCGGGCAGCCGGTGGCGGTCCTGGTCCGCCCGCCGCTGCGGGTGCTGCGCGCCGGCCGGGTCCGCCGCCCGTTCCACCACGCCGCCGCCCGGGTGCGGGTGGCCACCGCCGCCGGACCGCTCACCGTGGTCAGCACCCACCTTTACCCGTACTCCGGCGGGCGGCGGCGGATGGAGGCGGACTGGCTGGCCGCGGCGATGCGCCGCACCGGGGGAGAGCTGGCCCTGCTGGCCGGGGACCTGAACACGCTGGAACCCACAGTCGAGCACACCGCCCGGCTGGCCGGGCTGGCCACCCCGTACCGGCGGCGGCACCTGCGCCGCGACGGCCGTACCGTGGACACCCGCGCGGTGGCCCGGCTGCTCGACGCCGGGCTGGTCGACCTGTGGCCGCACTCCGGCGGCGACGAACCCGGCGGTCTGACCGTGCCGACCCGGCACGGCGGCGCCGAGTTCGCCGGGATGCGGCTGGACTACCTGCTCGCCACCCCGGCGCTGGCCGATCGGGTACGCGCGGTGCGGGTGGTCCGCGACGGCGACGCGGACACGGCGTCGGACCACTATCCGGTGCTGGCCGAGGTGGACCTCACGGCCGGCTGAACGACCCTGCCAGGTCGGCCACCACGAAGGCCGCGAAGATCAGGATGACGGTCTCGCTGACCAGCCAGGAGTGCCTGCCGGTCCAGGCACGGAACGCGGGCAGCAGCCGCTCGGCGCGCTCGCCGGACAGCAGCAGCGTGAGCAGCGGCAGGGCCAGCAGCGCCACGGTGAGCGCCGTGAACGGCAGCAGATGCCACCACGGGCGGCCGTGCCCGGCCATGCTGCCGGCGACCGACGCCATGACCAGCTCGTCGCTCGGCACGGCGACGGCGAGCACCAGCCCCAGACCGAACGCGTACGCGGGCCGGGGGTCCTGCAACCGGCGCAGCCACCCGGGCGGCCGGTCGCGTCGCCGCCTGCGGAACGTGACCACCATGAGCACCGCGAGCAGGGCCAGCACGATGCAGTCGATGAGCCGGCGGCTGCCGCCCACCCCGATGCCGTGCACGGCGGTGTGCCGCACCAGCCGGAACAGCGCGTACCAGATCGTCAGCGGCCCGAGCACGCCCAGCGCCACGCCGCCCAGGAAGGCCACCGAGCTGCGGCGCGGGTGACGGCCGGAGGCGAGGACGACGGCGCCGACGAGCTTCGACCCGGCGACCATCTCCAGCGCCAGCGGCAGCGCGGTCAGCAGGGGCATGACCCATTCTGGTGTCGCCGCCCCGCACTCCGGGCCGGGTTCTACAGGACCAGGTTGAGCAGCACGGTGAGCACCACCGAGGCGACGATCGAGAAGAGGATCATCAGTAGGCAGCCGAGCCCGCCCCCGGCGGGCCGGATCTCGGTGTTCCCGATACGCATGGCGTCAACTCCTCAGCGGGGTGGTGAGCAGGGCGTGGACGGCGTCCGCGACCTGGGCCGGTGCGGTGGTGACCACGTTGTGCGCCGCGCCCGGGACGGCCACCGTGCGGGCGTCCGGCACCAACCGGGCGACCTGCTCCCGCCAGGCGGCCGGGGCGACCGGGTCGCGGGCGCCGGTGAGCACCAGCGTGGGCGCGGTGATCCGGACCAGGTCCTCCTCGACCGCGTTGCGGACCGAGTGGGACAGCGTCGCGAACACGCGCCACGGCCGGGCGTCCGCCACGTCGCGCAGCAGGACCGGCGCCTGCCACGTCGCCTCCCGCAGCGTGTCCACCAGCCACCGGCCGATCAGCCCGCGCCGGGACCGGGCGGCGGGGTCGCAGGTCGGACCGGCCAGCACCAGCGCGCTGACCAGGCCGGGGTGACGGGCGGCCAGCGCGGCGGCCACCTCCGCGCCGAAGGAATGGCCGAGCAGGCAGACCGGACCCAGCCGGTACGCGGCGAGCCAGTCGACCAGGAACGCCATGTGCCCGTCCACGTCGTACGCGGTGCCGGGGCGTTCGGTCAGCCCGAAGCCGGGCAGGTCCGGCACGTACACCTGCCGGCGCGGCGCCAGCGCGACGGCCAGCGGGGTGAGGTAGCGGTGCGACACGGCCAAGCCGTGCACCAGCACCACGGGCGGCCCGTCCCCGCCCGGGCCGGCGGAGCGGCGGGTGTGTGCCCGCAGCCCGGCGACCTGCCGGAACTCGCTCGTCAACCCGGCGGCCGGCCGGGGCGCGGCGAGCGCCAGGCGCAGGCCGGCCGGGCCGAAGCGCCCCGGCGGGGACGGTGCGAGCGTCACAGCTCGCGCAGCCGGGGAAGCAGCTCCTCCTGGGCCCAGTCGAGGAACATCGGCTGGGTGTCGCCGCCCACCTGGACCAGCGCGACGTGGGTGAAGCCCGCGTCGACGAACTTCTTGAACGCCTCGACGTGCCGGTCGGTGTCCGGGCCGCAGGAGATGCCCTCGGCCACGTCCTCCTCCCGGACGAACTGGGTGGCCGCGTCGAACGACTCCGGGCCGGGCAGGTCGGCGTTGACCTTCCAGCCCAGGCCGAACCAGCGGAACTGGTCGTGCACGATCTTGCGGCACTCGTCCTCGTCCGGCCCGTAGCAGATGGCCACCTGCCCGTAGCGGGGGCGGCCCGCGCCGCCGGCCTCCTCGTACATGTCGATCAGGTGGGACAGCGGGTCGGTGGCGATCATGGCGTCGGCGTACTCGGCGGCGAGCGTCGCCGACTGCCGCCCGGACGCGGCCACGGCCATCGGCACCGGCCGCTCCGGCCGGTCCCAGACGTACGCGTCCGGCACGTCGAAGTGGTTGCCGGAGAAGGTCAGCGTCTCGCCGTTGAGCAGCGGCCGGATGATCTGCAGCGCCTCCTCGAACATCTCGTGCCGCTGCTGCACGTGCGGCCACCCGCCCACCACGTGCTCGTTGAGGTTCTCCCCGGCGCCGAGGCCCAGCGTGAACCGCCCGTCCGAGAGCACCCCGACGGTGCTGGCCTTCTGCGCCACCACCGCCGGGTGGTACCGCCGGATCGGGCAGGTCACGAACGACATCAGCTCGGCCCGGCTGGTCGCGTGGGCGACCGCGCCGAGCACCGACCAGGCGTACGGGGAGTGGCCCTGGGACTCCAGCCACGGGTAGTAGTGGTCGGACATGACCAGATGGTCGAAGCCGGCGGCCTCGGCGCGTACGGCGTGGTCGACCAGTTGCTTCGGGCCGGCCTGCTCGCACATCAGGGTGTAACCGACGTTGACCATGGCGTCTCCTTCCCGGGCGGATCGTCCCGGGATACCCCGCCCGGCGCGGGTCAACCCTGCTGTCCGCTTCGCCGCCTCGCGTCGCCGCCTGTTCTTAACCGGTTCAGCACGCTGATCTGCCGCACACCGCTCTCCTCGTCGGTCACCCCGCTTAACCGGTTGCCTTCGGCCGTCCATCGTCCTACGCTGATGCCTGCGTCCGCCGGGAACCGGCGGCGGCTGCCGGGCTCAGCCGCCTCCCTCGTCGTCACCGTCACCGCACCCCCGCTCGGGCACGGGGGAGACCTTCCCCTGAGGACAGCCATGAAGAAACTGCTCTCCGTCGCGGGCGCCGCCCTGCTGACGGCCCTCGCCGCCGTCTTCGCCCTCGGGCAACCGGCCCAAGCCGCCACCGGGTTCTCCGTCTCCAACGGGCGGCTCTACGACGCAGGCGGCGTCGAGTTCGTGATGCGCGGGGTCAACCACGCGCACACCTGGTACCCGCAGCAGACCAGCTCGTTCGCGAACATCAAGGCGCTCGGCGCGAACACCGTCCGGGTGGTGCTGGCCAGCGGCGACCGCTGGACGAAGAACAGCGCCGCCGACGTGGCGAACGTGATCTCGCTGTGCAAGGCCAACCGGCTGATCTGCGTGCTGGAGGTGCACGACACCACCGGGTACGGCGAGGACGGCGCCGCCACCACGCTGGCCAAGGCCACCGACTACTGGCTGAGCATCGCCGACGTGCTCAAGGGCCAGGAGAAGTACGTGATCGTCAACATCGGCAACGAGCCGTTCGGCAACCAGGGCTACAGCGCCTGGACCACCGACACCTCGAACGCGATCAAGCGGCTGCGCGCCGCCGGCCTGACCCACACGATCATGGTGGACGCGCCGAACTGGGGCCAGGACTGGTCGTTCACCATGCGCGACAACGCCGGCACCGTGTTCGCCGCCGACCCGCAGCGCAACACCGTCTTCTCCATCCACATGTACGGCGTCTTCGACACCGCCGCCGAGATCAGCGACTACCTGGGCCGGTTCCGGGCGGCCGGACTGCCCATCGTGGTCGGCGAGTTCGGCTTCAACCACTCCGACGGCAACCCGGACGAGGACGCCATCATGGCGTACAGCCAGGCCAACGGCATCGGCTACCTCGGCTGGTCCTGGAGCGGCAACGGCGGCGGCGTGGAGTACCTGGACATGACCACCGCGTTCAACCCGGCCCAGCTCACCAGCTGGGGGCAGCGGATCTTCAACGGTGCCAACGGCATCGCCGCCACCTCCCGCGAGGCGTCCGTGTACGCCGGCAGCACCCCGACCGTCAGCCCGACGGTCAGCCCCACCGTCAGCCCGACGGTGAGCCCGACGGTCAGCCCCACCCCGCCGCCGGCCACCACGCCCCCGCCGTCCGGCGGCTGCACCGCCACCTACACCGTGGCGAACTCGTGGCAGGGCGGCTTCCAGGGCGACGTCAAGGTGACCGCCGGAACGGCCGCGATCAACGGCTGGACGGTGCGCTGGACATACGCCAACGGCCAGTCCGTCACCCAGGCGTGGAACGCGACCGTCAGCAACAGCGGGTCGGCGTACACCGCCCGCAACGTCGACTACAACGGCCGCCTCGGCGCGGGCGCGAGCACCAGCTTCGGCTTCATCGGCAGCTGGCAGGGCACGAACTCCACCCCCACGGTGACCTGCACCCCCGCCTGACCCCCTAACCGGTGATCAAGGAGTTCGTGTCCCGAGCGGATCGCGACGGTGACACGAACTCCTTGATCACCGCAGATGGACGTGCGGCGAACAGGGCCGCGCCGGAACCCACCCCGAAGTCGGTGACTCAGGGTGTTGCGCTCCCCGCTTAGCGTGAGGGGGGTGGTACTCCTTGAAGGGCGGGGACATGTGGGAAACGATTCTGGGGTTCGTCAGCCTGATGCTGGTCGCGGTGTCATTGTGCTTCTCCGCCGTGCAGACGCGGGAGGTGGCGAAACAGAGCCGCATCAACAACGGCATCGGCTCGGCCACCGCGCTGATGGAAGTGAACAATCTGTCTCGCGCCTAGCATGACCGCCTGTTGGAGAATCCGCCGCTCCGCGCGTACTTCTTCGACCGGAAGCCCTCCGCGCCGACCGACGCCGACCGGTCCGTCGTGATCACCCTCGCGGAGCTACTCGCGGACGTGCTGGAGTGCGAGCTGCAGGTGGCCGGGCTGCTGCCCGACTTCCGATTCGCCCACTCCTGGCACCGGTGGCCCGCGCACATGCTGGAGCAGAGTCCCGTCCTGGTCGAGGTGGTGGAGAGCCACCCCGACTGGTGGCCCACGCTCCACGAGCTGTGGCGCTCGACCGGCGAGTCCGGCCCGGCCGCCGTGACCCATCCATTGACCGGTGCGGCTGCGGCCACCTCGACCCGCGTCCCGCGGCGGCGCCGGTGACCCACGACGTCCGGGGCACGTAGCCTCCCGCGGTTGAACGGGCCGGTCACCGTTGTCGGCGTCGCTCAGCCGACGACGGTGACCTCCAGCAGCAGGGCCTGCTCGGGGTGCAGGGCGGGTAGTTGCAGGCCCACCGAACCCAGCACCGAACCGGTCACCGTGATGCCGTCGCCCGGCCAGGCCAGCCAGCCCGGCGGAATCATCTCCAGCAGAGCCGGTTCCGGCACCCCGGCGGGCGGGCGGACCCGGTAGCGCCGCCGTGGGTCCAGCCCCGGCAGCCGTACCGCGCCCGGCACCTGCGCCGCCGAGGTGGCCACCCGGCTGACCGCGTACACCGCGTGCGAGCTGTCGTGGGCGACCACGCCGTGGGCCTGCACGGCCGGGTCCGGGTGGTCGACCCGGACCACCCGCCCGGTGTGCAGCAGCGGGCGCAGCCGCTTGTGCAGCGCGACCCAGGCGGCGAGCTCGGCCCGCTCGGTGCCGTCGATCGCGCTGATGTCCCACTCGATGCCGTGGTGGCCGAACAGCGCGGTGACCGCGCGGAAGCCCAGGTCGTGTACGCGGCGCGTGGTGTGCGAGCGTTCCGGGCCGATGTGCGTGCCGATCAGCTCCGGCGGCAGCAGCAGACCGGTCCAGCGCTGGATGGACAGCCGTTCCAGCGCGTCGTTGCAGTCGCTGGCCCACACCCGGTCGGTGCGGCGCAGGATCTCCAGGTCGACCCGCGCGCCACCGGAGGAGCAGCTCTCGATCTCGACGCCCGGGTGCCGGGCGCGCAACTCGTCCAGCAGCCGGTAGACGGCGAGGGTCTGCGCGTGCACGCCGGGCCGCCCGGCGTGCCCGGCCTCGGTGAGGTCGCGGTTGTGGTCCCACTTCAGGTACGCGAGCCCGTCGTGCTCACCCAGCACCGCGTCGAGCCGTTCGAGCAGGTACGCGTAGGCGTCCGGATGGGCCAGGTCGAGAACCTGCTGGTGCCGCCACGGCGGCGGCAGTCGGCCCGGTGCCTGGAGCACCCAGTCGGGATGGGCGCGGAACAGGTCGGAGTCCGGGTTGACCATCTCCGGCTCGACCCAGAGCCCGAACTGCATGCCGTGCCCGCGTACGTGGTCGATCAGCGGCTGCAACCCGTCCGGCCAGACCTCGCCGTCGACCCACCAGTCGCCGAGCCCGGCCTGGTCGTGCCGCCGTCCCCGGAACCAGCCGTCGTCGAGCACGAAGCGTTCCACACCGACCTCGGCGGCTCGGTCGGCGAGCGTCCGCAGCCGGTCCAGGTCGTGGTCGAAGTAGACCGCCTCCCACACGTTCAGCGTCACCGGCCGTGGCGTGCGCGGGTGCGACGGGCGGGACCGCAGGTGCGTGTGCAGCGCGTCGCTGAGCCCGTCCAGCCCGTCGGCTGAGTGCGCCGCGTAGAGCAGGGGAGTGGCGTACTCCTCGCCCGGCCCCAGCATCACCTCGCCGGGCGCCAGCAGCTCACCGCCGCCCAGCGTGGACTCCCCGGTGGGGCGGCGCTCGGCGGCCGTGACGTGGTCGCCGCTCCACGCGGTGTGCACCGCCCACACCTCGCCGTGCCGGAACCCGAATCCGGCGGTGCCCGCGACCAGCAGCAACGTGGCGTCATGGCCGGTGCGGCCGTGCCGTCCCTCGCGTACCCAGGCGCCCATCGGCCACTGGTGCCGCTGCGGCGCGCGTTCCCGGCACCACCTGCCGGTCAGGTCGAGCAGTTCGGTGGCGACCGCCGGCACCGGCAGCACCGGCGTCAGCTCGCGCAGCTCGTAGCGGCCGTCGCCGTCGTTGCGCAGCCGGTGCCGCAGTGTGAGCACGCCCGCCGGGTCCAGCGTGATCTCGACGGTCAGGCTCAGCCCCGCGCCCGGGTCCGCCGCCCGCACCACCACCCGCCCTGGGGTAAGGAAGGGCCCCTTGTTAACGCCTGGTGCATGTGAAGGGTCCCCTCCTAACAGGTCGGGCGGTGCCGCGAGGGCGTCGTGCACGTCGAGGTCGGTGAGGCGGAACGCCGTCGACCAGTCCCAGCCGTCGCGGTGACCGGCGAGACCGGGCCGCCCGCTCCACCCGGCGCTCGCCTCGGGCAGCAGCGACAGCACAGTGGGCGCGTCGAAGCTGCTCGGCACCACAGGCGGCACCGTCGCGTCGGCGAGCGCGGGCAGGTCCCCGTCGGGCAGCGGGCCGAGGTCGGCGCCCCAGTGCACGACCCGGGGCAGTCCCGGGCCGCGTGCGTCGAGCACCAGGCTGGTCCGCGCGCGGCGCAGGTGGACGATCGTCATCCCTTGGAGGCTCCCAGCGTCAGGCCCCGGACGAACTGCTTCTGGAGCAGGAAGAAGATCACCAGGGTGGGGATCGCGACCAGCACGGAACCGGCCGAGACGAGGTTGTTGTCGGTGAAGAACTCGCCGCGCAGGTTGTTCAGCGAGCTGGTGACCGGGAACTTGTCGCCGGTACGCATGAGCACCGTGGCCCAGAAGAACTCGTTGTAGATCCAGGTGACCTCCAACGTGGCGAGCGCGGCCAGCGCCGGACGGCACAGCGGCAGCGTCACCTGCCAGTACTGCCGCCGCACGTTCGCCCCGTCGACCATCGCGGCCTCGTACAGCTCGTGCGGCAGCGCCTTCATGTAGTTGCTGAGCACGAACACGCAGAAGCCGCACTGGAACGCGACGTTGACCAGGATCAGCCCCCAGTAGCTGTCGTAGAGCAGCTCCGAGTCGCTCATCCAGGCCGGCAGCGGGATCTCGGTGAACATCCGGAACAGCGGGATGAGCAGCGCCTGCTGCGGCAGCAGGTTCGCGGCGGTGAACAGGCCGAGCAGCGCGATGTTGAGCTTCCAGCTGAACCGGGCGATCACGAACGCCACGCAGGAGGCGAGGAACAACGTGAGCAGCACCGCCGGGATGGTGATGTACGCCGAGTTGAGGAAGTGCTTGCCGAACTCGGCGGTACGCCAGGCGGTGACGTAGTTGTCGATCGTCCAGCCGCCCAGCGACACGTAGCCGTTGGCGGCTGTGTACTCGTAGGAGCGGAACGAGGTGAGCACCGCCCAGAGGATGGGGAACAGCCAGCCCACGGCGACCGTACCCAGGAACAGGTGCAGGGCGACCCGGGCGGGCCGCAGGGGGCGGCGGCGGCCGGCGGAGACGGCGGTCATCGCTTGTCCTCCCGCATCACGGTCCAGAGGTAGATGGTGATGAAGACCAGCGAGACGGCCAGCATGATGGTCGCCAGCGCGGAGCCGAAGCCGATCCGGCTGGCCTCGCCCACCACGTTCTGGGTGACCAGCGCGGAGATCAGCTCCAGCCCGTTGCGGCCCTTGTTGATGACCCAGACCAGGTCGAACGCGCGCAGCGACTCGATCACCGTCACCACCAGCACGATGATGTTGATCGGGCGCATCACGGGGAAGACGACCCGGAAGAACGTGCTGGTCTCCGACGAGCCGTCCACCGCCGCCGCCTCCCGCAGCGACGGGTCGACGCCCTTCAGGCCGGCCAGGTAGAGCAGCATGATGTAGCCGACGTGCCGCCAGCCGGCCGCCACCAGCACGGCCCAGATGTTGACGTTCGGGTCGCCGTACCAGTCGGTGTCACCGCCGAACACGCCGTTGAGCAGGCCCTGGTCGCGGCTGTAGATGAGCTGCCAGATGAAGCCGATGAGGGCCAGCGACAGCACCACCGGCAGGTAGAGCGCGGTCTGGTAGAAGCGGCTGCCGCGCATCTCCTTGTCCAGCAGCACGGCGAGGAACATGCCGACCGGGGTGGCCACCACGAACAGCGCGGCCAGCCAGAGCAGGTTGTTCTGCACCGCGGGGACGAACGGCGGGTAGATGTTCACCACGTCGTCGTAGTTCCTCGCCCCGACCCATTCGATCTCGCTGATCGGGCCGATGCCGTCCCAGTTGGTGCCGGAGAGCAGCACGGTCGCCACCGCGGGCAGCCAGACCAGGCCGGTGACGAGCAGCAGGGGTACCAGCACCATCAGCGTGATCACCACGCGGTCGGTGCGGGACAGGAGCCGTAGCCGGCGACCGCGACCACCGTTCGTGGTGGTCGCGGCCGGCGGCGGCACGGCGCGATCCGCTTGGATCAGGGGCAGGTCGGACATGATGTCCTTCCCCCTTCCGCCGTCAGCTTGTGAAGATCGACTTCTTCTGGTTCTCGATGCTGGTGAGCAGCCCGCTGATGTCCTTCGGGTCCTTGATGAACTGCTGCAACGCCGGGATCATCACGGTGGAGGCGAAGTCCGGCCGGGTGTCCCGGTCGAGGAACTGGGCGATCTCGGTGGCGGAGCCGACCAGCTCGGCGGCCTTGCGCTGCAGCGCGGTGTAGGCGCCGGTGTCCGCGCCGCTGTTGGCGACCAGCGTGCTCGGGTCGTTCTTCACCGTGATGTCCGCCGCCTCCTTGGAGCCCAGGTACGTCAGCAGCTTCTGCGCCGCGTCCTTGGACTTCGGCTTGCGGGCCATCATGTAGCCGTCGATCGGGGCGTCCAGCGCCTTCGCGCCGATCGTGGAGTCGACCTCGGGGAACGTGAAGAAGTCCAGGTCCTCCAGGTCGGCGCCGCTGAACTGCTGGCCGACGAACAGGCCGAGCAGGTACATGCCGCTCTTCTTCTGCTGCAACGACTGGGCGGCCTCCTGCCAGGTGCGGCCGAGCGAGTCCGGCTGGTGCAGGGGGAGCAGCCCGGCCCAGGTGTCGAAGACCTTCTTCACCTTGTCGGAGGTCCACGCCTCCTTGCCGGCCATCAGGTCGATGTGGAACTGGTAGCCGTTGATCCGCAGGTTGAGGATGTCGAACGTGCCCATCGCCGGCCAGCCGTCCTTGTCGGCGAACGCGATCGGGTTCAGGCCGTCCTTCTTCATCCGCGCGCCGAGCGCGTTCAGGTCGTCGAGCGTCTTCGGCACCTCGTAGCCGCGCTGCTGCCACACCGACTTGCGGTAGAAGACCGCCCACGGGTAGTACGACGCGGGCACGAAGTACTGCTTGCCGTCGTCGCCTGTGGACGCCTTCTTGAACGCGTCGGAGTAGCCGTCGAGCTTGCCCCACACGTCGCTGAGGTCGCCGGCCAGGCCCTTGGCGGCGAAGAACCGCATCCGGTACCCGGCGAACCAGGTGAACACGTCGTCCGGCTTGCCCTGCAGGTAGTTGTTGATGTTCTCCTGGAAGGTGTTGTGGTCGACCGTGTTGATGTTGACGGTCACCCCGGAGGACGTCTTGAAGCCGTCCATCACCTTCGCGACGACGTCCTTGGGCTTCGGGTCGGACTGGTTGGAGCCGAGCGAGACGCTCTTGGCGTCACCGCCCGATCCGGAGTCGGAGTCGCCGCAGCCGGCGAGCAGCCCGGTGCCGAGCAGCGCCCCCGTGCCGGCCGCGCCGGCGAGCAGCGAGCGCCGGTTCAGGCCGGCGACGGACGGGGGTACGAGCCGGGCGAGGTATTCGGCTTGTGAGCGGGGACGGGACATGGTGCCTCCTGCGTGGAAGAGGTGCGCTGCGCTCATGGACCGTGATCGTTGGCGGTGAGCGGTGTTCGTGTTGGCCGGGGCAGATCCACCGAGAATCCACACGTCCGAACACAAACAGCCGGTGGCGCTTGAAGCTACCCCTTGGTGCGGCGCTGTCAAGAGGGCAAAAAGACGACGCTGTCGGCGGTAAGGCAGGGCAAAGAGCCGGTAAACGTTGGAACTTCAGTCGATGTTGGAAAGTGTTGACTTGGGTGCTGTTCGGGGGCACCCTCTGCTGTCATGCGGAACTGGCACGGCGACGGCATCTGGTACGGCGCGGACTACAACCCGGAGCAGTGGCCCGAGCAGACGTGGGCCGAGGACGTCGAACTCATGCGACGAGCAGGGGTCAACCTGGTCTCGGTCGGCATCTTCTCCTGGGCACTGCTGGAGCCCGCCCCCGGCCGGTACGTCTTCGACTGGCTGGACCGGGCGATCGACCTGCTGCACGACGGCGGCATCAGCGTCGACCTGGCCACCGCCACCGCCAGCCCGCCACCGTGGCTGGCGCACCGGCACCCGGAGACGCTGCCCCGCCGCGCCGACGGCACGGTGCTCTGGCCCGGTGGCCGGCAGGCGTACTGCCCCAGCTCGCCGGTGTTCCGGGACCACTCGCTCGCCCTGGTCGAGGCCGTCGCCCGCCGGTACGCGCGGCACCCCGCCGTGGTGCTCTGGCACGTCTCCAACGAACTCGGCTGCCACAACGTGCACTGCTACTGCGACGTCAGCGCCGACGCGTTCCGCGGCTGGCTGCGCGAGCGCTACGGCGACCTGGACTCGCTCAACGCCGCCTGGGGCACCGCGTTCTGGAGCCAGCGCTACCACGACTGGGCCGAGATCAACCCGCCGCGTACCGCGCCGACGTTCGCCAACCCGACCCAGCAGCTGGACTTCCTGCGGTTCTCCTCCGACGAGCACCGCGCCCAGTTGCGCGCCGAGCGGGAACTGCTGAACCGGCTCGTCCCGCAGCCGGTCACCACGAACTTCATGATCGGCACCGGCATCAAGTACCTGGACTACCACTCCTGGGCATCCGACGTGGACGTGGTCGCCAACGACCACTACCTCACCGCCGCCGACCCGCAGCCGCAGGTCAACCTGGCGCTGGCCGCCGACCACACCCGGGGCATCGCGGGCGGCGCGCCGTGGCTGCTGATGGAGCACTCCACCAGCGCTGTCAACTGGCAGCCCCGCAACGTGGCCAAGACACCGGGCCAGATGCGCCGCAACAGCCTCGCCCACGTCGCGCGCGGCGCCGACGGGGTGCTGTTCTTCCAGTGGCGGGCCTCCCGGGCCGGCGCGGAGAAGTTCCACTCCGCGCTGGTCCCGCACGCCGGACCGGACACCAAGGTGTTCCGCGAGGTCTGCCGGCTCGGCGCCGACCTGCGCGCCCTCGCGGAGGTACGCGGCAGCCGCGTGGACGCCGACGTGGCGATCCTGTTCGACTACGAGGCCTGGTGGGGCGCCGAACTCGACTCCCACCCGAGCGTCGACGTCACCTACACCGACCGGCTGTCCGCGCTGCACGCCGCGCTCTGGCGGGCCGGGATCACCGCCGACGTGGTGCACCCGTCGGCCGACCTGTCCCGCTACCGGCTCGTCCTGGCACCCACGCTCTACCTCGTCCGTGACGCCGACGCCGACGCGCTGCGCCGGTTCGTGGAGGCCGGCGGCACCGCGCTCGTCACCTACTTCAGCGGCATCGTCGACGAGTACGACCACATCCGGCTCGGCGGTTATCCCGGCGCGTTCCGCGACCTGCTCGGCGTACGCGTCGAGGAGTTCTTCCCGCTGCGGGACGGCGAGACGGTACGCCTCGACGACGGCGCCCGCGCCGACGTGTGGACCGAGTGGCTGCACGCCGAGGGCGCCGAGGTGCTGGCCGCGTACACCGACGGGCCCCTGCCCGGCGTGCCGGCGCTGACCCGGCACGCGGTCGGCGCGGGCGCCGCCTGGTACGCCGGCACCCGGCTCGACGACGAGGCCATCGACCGGCTGGTGGCGCGGCTGCTCGCCGAGGCCGGGGTACGTCCGCCGGTGGGCGCGCCGGCCGGGGTGGAGGTGGTCCGCCGCCGCTCGGCGGACCGGAGCTGGCTGTTCGTGGTCAACCACACCACCGAGCCGGCCCGGCTGGCGGTCACCGGCACCGAACTGCTCGGCGGCGTCAGGTGCGACGGCGAGCTGGAGGTGCCGGCGGGTGAGGTGGCGGTGGTCCGCGAGGAGCCCGCGCCGGTGCCCGCGAACGCCTGACCGCTACGTGGCCGTTCGCGCCGAGGAGGTTCCCATGCTCGCCCAGCAACGGCAGAGCGCCATCCTGGAGTTGATCCGCCAGAGCGGCGGCGTCCGGGTCAGTCACCTGGTCAGCCGTTTCGGGGTGTCCGACATGACGATCCGCCGCGACCTGGAGGTGCTCGCCGAGCGCGGCCTGATCGACAAGGTGCACGGCGGCGCGACACTCGCCGGGCCCGGTTCCACCGAGGAGCCCGGGTTCGCCGCCAAGTCGGTCCGGCAGCAGGCCGAGAAACGCGCCATCGTGGAGCGCGCCGCGGGGCTGGTCGAGCCGGGCATGGCGGTGGCGCTGTCCGCCGGCACCACCACCGCCGCGCTGGCGGCGCGGCTGGCCGAGGTACGCGGGCTCACAGTGGTCACCAACTCGATCCCGGTGGCCGACGCGCTCTACCAGAACCCGCGTGCCGACCAGACGGTGGTGCTGACCGGCGGCATCCGTACCCCGTCGGACGCGCTGACCGGCCCGGTCGCCGAGGCGGCCATCGCCGCGCTCAACGTCGACCTGCTCTTCCTCGGCGTGCACGGGATGAGCCCGCGTACCGGGTTCACCACGCCGAATCTGCTGGAGGCGGCGGTGAACCGGCGGCTGATCGGGTCCGCGCGGCGGCTGGTGGTGCTCGCCGACCACACCAAGTGGGAGACCATCGGCATCGCCACCATCGCCCCGCTGGAGGAGGCCGACATGCTGATCACCGACGGCGGCCTGCCGCCGGACGCCCGCCGGCAGCTCGGTGAACAGGTCGGCGAGCTGGTGGTGGTCCGCGCGGACTGAGACCACCGCGTGCCTCACAGCCACTTCTCAGCCCTGCCGTCTAGGGTGCCCTGACCAGCGCCCGACGGTCCATGTCGGAGCGCAGTCGCACGGGAGTGACCGATGGTCTTCAAGAAGATGTTGAGCGCGTTCGGCGTGGGCGGCCCGAGCGTCGACACGGTGCTCAGCAACCCGAACACCCGCCCGGGCCTGGCCCTGGACGGGCGCGTGAACCTCGTCGGCGGCGACGCGCCGGCCCGCATCGAGCAGATCGCCATCGGTCTGGTGACCCGGGTCGAGATCGAGAGCGGCGACCACGAGTACGCGGGCGTGATGGAGTTCCACCGGATGCCGGTCAGCGGCGCCTTCGAGCTGGCCCCGAAGCAGCAGCTCTCCATCCCGTTCCAGATGCCGGTGCCGTGGGAGACCCCGATCACCGACGTGTACGGCCAGCGCCTGCACGGCATGACCATGGGCCTGCGCACCGAGCTGGCGGTGGCCCGCGCGGTCGACAAGTCCGACCTGGACCAGGTGTCGGTGCACCCGCTGCCGATCCACGAGCGGATCCTCGACGCGTTCCAGGCGCTCGGCTTCCGGTTCAAGCACGCCGACCTGGAGCGCGGCCACATCTACGGCGTGCCGCAGACGCTGCCGTTCTACCAGGAGATCGAGTTCTTCGCCGCGCCGCAGTACGCGCAGACGGTCAACGAGGTCGAGCTGACGTTCGTGACCAGCCAGCAGGGCGTCGAGGTGATCCTGGAGTGCGACAAGCGCGGCGGCTTCCTCCGCCCCGGGCACGACGTGATCGGCCGTTACTCGGTTCCGCACAGCGACGCCGCCCGTACCGACTGGGTGCAGGTCGTCGACGGGTGGGTGCGGGAGCTCACGGGCCGCTACGGCAACCTGCGGGCCCAGGGCTTCGGTATGCCGCCCGGCGGCCACGGCTACCCGGGTCACCACGGCTACGCCGGGCACGGGCGGCGCGGCCCGGGCATGGGCGGCGTGGTCGCGGGTGCCGCGCTCGGTGTCGCCGGCGGCCTGGTCGCCGGTGAGCTGATCGAAGAGGCGTTCGACGGCGGCGACGAGGACTTCGGGGACTTCGGCGAGGAGTGAGCACACGCGGCGACGCCCCCGGGACGGATCCCGGGGGCGTCGCCGTTGGCGCGGCGTGCGATCAACGTCCGCGGCGCTCCCGGCCGGAGCGGCGCGCGCTGCCCGCCTTCGACAGGCCACGGCTGACCAGGTACGCGCCGGTCAGCGCGGTCAGGTACCACCACGCCTGGTTCGGGTTGTTGATGTTCAGCCCGTTGGCGGTGGTGCCCTTCCAGAACGCGGCGATCGCCACGAGCGCGACCGCTGCGGCGTACACCCAGAACTCGGTGGTCAGGAACGCCTGCTTCGTCTCCGTACCGGGGGACGGCATCTGCTCCCGGTGACCGTCGTGCATCGACGGCATGTGCCGGGTCGACGTGTCCTGCATGTTCGACCGGTTCTGAACGTCGGACATCGGCCGGTTCATCGGCCTGGTGGATGCAGCCTGCGTGCTCATCTGGTCCTCCTCAAGGATTTGATGAGTCGTTACCTGCACACCCTCGCCCCGCTACCGCAGGTCGGCCACGGCACGGTTCGCGCTCTGTGGCGGGGGCAACCTGGGTCTACCCGGGGCCGGAGACAAGGTAACCGCCGGTCGGCGTGGGTTTCCGAAACCGGACTTACGGGCACGTACCGGACCTTCTGTCGCCGGTTCCGGTTTCAGCCACCCAGCCTCGGGCACGCCACACCGATACCCCGACACAGCTGCGAGGTGGTTGACGTGCGTGAGGACGACATGCGGCAGGACGCCGCCCGGCGGGCCGAGCAGCGGGTCGCCGGAGGCGTGTACGGCGAGGGCGCGCTCGACGAGGTCACGGTGCCGCAGACCGACGTCGAGCGGATGCGTCAGGAACTCGACCCGGACGACCCGGCGGACGTACCCGTCGACCCGACGGTGCTGCGCGACGGCGGACCGACCCGGGGTCAGGGCGCGGTGACCACGACCGGCGGTACGGCCGGCCCGGCCAGCGTGCGCCGGGTGGCCCGGCAGCCGGAGAAGCACCCGGGCAAGGTGGCGCCGACGACCACAGGTGACGCGAGCACAGGTGGCCTGAGCACCCCGGCCGGCGGCTCCACGAGTGACAACTCGGCCACCGGCGCCCAGGTGGGCAACTTCACCAACAACCGCCCCAACCCGGGCTGACCGACCAGCGGAACGGCGGGAGGCGGCCTCAGGCCGCCTCCCGCCGCCGTGTCCACGCTTCCCCCGTGGACGCCTGACTGTCCCGTCACGCACTCGCCGATCTTGCACTTTCGGCCCGCCGAATGCCCGCTTCGCGAAGCATGCCCGGGCCACAACTCCATGATCGACGGACCCGGGGGAGGCGGAACCCGGTGGGGTGGGTTAGGAGGTGCGGAGGATGCCCAGGCGCTGGGTGGCTCTTGTCAGGGCCACGTAGAGGTCGCTGTGGCCCCTCGGCGACTCGGAGACGATGCGGGCCGGGTCCACCACCAGCACCGAGTCGAACTCCAGGCCCTTCGCCTGCTCGGTGGTCAGCACCACGATCCGGTTCGCCAGCTCGGGCTGCTCGCCCACTGTCGCCTCCGGCAGCGCCGCCACCACCGCGCCGCCCAGCTCGGTCACCCGGCCGGTGGGCACCAGCACGCCGAGGCGCCCGTCGCCGAGGGACGCGGCCTCCCCGGCGGTCGCCTCGACCAGCTCCGTCACGAGCCGGTCCGCCGGTACGGTCCGGTCCCACGGCGGTACGCCGGTGGCGCGTACCGAACGGGGTGGCCGCAGCGCCGGGTCGATCTCGGCCAGCACGTCGGCGGCGACCGCCATGATCTCGGCCGGGGTGCGGTAGCTGACAGTCAGCTCCTCCAGCCGCCACCGGTCCGCCACGTACGGCGCCAGGGCCTCGCCCCACGACGGCGTGCCGGCGAGCGCGCCGGTCTGCGCCACGTCGCCGACTATCGTCATCGACCGGCTGGGGCAGCGGCGCATCAGCAGCCGCCACGCCATGGGCGACAGCTCCTGCGCCTCGTCGACGATCACATGCCCGAACGCCCACGTCCGGTCGGCGGCGGCGCGCTGGGCGGTGGTGAGCCGGTCGGACTCCTCCTGCCGCTCGGAGAGCCGGTCGGCGTCGATCAGGTCGGTCACGCCGAGGATCTCACCGCCGTCTGCCTCGTCCTCCACGTCGATGGAGCGGGAGCCGCGCCAGATCTCCAGCACGCCCTCGGCGTACTCGCGTTCCAGCGCCCGGATCCGCTCCCGGCGGGCCACCGCCGCGCGCTCGTCCTCGCCGAGCAGCTCGGCCGCCTCGTCCAGCAGCGGCACGTCGGCGGGCGTCCAGCCGCCCGGCTCGCGGTGCAGCGCGGCCCGCTCGGCGTCGGTGAGCATCGGCGCGGCGGTGGCGATCCGCTCCGGTGAGGCGTACAGGTCGGCGAGCAGGCGTTGCGGGGTCAGCACCGGCCACAGCTCGTCCAGCGCGGCCCGGATCTCCGGTTCCTCGCGCAGCTCGCGGCGGATCTCCGCGCGGTCGGCCTCGGAGAGCAGGTTCTCCCCGCCCAGCGGGTCGGCGCCGATCCGCTCGGCCACCTGGTCGGCGAGCGCGTGCACGATCTCCACGTCGAACAGGGCGCGGGCCAGGTTGTGCGGCCGGCCGGTGCGGCGTACCCGGTCGCGGGCCTGCCGCACGGTCTCCGGGTCGAGCGTCAGCACCTCCCGCTGCGGCAGCTCGATGGTGACCGGCTCGTCCGGCACCCACTGCCGGTCGCGTACCGCCGCGGCGAGCACGTCGGCCAGCACCGCGCGGCCCTTCAGCGCGGCGGTGGTGGCCGGCTCCGTGCGCCGGGCGTGCACGCCGGGGAAAAGGTCGGCCTGGGTACGCAGCAGCACGCCGGTCTCGGCGAGCGTGGGCAGCACCTGGGAGATGTAGCGCAGGAACGTGGCGTTCGGGCCGACCAGCAGCACGCCCCGGGTGGAGAGCTGCTGTCGGTGGGTGTAGAGCAGATACGCGGCCCGGTGCAGCGCCACGGCCGTCTTGCCGGTGCCCGGCCCGCCCTGCACCACCATGACGCCGGGCAGGTCGGCGCGGATGATCCGGTCCTGCTCGGCCTGGATGGTCTCGACGATGTCGCGCATCCGGCCGGTGCGCCCGGCGTTGAGCGCGGCGAGCAGCGACGCCTCGCCGGTCAGCTCCTCGTGGGCGGTGGGGGAGGCGGCGGTGATGTCCAGCACCTCGTCGTTGAGCCCGGTCACCTTGCGGTCGCGGGTGCGCAGGTGGCGACGGCGGCGTACGCCCTGCGGGTTGGCGGCGGTGGCCAGATAGAACGGGCGGGCGGCCGGGGCACGCCAGTCCATCAGCAGCGGGTCGTAGTCGCCGGAGGAGTCGAAGATCCCGATTCGGCCGATGTAGCGGACCGCGCCGTCGTCGCCGTCGAGGCGGCCGAAGCACAGGCCGCTCTCCACCGCGGAGAACTGCTCGACCTGGTCGGCGTACATCGCGACCGTCGAGTCGCGCTGCGATCGAGCCTGCTGGGTTCCGCCGGTGTGGCGCAACTCCTCGTCGAGCCGCCGGGCGGCCTGTTCCCGCATGCCGTCCAGCCGGTCGTACAGCATCGAGACGTATTCCTGTTCCCGGCCGATCTCGTCGTCCGGGCGCAGGTCAGCCGACACGTCGGAGTGCGTTGACAATCCGGCTCCTCATTGACTAAAATTGCCGCAGGAATGGCATTCAGAAGCCATTCCTTTTTTGTGCCTGAACTGGTAAAGATAGCGCGTCGACCGCCACCCGACCAAGCCCGGACACGACTCGGGGCCCGGCCGACGCGCGTCGACCGAGCCCCGGGCACGGCATGTCTCAGCCCTTTGCCGCCTCGTAGAGCCGCTCCGGCGTGACCAGCCCGGCGATCACCCGCCCGTCGTCGGTCAGCAGGACGCTGAACAGCTTGCCGCTGAGCAGCCGGCCGCTGCCCCAGTCGCCGCTGACCTTCGGCAGGTCACCGAGCACGCCGGCCAGCATCTGGGCGTCCGGCGCGTCCGCGCCGGGCTTCGCGCCGCCGTCCTTCGCCGCCCCGTCGATCTTGGCGACCACCACGGTGGTCCAGCCGGTGCCGACGGTACGCACGTCAGGCTTCTCGGCGTCCTTCCGGTCGAACCGCTTACCCGCCGGTCCGGGCCGCTCGCCCTCGGTCGCCTCGGTGACCTTCACGCCGGGCGGCGGGTTGAACCGGAACTGGTCGGCCGACGGCGTGCGGAAGTCGACCTGGGTGAACGCCACCTGGAACGCCGGCTCGTCCTGCCCGTCGGCGAGCACCTGGAGGCGCAGCGGCACGTGCTCCTTCGCGTCCAGCGCGATCCGTACCTGGTGGACCAGGGAGGCCTTGTCGCGCGGGGTGAGCACCAACTCGTACGCGCTGCGTCCGGCTACTGTCGCGGTGCGGCCGACGGTGACCGCAGTGGTCGGGTCGATCGCCTCCAGCGCCCGGTCGGCGGCGTCGGCCGGGGTGGCCGGCACGACGGTCCGGTCCGGCGCGTCGGCCGGCAGCACCCGGTGCGTGGCGGTGTTCGCCCGGCTGTTCCACGTCCAGACGTCGCGCCCGTTGCGCAGGATGTCCTGCTCGCCGAGCGTGTCGACGAGCGCGAGCCGCTGCCGGTCCTCGCCGCCGTACCAGACGCGCAGCGTGTGCGTACCTGACACCAGGCCGGCCAGGTCGTTGCCGGCGGCCTGCCCGGCGAGCGCGGCGATCGGCGGCAGGCCGAGGTCGGCGCGCTGCACCACGGTGCCGGAGAGCCCGTCCAGGCGGGACGTGCGCAGGTCTTCCAGGAGCTGGGCGGCGCTGCGCGGCGGCAGCGCCGGGTCGGCGCCGGCGGCGAACGTGCCGACGGCGGCGCCACCGCCGATCACGGCGACCCCCGCGGTCACCGGGACCAGCCAGCGCAGCACGGCGCGGTTCTTCATCACTGACATAGTGTGCACCTCCTGCGCACCATGCTGCGCGGTCGTCGCTGTGACCACGCTGAGGAGATCCCCTACGGGTGAGCCCGTGGTGGCACCCTGGACCGGTGCGCTTGCTGGTGGTGGAGGACGAGACGCGGCTCGCGGCGGCGTTGCGCCGGGGCCTGTCGGCGGAGGGCTTCGCGGTCGACGTGGCGGCCAACGGCCCGGACGGGCTGGACGCGGCCCGGCACGGCGAGTACGACGCGATGATCCTCGACGTGATGCTGCCCGGCCTCTCCGGCTACGAGGTGGTGCGCCGGTTGCGTGCCGAGCAGCGCTGGCTGCCGGTGCTGATGCTGTCGGCCAAGGACGGCGAGTACGACCAGGCCGACGGCCTGGACTGCGGCGCCGACGACTACCTGACCAAACCCTTCTCGTACGTGGTGCTGCTGGCCCGGCTGCGGGCGTTGCTGCGCCGCGGCGCGCCCCGGCGGCCGGCCGTGCTCACCGTCGGCGACCTGCGCCTGGACCCGGCCCGCCGCCGGGTCACCCGGGCCGACGCCGAGGTGGTGCTGACCAGCCGCGAGTACGCGCTGCTGGACTACCTGATGCGCCGCCCCGGCGAGGTGGTGTCGAAGACCGAGCTGCTGGACCACGTCTGGGACGCCTCGGTCGACACCGCGCCGAACGCGGTGGAGGTCTACGTCGGCTACCTGCGCCGCAAGATCGGCCGGGAGCGGCTGGAGACGGTGCGCGGCGCGGGCTACCGGCTGGCCACATGAGCCGGTGGGTACGCGGCCCGCTGCCGCGCCTCGGCCTGCGGGCCCGGCTGCTCGCGCTCGGTGTGCTGGGGCTGGTGGCCGGGTTCGCGTTCGGCTCGGCGCTGCTGCTCGGCGCGCTGGGCTGGACGTTGCAGCGCTCGGTCGACGAGGAGGCGCTGCGTACCGCCGACGCGGTGGCGCGGCTGGCCGCCGAGGACGCGCTGCCGGATCCGCTGCCGGTCGCGGGCGGTCAGTTGCGGGTGCAGGTGGTCGACGCGCAGGGCCGCATCCGGGCCGCCTCGATCGACGCGGACCGCCTGGTGCCGATGCTCGGCCCGGACGAGCTGCGCCCCGGGCAGCGGCAGCGGCTGGTGGTGGACGGGCGGCGTGCCGGCATGCCCGGCCCGGTCCGGGTGGTCACGGTGCCGGCCGGCACGGCGCAGGAGCCGCGTACGGTGCTGGTGGCCAAGTCGCTCACCGACGTGCGGCACAGCCTGCACGTGGTCCGCAACCTGCTGCTCGTCGGCTTCCCGGTGCTGGTCGCCGGGCTCGGGGTGGTGGCCTGGCGGGTGGTGGGCGCGACGCTGCGGCCGGTCGAGCAGTTGCGCAGCGGCGCCGCCGAGATCACCGGGCGGGCCGGGGCGGAGCGGCTCCCGGTGCCGGCCGGGCAGGACGAGATCCACCGGCTCGCGGTCACGCTCAACGACATGCTCGACCGGCTGGCCGCGTCCCGGGACCGGCAGCGGGCGTTCGTCGCGGACGCCGCGCACGAGCTGCGCAGCCCGCTGACGAACATGCGCACCGAGCTGGAGGTGGCCCGGCGGCTCGGCGACGACACCGACTGGCCGGCGGTCGCCGACGACCTGCTCGCCGACACCGAACGGCTCAGCCGCCTGGTCGACGATCTGCTGCTGCTGGCCCGCCTCGACGAGCAGGACGTGCGGCCGTCGCCGGTCGGCCCGGTGGAGCTGGGGGAGCTGCTGCGGACGGTGGCGGCCCGCTACCCGTCCCCGCCGGTGCGGCTGACGCCATCCGACGGGCCGCTGTGGGTCGAGGGGGACGCGGGGGAGCTGCGCCGGGTGCTGGTGAACCTGGTGGACAACGCGCTGCGGCACGCGTACTCCGGTGTGGAACTGGCGGTGGGCGGGCCGGACGGGGCGTACCACCTGATCACGGTGACCGACGACGGGCCGGGCATCCCGGCGGCGGACCGGGAGCGGGTGTTCGCCCGGTTCACCCGGCTCGACGACGCGCGGGCCCGCGACGTGGGCGGCGCGGGCCTGGGCCTGGCCATCGTGCGCGAGCTGGTGCGCCGGGCCGGCGGCACGGTCGAGCTGGGCGACGCGACGCCCGGCGCCGCAGCGCCGGGGCTACGCGCGACGGTACGGCTGCCCGCGCTGGCCGAGCCGGACGGGGAGTGAGCGGTCAGCGGCGTTTGGTGCAGACCGGCCCGGTGCGGGCGACCGTGTCGGTGGACCAGACGAGCGCCACCGTGAAGCAGTAGTCGGTGGTGCGGTCGAGCCCGTAGGCGATGTAGTCGACCGAGCCGGCGGGCAGCGTGGCGAACGTGCCCTGCGGCTGCCCGGTGCGGCCCCCGGCGACCACCACCGGCCCTTCGGCGCCGGCCGGGTATGTCCAGCTCAGCACGATGCTGTCGCGCCGGTCGGTGAGGGTGAACCGCCCGGGCGGCGTGCCGGGGGCGGCGGCGGCCGGTGTGGTCGGCGCGGGTCCGGCGGAGGTCGGCGGCGGCGCGCTGGAGGGCGGTGCGCCGGAGGCCGGAGGCGGCGTGCCGCGGCCGTCGTCGACCCGGGACACCCCGGCGATCACCGCGATGGTGCCGAGCAGCAGCGCCACCGCCACGCCCAGCACCACCAGCGGCAGCTGGGGCCGGGTGCGACGCTCGGCGGCCGGTGGCCGGGGCACGTGCACAGGCAGGTACCTCGACGGCGGCTCGGGCGGCGGTGGCGGCACCCGGCGTACGCCGGCCGGCTCGTCGTCGGCGAGCCCGACCACTGTGGGCGGCAACGGGTCGGCGTCCGGGCGCCACGGCTGCTCGGCCGGCCCCTCGGGCGGCCACGGATAGTCGTCGAACGCGTCGCCGTCCGCCTCCGGCGCGGCTCGCGGTGTCGGCACGTGCGCGGCCTCGGCGGCCCGTCCCGGCGGGTGGTAGAGCGGCGTCTCGACCGGGTCGTCGAGCGCCGGCGGCGAGTACGGCGGCAGGTCGTGCGGCCCCTCGGTGGCCGGTGGGACCCGGGCGGCGGGCACCACCGGCGCGGTCCGGGCGGGCGGCGGCTCGGGAGCGGGTGCGGCACAGACGTGGTCCGGGTCGGCGGCGGCACGGGCCAGCCCGGCCACCTGGGCGGCGAGCGGGTCGTCGGGATCCAGGTGGTGGCGGCACAGTTCCTCGGCGAGCGTCAGGTGCTCGTGCGAGTCGGCGTACCGGCCGCAGTCGCGTTCCATCGCGCCGAGCTTGGCCAGCATCTTGATGCCGCTGGGATGGCCGTCGCCGTAGACCTCCCGGTGCAGCTCCCAGGCGTCCTGCAACCGGTCGCGGGCCACCTCGCACTGGCCGCGCGCGTACTCCACGGTGGCCAGGTCGGCGTGCGCGGCGAGCACCCGCTGCGACTCCGGGCCGTCGCGGGCGGTCAGCTCGATGATCACGTCGGAGTAGAGCCGGGCGGCCCGGGCGTCGCTGCCGACCCGGTGCAGCACCGCGGCGAGCGTCGCGGCGGCGGTGACGGTGCGCTCGTCGGAGCGGCCGAACAGCCGGGTGGACGCCGCGTACGCGAACGCGGCCCAGCCGCGCGCGGAGTGCGGCTCGCCGAGTGCGACGAGCAGCCGGGCCTGGAGCCCGGCCGCCTCGGCCAGCTCGGGGGAGGCGTTGCCGGGACGGGGATCGGCGTCGCTGAGCGCGTCGGCGAGCAGCCGTTGCGCGCCGTCGAGGTCGCCTTCGGACACCAGTTGGTGCGCCTGGACGGTCAGGTCAGCGAAGCCGGAGGACACGCCCCATCGTGCTCGTCCGGCGACGGTATGTACAAGCCCCGGAGTGGATCAGTTTGGTCCCGAATCCGTCAGGTGGTCGGCGAGCGTCTCGCTGATCCGCCGGAGCTGGTCGACCTGGGCCGGGCTGAGCGCGTCGAACAGGTGCCGGCGTACCCCCTCGACGTGGCCGGGAGCGGCGGCGGCCAGGGTGGCGAAGCCCTCGCCGGTGAGCACGGCGACCTGCCCGCGCCGGTCGGTGGGGCAGTCCTCCCGGCGGATCCATCCGGACGCCTCCAGCCGGGCGGCGGCGTGTGACAGCCGGCTGCGCGACGAGCCGGTCAGCTCGGCCAGCTCGCTCATCCGCAGTCGCCGGCCGGGGGCCTCGGAGAGGCGGACCAGGATCTCGTAGTACGCGTGCGGCATGCCCGCGTCGCGTTGCAGCTCGCGGTCGAGCGTGTCCATCAGCGCCCGGGAGGCGGTCAGGAAGGCCCGCCAGGTCCGCTGCTCGTCGGGATCCAGCCACCGGGTCATGACGACCATCATACCGGCAATAGTTGAATGTTCAACAAAGCCGGGGTACGGTCGTTGACATGGGCATCCACCGACTCAACCACGCCGTCCTCTACGTCAGTGACCTGGAACGCAGCGTCGCCTTCTACCGCGACGTGCTGGGCTTCCGCCGGGTCCCGATGACTCCCGAGGGCTTCCGGGGCGCCGCCTTCCTCCAGGCGCCCGACTCCACAAACGACCACGACCTCGGCCTGTTCTCCATCGGCGCGGCGGCCGGGGCGTCCCAGGCCGGCCGGGCCACCGTCGGTCTCTACCACCTGGCCTGGGAGCTGGACACGCTCGACGAGCTGGGCGCCACCGCCGAGCGGCTGTCCGCCGCCGGTGCGCTGGTCGGCGCGTCCGACCACGGCACCACAAAGAGCCTCTACGGCCGCGACCCGGACGGGTTGGAGTTCGAGATCGTCTGGATCGTCCCGGCCGACCTGCTCGACGACGCCGCGCTCGCCGCGCGTACCCGCATCGGGCGGCTCGACCTCGACCGCGAGCGGCAGCGCTACGGCGGGCAGACCCGCGGCGGCGTGGGCATCTCCGTCCCGGTCTGAGCGGGGTTCCCGGCCGCGCCCGCCGCGCGGTGCGGTAGAAACGGCACCATGTCCACCGACGCCCTCCTGCGCGAGCTGCTCGTCCGCCGGCTCGACCACTGGCTCCCCGCCGCGCTGCACCGGGCGCGGCGGGCCACCCTCGCGCTCGCGTACGCCGGAGACGACGCCTCCGGCGCGGAGGAGGCGCTGCGGGTGGTGGCCGAGTTCGCCGACCGGCTGCGCGGGCGGCGGCTGACCGTGCTGGTGGTGGCCGACGACGGCACCGACCTGCCGGTACGCCTCGGCGCGGCCGAGGCCGCGCTGCCGCCCGACGTCGCCGTGCACCTGGTGCCCGGCGGCCCGGACCGGCTGCCGGTGGCGCTCAAGGCCGCTGGAGCGGCCGGCGCTCCGCTGCTCGTCGTCGCCGACGGCGCCGACCCGGACCCGGCCCTGCTGGCCGCCGCCGCGTCCGGGCGTCCGGCCGAGCTGCTGCTCGTCACCGCGCCCGGCCGGCCGCTGCGCCAGGTGCTCACCGACGCGGGGTTCCCGCTCGTCACCGAGGTCGAGCTGGTGCCGGACGGGGACGGTCCGGCCCGGCTGCTCGGCTACGGCACCGGCTCCGACCGAGGGCTGGAGGCGGTCAAGGACGCGCTCTGGGCGGTCGACGAGTACGCCGGCGTGCGCTACCGCGACCCGGCCGACCCGCAGGGCCGGCTGCTCGACATCTCGCTCGACCCCGAGCCCGGCCCGCTGCGCCGGGAACTGCTTGCCGAGCTGGCCCGCTCCGGCCCGCGTACGGTCACCGAGCTGCGCCGCTTCGCCACCACCTCGACCGTCTACCGGGCCGCCGACGCCAACCGGGCGCTGGCCTCGCTGCTCGCCTCCGGCGCGGTGACCCGCGACCCGGAGCACGGCCGGCTCGGCGGGGACGTGCTGATCAGCGCCGTCCCGAACGCTGCGTCATCTGCTTGACCACTATCGACGCCCCGGTGGCGACCACGCCGATGCTGAACACCATCTGCGCGCACACCGCCACCCGGGCGATCTGGCCCTGGGCGTGCACGTCGCCGTAGCCGACGGTGGTGAGCGTCGCCAGCGCGAAGTAGAGCGCGTCGACCCGGGTCCGCAGCCCGGCGAACTCGCCCGGCCGGGTGTTCGCCACCACGTAGTCGCCGAGCGCGAAGACGAGCAGCCCGGCGATCAGCGCGACCGCGAGCCGGGTCAGCGCCCGGTCCTCGTCCCGGCCGGTCGGCTGGTCCCGGACGAGCTGGCGGCGGACCTGGCCGGTGACCAGGAACGCGATCACCGCCACCAGCACCAGCGTGCCGGCCGAGCGCAGGGCCAGCCGCAGGCCGTTCGGGTCGGCCTCGACCGGCACGAGGAAGTAGCCGGCGAGCATGAGCAGGCAGGCCGTCACGGCCCGCCGTCTGATCCGCCGCAGGGACAGGTCCACCATGCCGCGATTCTCCGGTCACCGGTGCGCCGCGGTCGGCGGAACCGCGATCCCCGCCGGTATGACGATCGGGGCGCCGGCCAGTAGCCGGCGCCCCGATCCACGTCCGGGTGTCAGGCCCGGGTCTTGTCCTGCTTCCACGACAGCGGCCCCGGAAGGTCCACGCGGTGGGCGCGGGTGTTCGAGTTCCAGGACCAGCGGCCGATCTTGATGCTCCACGACGAGAAGCCGTTCTGGGTGAAGTGGAGGATCAGCGGTCCGTACTTCTTGCGCTTGCGGAACTGGACGCCCATCGGGGGTGCCTCCTTCGTCTCCCTGCCTCTGCAGTCGTCTCCCTGCCTTCGCGGCAACGAACATGCCCGGATCGACGATTCGCGAAACCATGCCCGGTCCGCTCTGGACGGTGGGACTCGCGCCCGGCAAAATCTCTATCCAACGGGTAGGTCTTAAGGAGTCGTAAATGCTGGTGAAGACGGTTGGTAACAATGCCAGCGACGAAGGTCTCACTCTTTGGAAGGGCGTTGACCGGCGCCGAGAGCGGTCGGCAGCATGAGAGCCGGTCGCCCCGCATCGCTTCCCTCATCCGGGGGTACCGGGAGAGAACACAGCGCCGCCGCTGCTACCCCTGTACTGGAGGCTCTCGTGGACCACGTGACATCCCCGCCGCGCCGTGAGCCGGTGCCGTCGTGACCACCGTGGACCGGCCCGGCGCCGGGACCGTCGAGCTGCGCCCCGTCGACGTCGACTCCTTCCGCGACCTGCTGCGCCGCCAGGCGTCCACGGTCACCGTGGTCACCACGCCCGGCCTGCGCGGCAACCGGATGCGGCCGGACCTGCCGCCGGCCGGCTTCACCGCCACCTCGTTCACCTCGGTGTCGCTCGACCCGCCGCTGGTGTCGGTCTGCCTCGGCCGCGCGTCGTCGAGCTGGCCCACCGTCGAGCAGGCCGAGCACGTCGCCGTGCACCTGCTCGCCTCAGGGCAGCAGGAGATCGCGCAGATCTTCGCCACCAGCGGCATCGACCGGTTCAGCGCCCACCCGGGCTGGACCACCGGGCCGTTCGGCGTGCCGCTGATCGGCGACGCGCTGGCCGTGCTGCTGTGCCGGGTGGTGCGCCGGATCGAGGCGGGCGACCACACCATCCTGCTCGGCGAACCGCTCGCGCTCGGCGCGGGGGAGGACGGCGACCCGCTGCTGCACCACGGCGGCCGCTACACCACCACGCTCGGCGACTGGCCCGAGGCGTGGTGACCGCCGCCGTCGACGAGCTGATCGCACTCGACCGGGCCGCCCAGGACCTGCTGTTCCGGGCGGCCCACACCGCCAACGCGTTCACCGACGAGCCGGTCGGCGACGAACAGGTCCGCGCCGTCCACGACCTGATCCGGTACGGCCCGACAGCGATGAACGCCCAGCCGCTGCGGGTGCTGCTGCTGCGTTCCCCGGCGGCCCGGGCCCGGCTGCTGCCGTACGTCAGCGCCGGCAACCGCGACAAGACGGCCACCGCGCCGCTGACCGCTGTGCTCGCCGCCGACGTGGACTGGCACGACCGGCTGCCCGAACTGTTCCCGCACCGCCCCGGCGCCCGCGACTGGTTCACCGGCGACCCGGCCGGCCGGGAGGCGCAGGCCCGGTTCAACGCCGCGCTCCAGATCGGCTACCTGCTGGTCGGCGTACGCGCCGCCGGGCTGGCCGCCGGACCGATGGCCGGCTTCGACGCCGCAGCCGTGGAACGGGAGTTCTTCCCCGGCGGGCGGCACCGGGTGCTGCTGCTGATGAACATCGGCCGCCCGGCGCCGGACGCCTGGCGGGAACGGCTGCCGCGCCTGCCCTACGAGGACGTGGTCGGCACCCTGTGAGTCAGCGCGGCTCCCACGCGTCCGGCTGGGCGGTCAGCTTGCGCACGTGCGCCGGCAACCGGCCGCTGACCAGCTCGTCCAGGCTCACCTCGTCGACCACCCGGCGCACCGAGGCGCGCACCGCCACCCAGAGCCGGGGAAGGTTCTCCGCCGCGCCCTCGTACCGGGTCTCCTCGGGGCGCAGCCCGCGTACCCCGGCCAGCGGACCGTCGACGGCGCGCAACACGTGCCCGATGGTGATCTCACGCGGCGGCCGGGCCAGCGTGTAGCCGCCCTCGGCGCCGCGCTGGGCCCGGACGACCCCGGCCCGGCGCAGGTCGGCCAGGACCGCCTCGAGGAACTTGCGCGGCATGTCCTGCTCCGCCGCGATGGCCTGGGTGGACAGCAGGGTCGGGTACGCGGTGGCCAGGCTCAGGGCTGCCCGGACCGCGTAGTCGCCGCGCGCGGAGATCTGCACAGTGCCATCATGCCTGGCCGCCCGGCACGGGGGAGTCGGCGGGCGGCCGGGGTCGCACCAGACGGACGGGCAGCGGGCGCTCGCGCTCGGCCCGGAACGTCCCCGGGCTCACCCCCACCTCGCGGGTGAAGAAGCGGCCGAAATTGGTCGGCTCGGGAAAACCCAGCTCCCGGCCGACCGCGGCGATCGACTCGTCGGTGGCGGCGAGCAGCCGGCACGCCTGCAACGCGACCCGCTCGTCGATCACCTGCTTGGCGCTGCGGCCGGTCACCGCCAGGCAGGCCCGGGTCAGGGTACGCACCGAACAGCCGAGATCGGCGGCGTAGTCCTCGACCCGGCGGGTGTGCCGGTAGCCGCGTTCCACCTCCCGGCACAGCCGCCGGAACGTCTCCGTCTCGGCCCGCGGCGTCGCGCCGTCGCCCGGGCGCGGCAGCAGGCTCAGCCGCAGCAGCAGGACGGCGAGCTGGTGGCGCAGCAGCGCCGCGGCGGCCGGCACCAGCGCATGCCGGTCGGCGTCCACGGCGAGCTGGCTCACCTCGCTGATCACCGCGTCCTCGTCCTCACCGGCGAGCTGGCGGTGGGCGGGCACCGCGTCCGGGTCGACGTCGAGGCCGCGCAGCGCGTCCGGCCGCCAGCTCACCACCGTCGCGTCGAGCTGCGCGCCGACGAACCGCAGCGCCTGCCCGGGATGCGCGCGCAGCAGCGTGCCCGGACGGCAGGGGACCGGCCGGAAGTCCAGCTCGGCGGTGCCGTGGCCGTGGGTGACCAGGATCAGCAGATCACGGTCGAGCAGGACCGGGCGGGGCCAGCCGGGTTCGGCGGCGAGGTCGCCGAGCACACCGGTGACGATCTCGTCGGTGCCGGAGCGGAGCCGCGGCGGGCCGGTGCGGGTGGCCGGGGAGGGCTGACCGGTAGTGACCATCATCCCGACGGTAACCGGAGCGCCCGCACGTTGCATCTCGACGGTTTCGCCCGCTCTTGTCGGCAGCCGAGCCCGGCGGTTAGGTTACCGATCGGTAAGACCCCGGGCCGGGGTGCGCTGCATACCCGGCCACGCGGCCCCGGCCGACCGGCCCGCGGCCCGGCGACGGCGATGGGACGAACATGACGGATCTGTTCTCGGTCGACGGCAAGACGGTCCTGGTGACCGGCGGCTCACGCGGGATCGGGCTGATGATCGCCCGGGGCTTCGTCCGGGCCGGCGCCAAGGTGATCATCTCCTCGCGCAAGGCGGACGTGTGCGAGTCGGTCGCCAAGGAACTCTCCGCCGAGGGCCACTGCGAGGCGATCCCCGCCGACCTGGGCAGCGACGCGGGCGCGCTGGCGCTCGCCGAGGCCGTCCGGGAGCGCCACGACCGGCTGCACGTGCTGGTGAACAACGCGGGCGCCACCTGGGGCGCACCGCTGGAGGAATACCCGGAGGGCGCCTTCGACAAGCTCTGGGCGGTCAACGTCAAGGCCGTCTTCCGGCTCACCACCGCGCTGCTGCCGCAACTGCGCGCCGCCGCCGGCGCCGACGACCCGGCCCGCGTGATCAACATCGGGTCGATCGACGGCATCCGGGTGCCCTGGATGGAGGTCTACGCGTACTCGGCCACCAAGGCGGCCGTGCACATGCTCACCCGCGGCCTCGCCCACCAGCTCGCCGGCGAGCAGATCACCGTCAACGCGATCGCGCCCGGACCGTTCGAGAGCAAGATGATGGCCTTCGCGCTGGACGACCCCGAGTCGCGCGCGGCCATCGAGCAGCAGGTGCCGCTGGGCCGGATCGGCCGGCCCGAGGACATGGCGGGCACGGCGATCTACCTGGCGTCGCGGGCCGGCGCGTACCTGACCGGAGCGGTCATCCCGGTCGACGGCGGGATCACCACGCGCGGCTGACGCGTACCCCCGGTCGGAGACGGCCCGGGGCCGCGCGGACTCGGCAGATCCGCGCGGCCCCGGGTGTCGCCGTGTCAGCGACCGGCCAGCAGCCGGTTCACCGCGGTGTCGACGTCCAGGTGCTCGGCCTCGCGGCCGCGCGGGACGACGACGTAGGTCCGGCGCAGGAAGCGCACCAGCACGCTGCGCGGGACCTCGAACAGGGCGTTGCCGTCCGGGGACGACAGCGCGAGCGCGACGAAGTCGCCGCGCGGGGTGGCCCACGGCCAGACCCGCACATCACCGATGCCGGCCGGCTCGTCGAGCCCGGTGACCAGCAGTTCGCGAGCGAACGACCAGCTCACCGCCTCGCCGCCGGCGGACTCGGCGTGGAACAGGACATGGACCGCATACGGGTCAGCAGGGTCGTAACGCAGACTGGCACGCACCGGCAAGGCGGTGGCGTCAGGCGCGACGAGCCTTAGCGACGTCTCGACCTCTACGGTCGTCGGTCGGATGACACTCATGGACGTTCTCCCCCCGGCACCGCTGCGGAACGCGCGTGTCCCGCTTTTCCCATACTCAGGTGCTGCTCCTGGCTACGCTCCGCCATACGCTGACTTCACCCAGTGGTGGGAAGGGGTTCCGAAAGCCCCCGGGACCGCCCGGCCCCGCGTAGACTTTCCGGTTCCGCCCACTCCGTCGTCCCGCCCGGCAACGGGTGGTTCAGTCGTCGACTTACTCCGGTAACGTCCAGTCGTCAGCAGGGGTGACGGTCGCGGGCGACACTGGGGGTGGAAATGGTCACGAGGGGCTCCTCGGTGACGTCGCGGACCACGGCCGAATCGCCGAAAGGTGCGGCCCGAGCAGCCGAAAGTCGGGGGTACGAGGTGCCGGTGGAAGGGCGGTCGCAAGGCACTCTCACGGAGCAGCCGCGGCGGCGACAGGGCTGGCGGGGACGCCTGCACACCACGCTCGACCTCATCCGCGCCAACCCCACCGGCCGCGTCGCCCTGAAGATCTTCATCGGCATCCTCGGCGCCATCGTGGTCACCGTCGGTATCGCGCTGATCCCGCTGCCCGGGCCCGGCTGGCTGCTGGTCATCGCCGGCCTCGGCGTCTGGGCGGTCGAGTTCCACTGGGCGCGGCGGCTGCTCGCGTTCACCCGCCGCCACGTCAACTCCTGGACCCGCTGGGTCACCCGGCAGTCGATGCCGGTGCGCTTCGTGCTGGGCGCGGTCGGGCTCGTGTTCGTGTCGGTGGTGGTGTGGCTGTCGCTCAAGTACAGCTTCGGCATCGACGTGGTGGCGGAGGCGCTGCACTACCTCGCGACGCACTGAGGCCCGGTTTTTGGTCCGGGCGGGTGATCGGGTAGAGTCATGCGCGCTGAGGGCGATTAGCTCAGCGGGAGAGCGCTTCGTTCACACCGAAGAGGTCACTGGTTCGATCCCAGTATCGCCCACCATGAATACGGCAAGCTCAAGGCCCCTCAATCGAGGGGCCTTGACTCGTCTTTGAGGCTTCAGTCGTTGCTCGGAGGCAGCGAGAGACAGCAAAGGACTTCACCACTCTGTGGGCGCGCTCAGCGGTTGAGTGGGTGTAGCGGTTCAACGTCGCGGACGTCTGCTCGTGACCCATCACCTTTGCTACGTCATTGATCGGCACGCCGTCTGAGACCAGCTAAGGCGCGTAGGAGTGCCGCAGGTCTTGAAATAAGCCCGTGGGATGGGCCCCGGCCACCTGACGGCGGCCGGGGCCCCGGTTCAGCAGACGTACATGGTTTTCTGGCCCACGAACGCCGCTTCGTCGGTCAGCGGTACGGTCAGATACTCCGTGCCGCTGGTCAGCAACTGGTTCTGATAGCCGGGGCTACCGATGATGTTTTCGTAGGTGCCGGTCTGCATCCGGCAGTCCTGGTGGCTGTACATCGCACCGACCATGCTGCCTTCCGCCCGGTTCTCGGTCGCGGGGATCATCAGCAGCCGGGTGCTCAGCGGAGAGTTCTCCCCGCCGGTGAAGAAGTCCCAGGCGCCACCCTCCTCGGAGGTGTAGAACGGATATTCGTCGCACTGGTCTTCGGGCCGCGTCGTCGGGCAGGAGGTCTGGCCGTACGGTGCGTTCATGAACCAGCTACGGGACTTGAGCACCTTGGGCTTCTCCGTCGAGCCGTTGACGTAGCGCAGCTGCACCCAGGGCGGGTTGGCGTCGATCGCGGCGTCGTCGTTGCGGGCGGCTCCGCGGGCGTCGAAGGCGGTGGGGAACAGGATCGGTTTGGACAGGCAGGGGTTGCCGACGATCCCGCCGCGCCGGGTCAGGTCGAGGCAGCGTTCGGCGGCCAGCTTTGCCTGTTGGTCGGTGACGATCCACCTGCCCTTGTCGTCGGTCGGCGCGCGCTTCGCGGAATAGTCGAGGATGCGTTGCTTGATCGCCGCCACGTCGTCCGCCCGGGGGCGCCGGGCGTCCGCGAAGGCCGCGGTGAGCAGGTCGGCGAAGCCCTGCTGGCCGCGGGCTGTCGGGTGGAAGGTGCCGGTGCCCGGCGTCTTCTCCCCGCTGCCGTCGGTGGACGTCGAGGTGACCGCGTTCAGCCACCGGTAGCCGTCGTTGCCACCGCACGCCCACTTCTTCTGTCCGCTGTTGCCGACGCTGATCGCCGCCGTGGTGTGAACGTAGCGGATGTCCACGCCCTCGGCGCGCAGGTCGTCGACGACCCGCGCGATGGCGATGGACATCCGACCGGCCATCGCGTTGAGGAACAGCCGGGCCTGCGAGCTGATGTTGTAGCAGGCGTTGTTGCCTTCCTCGTTGGCGAACATCTGCGGGTAGCCGACGACGAAGATCTGGGCGTTCGGGGCGGCGGTGTGGATCGCCCGGTAGGTGGCCTTCAGCTTTGCGGGCAGCCAGTCCCGAATGATCTTCGTTTGGTAGTCGCGCAGCAGTTCGGGGTCGACGACGCCGTTCGACCGGGTCAGCCGGTAGTTCGGCCCTGAGCAGTCGGTGAGCGCGGCGATGCACCCGGTGAGCACGTCGGAGAACCGGGCGTCGTTGCCGCCGATCGAGATCGACACGTGCGTGGTCTCCGGGTCCAGCCAGCCCTGCTCCACCTGGGTCAGCTCGCCCCAGCGGTCGACCGCCTGTCCCCAGTCGGTGTGTCCCGCCGTGTCGGAGGCGGCCGGCGGAACGTTTACCGCGTCGCGGGTGACGGCCGTGGTCGTCGCGCCCGAGCAGGCGAGGAAGCCGAAGCTGCCCCAGCTGTACCGCGTCGACATCTGTTCGATGGTGTAGTGGTCGTTCGGGAAGTCCCGGACGGAGTCGCGGCCGGGATCATGCACGAGCCGGGGGTACGCGCCGGCCGTCGACCGGTGGCAGGCGTCGACGCTGGAGCCCTTCGTGCCGTTTGTTCGCTTGAGGTCGCTGTTGCGGTCGTACGGCGCCACGCCCTCGCCTGACGAGTAGGAGTCGCCCAGCGCGACGTATCGGGGCATGCCGCCGACCTCTTCGGGCACGCCGGGCGGCGACGGGCTGGGCCAGCTGAACGCCACCGCGTCGAAGATGATGCTGTCGTCTCCGGTGCCGTCCTTGGCCACGGTGGTCAGCGAGACCGAGGGCTGGCCCCGGAAGTTGAAGGTGCCCAGGTCGACCCACTTGTTCTGCTGCCAGGTCTGGTTGATCACCCGGTACCGGGTTTCGCCGTTGCCCAGATCGATCGTGTACTTCGCCTGTTGCGTCCAGGCGCCGAACTCGGGCACGAACACCTGGACCCGCCGCCAGCCGGTGCCGGTCTCGTTGAGCCGCCAGGTGCCAGTGACCTTGAGGTTTCCGCCCTGGGCCGCCTGCGTCCGGGTGCTGGCCCGCCAGTAGTGGCCGCCGTAACCGCCGCCGACCTGGTGGAAATCGATCTTGGACGGGTAGGTGCCGTTGGCCACCCCCGTGAAGGAGAGCTGGAACGTACCCTGGTTCTGCAGCTGTCTGGGGCATGACCGCGGCGAGGGCGAGCCGAGCGGAACGTTGTCGACCACCTTGGCACCGGGGGCGAGGTCACCGCCGCTGTCCTGGCAGTGCGGCGGGTAGCTGATGCCGTCGCTCTCGCAGGCCGTCTGGCCGGCTGTCGTGCACCACGGGTAGCCCGGGTCGAACCGGATCTGCTCGTGGCCGCAGGTGTCGCAGACGACTCCCGGCGGCGCCTTCCACCCGACGGCGGAGTGGGCCCAGCACCTCAGGTCGTACAGGCCGGCGGCGTTCCTGTGCAGACACGAGCCGGGCTTCTCGCTGCTGACGTCCGGATCGTCGGGCTGCACGGAGGCGTACGGATCGCATTGGTTGGTGTTGTCGCAGAAGGTCTTCAGCGGGGGCTTGACCCTGGGCTTGTCCTCGCTCAGGTTCCACCAGGCGTAGTTGAAGCCGGGGCGCTCGACGCCCGGCGACTCGGTCGCGGAGATCGGATTGCCGGCCCAGCCGAGCACCTTCTCCGGGTACGGCCAGTTCTGCGGCGTGCGAGCGTCGTCGTACGAGGTCATGAACGGGTGCCGGAGCGGGTCGTACCTGGGGTTGATCGGGTTGTTGAGCCACCCGACGCCCCACGGGTCGGTGTCGTTCTTCTTCGGGTAGAAGCCCGAGTTGTACGCCCACACCGCGTAGAACCAGTTCTCGAGCGCGGACGGATCGGCGTTGTGCACCCGCAACCCCGCCGCGTAGGTCTGGTTCCATTTCTCCTGCAAGATCTTCAACCCGTACGCGATGTTCGCGGTGAAGTCGAGCGCGACCGCCCGCTGGGTCTGGAACGGCAGCGAGACCTCGACCTTGTTGCCGTTGGCGTCGGTCTTCTCGTGGCCCGCCAGGCGCATGCCGTCGGTCGCCTGGGTGAGCCCGTAGCCGCAGTCGGCCTTCGTCCAGTCGATGTCCCAGTCGTCCAGCGAGGTGGCGTTGTAGATGTCGCGCCCGTAGTAGTTGCCCATCAGTGGGTTCGCCGGCACGCCGGGCAGCGCGAACTTCGACGCCTGCCACATGTTGGATTCCTGGGTGATGATGCCCAGCATGATCTGCGCCGGCACCCGGCCGCCGTTCGCCAGTGGTGGCGCCGGGAACAGTGTCTGCGGCTCGTACGCCGGCATGCCGTAGCCCTTCCAGTTCGCCGGGCGCGAGGCCGCGTCATTGAGCCGGCCGAAGACCGCCTGGTCGACCGCCCACTCGACGTTGCGCGGCTTCGGCTGCACGGCCTGGTTCGCCGGGTCGTTGCGCGGCACCGAGCAGTAGCGGTCCGCCTCGACCGGTTCGGCCGAGGCGTCGGCCGCGATCCGGAAGCGGGGCGTGGTGGCCGTGGCCGTGGCGCCGAGCTTCGGATGGGTGGCTCGGCCGGCGACCGCCTCGGGTCCGACCACCTCGGGGCTCACCTCGAAGGTGAGCGACTTGCCGGTCTTTGTCACCGTCGCCGTGACGGCGACGTCGCGGGCCACGCTCGGGTCGCCGCCCTGGGTTCGCGGGTCGCCCGCGCCGGCCGCCTTGACCTGGGTGAGCGCCAGTTCACCGCGGGTGGACAGCTCACTGTCGCGGGGAACGGCGATCCGGCGCACGGTGGCGGGCAGCGCGGACATGTGCGCCGGCCGGCCGGTGATGAAGGACCGGCCGCCGGCACCGCGGGCCAGGCCGACATCGGCCGCGCGGCCGCGTGCGAGCTCCCGCACGGACCGGCCGACCGCCCGCTTCACCCGGGTCTGCCGGCCGTCGGAGTCCATGAAGACGACGCCGCCGGCTGCGTCGGGCGTCAGCCGGAACGGCACCCCGGTCGCCGCGGCGGACCGGGTCACCTTGCCGGTCCTCGCCACCGAGACCAGCCCGCCGGCGGCCGCCGCGACGATGCCGTCCTTGACGGGTACGGGGGAGCTCAGCTCGGTGTTCAGCAGGATCGGCTTGGACAGCGTGCGTGCCGCCGCGTCCACGGTGAACAGCCGGCTCCGTGGCGCGGTGGACGTCGGGTCCTCGCGGTTCTCGCCACCGAGCTGGGAGAGCACCGCCTGCTCGCCCGCGCCGCAACCGGGGTTGAAGTAGGCGAGCGACGACTGCACCGGCAGCTTGGTCACCTGGCGCGTCTTCAGGTCGACGAGCGCGGTGAACCCGCCACGGTCGAACAGCTCCGCCTTGTTGGTGAAGGTGCGGGGTGCGTACACCACGACCAGCCGGCGACCCGAGCCGGTCACGCAGGCGTTGCCGATCCACAGGTCGACGTCGAAGCCCGGCTCGGCGAGGCTGGCCGCGGTCTCCCAGGTGTAGCCGGTGGCCGCCGTGGCGGTGAGAATGTGGAAGCCGTTGGCGTCGCCGGAGGTCGTCCAGATCCGGTCCGCGGAGCCGCGCCACCCCTTCGGCAGGACCCTGTCCCGGTCGCCGGGTGCGACGCGATCGGCCGGCCCGACCGGGCCGGCCGGGGCCGCCGCTGCCGCCGGCGCGGATGGCGGGGTCTCCGCCGGTTCGGCCCGGGCCACTGCGGACAGTGCCGGGCCGGAAAGCAGCGCAACAGCGGCCACGGCGGCAATCATCGCCTTGCCAGGCGTCGATAACGTTCCTATCTTCACGGGTCTCCGTCCATGACGAGCGTGGTGAAAACAATGGAGGGACCATGTTCTGGCCGTACGCCGACGGCGGACCACACCTTTAACCCGAGCGCGAAAGGTATGCCCGGCGGGTCTCGGATGTGTCAGACGGCAAGGCTGATCGCATTCTCGAGTAACTGCGGGTCACGGAGGTGGTCGTGATCGGCGGTTGGCTTGTCGGGTGGCGCGGGCGATGTCCGACCTGGGAGGTCACGACCGCTGTCGCGGCGTACCGGGCAGCGCTCACCATCAGTGATCGCAGCGGGTGGGAGAACGGCGTGGGGTGTCGTGACGGCCGGCGAGGTCCTCGGGGCTTTTTGTGGCGTAGAAATTTTATGGTCACGATGGGATCTCACCCGCTACTTCGGCCTCCACATGGTCCGGCTGCATTTCCGCTCGCTTAAGCCTTGGCTAAAACCTCTTGCCGCTGCCGTGTGCCAGTACCGAGGATCTGCACGTGCCGACCGGTGAAGGCATTTTTCTTCCGCCGACCTGAAGGTTGCATCCGCGCGAGTGGCATTCCACCTCGCACTACGAAACGGAGTCAGTTCATGCGCGACACGACCCGCCGCTGGATCGGCCTTGTGGCCGCTGCCATCACCGCGACCACCGGGCTGGTGGCGATCACCACCGCACCGGCCCAGGCCATCACGTTCTACGAGGGGCACTCGCCCGAGGATTACTTCACCGGCAACAACGGGATCAGGTACCGGTGCACCGACGACGCGAGGACGGTCCGGGAGGCGTACCTGCCGGGCGGCGGGCCACTGATCGCCGAGTTGCGCTACAGCCCGCGCTGCCGCACGGCGTGGGCCCGCGGCAAAGCGAACTACGACGTCCGGGTCGACGGCTTCTACTCGAACGGGCAGTACCGCACATACGCCGCCGCGGGCCGCAATCCCGGTGCGCCCTCCACCGACGTGCACTGGACCGTGATGCTCGACGACGCTGGCCTGCTGGCCCGCGCCTGTACCGCCTGGGGCTACAACAACGAGTACGAGGAGTACTGCACCAGCCGGTACTGAGATCCACCGGACAACGGCGGCGGCCCGCACACCGACTACCGGGTGCGGGCCGCGTCGGGGATACCTGTTTCGCAGCCGGGCGGTGCCGGCACCGCCCGGCGACGGACGTCCAGGCCCGGTGACCGGCGGGGCGGAGCCTACGTCGCAGGACGCGCGGCGACGTCGATCGGAGCGCGTCGAGGCGGAGCGTCGCCGAGCATCGCCGCGCCGAGTGGGGTGATCGTGTGCAGCACCGCCTTGCCGATGCGGGTGGTCCTGATCAGCCGGGCGTCGCGCAGCACGGCGGTGTGCTGGCTGATCGACGCCGCGCTCACTCCGACGCGTCCGGCCAGCTCCGAGGTGGTACGGCCATCGCCGATGGCCTCCAGCACGTCCGCCCGGGTCGGCCCGACGAGGGCGGCGAGGGCGCCCGGTCCGGAGGGCCGCGCCGCGTCCAGGTGCCGGGTCAGGTCGTGTTCGACCGGATATACCAGCACCGGCGTGAGGTCCGGGTCCCGCAGCGTGTCGGGCGTCTTCCAGGACAGGTAGGACGGCACGAGCAGCAGCCCGCGGCCGTTGAGGTGGATCGACTGGGTGGACGGCACATCGACCACGAGCGCCGGAGGCTCCCAGCGCATCATCGGCCGGAAGCTCTTCAGCAACCCCTCACCGCCGTGCTCCAGCAGCACCCGTGCCCGCCGTGCCCGGTCGGCGTCCACGTGCGCCCGTGCCTCCGCCCAGAACGGGGCGACAGCGACCGCGAACTGTGACCGCATCGCGCCGGCCAGGCGGCCCAGCACGTCGCCGTCGCCGTCGGCGAGGCGCCGCATCCAGGACGGCAGTGGCCCGCCGAGGCGGGCGAGCTGCTCCATTTCGGCGCGGAGCCGGGCCGTCGGAGTGCGTAGCAGGGCCTCGATCGCGTCCGGCAGACCGAGCCCACCCTCGGCCGGCGTCAGGAAATCCGGATAGTAGGCACCGTTCACCAAGGGCCGGAGCATTTCCAGATCGGCGGGCCGCATGGCCGGCACGGCCCGCCGGCGCCAGCGCCCGAAGACCGCCGCCGGCCCCGGGCGGCCGAGGCGGAAAACGCTGAAGACCGTCTCCCACATCGGATCGGGTGCTGCGGCCACGCGAACCCGCCCGAGATCCTCCGCCGTGAAGTAGATGCGCAACGAGGCTCCCGAAGACGCATGTGAATGGCGTGAGCTCGCGGCAGTCTAGCCTTGGAATATCGGAGCGCGCCACTCTCTTACGCGGGTGCGAATCGAGCTTCATCACCTTCGAGGTGATTGTGTCGATACCGTGCCCCGAAACGTCAGCTCGGGCGCGTCTCCGCTTCGCCGACGTTGCCGTACGGCGGTCGCTGCGACCGCCGTCAGCCGACGAACGCGGAGCGACGCGGGTCGGCCAGCACGGCCGCGATCTCCTGTCGCAGGTCGCCCAGCATCCCGCTGAGCACCCCACCCGGGCACTCCGTCGGCCCCCAGTCTTGATGGCCCGCGATCGTGGGTACGCCGCGGCGGAGGCCGCTTATCGGATTGACGTAGGTCACGCTGGCCAGCGGATCGACGTGGCACCAACCGGTCAGGGCGGCGAGCAACAGAGTGAGGCTGCGCCGCGCAGCCGCCGTCGGTTCGCGTGTCACGAAGGTTCCGAGCAGGACGACACCCACGTTCCCCGCGTTGTAGCCGCCCACGTGCGAGCCGTTCACCATCCAACCGGCCGGGTCGAAACCGGGCAGCACGTCCCCGCCGGAGCGCCGGCCCTCGTAGACCCGGCCTGCCTCGTCGATCAGGAAGTGGTAGCCGAAGTCGCCGTAGCCGAGGTCGATCGCCTGGTAGCGGTAGATGGCGCGCATCCGCGCGGCCGGATCAGGATCGTCGTTGCCGGTGGCGGTGTGGTGAACGGTGAACGTCTGCACCGGCCAGAACGTGGGTGGGTACTTTTCCACGCCGGCGGCGTCGAACCGCAGGGACTCGTCGGCGCCCCAGGCGGCACGGCTCAGGAAGGGCAGCCCCGCCAGCCGGGAGCGTTCCGACACCTCGGCGGACGCGGGCCGCAGGGCCGGGCCGTCGGTGCCGTTGAGGACGACCGCCCGGCTGCCGGTCGGCAGGTCGAGGTCGACTGCCGGAGCGTTGGGTACGGTGACGAAGGCCAGTTGCTCGGTCGCGGGCGCGGCGTCGCCCGCGCCGGCCGGGCAGCCGCCGGGCGCCGGGGCCCACCGGCTCCACGCCCCCGACCGGTCGGCGGAGCGCCACCGTGCCGGGGCCGAGCCGGCCGGCGACCGCAGGGCAACGACCTGGGCGTCGAATCCAGGCCGAACGGTCCCGCTCCGCAACGGCCTGGTAGCCAACGTCCGTGGAGCCGGGGCACGGCCGGACGTCGGGGTGCCAGCCCGTGCCGGTCGTGGCGTGGCCAGGACGGTTGCCGCCCCCACACCGGCACCGAGCGCGCCGAGGAGGGTTCGCCGGTCGAGGCCACCGACTGCCGGCGTCTCGACGTCAGGACGATCGGTATGCACGATTCCTTCCCTTCGCCCGCAGTGCACATGCGTACGACAGGCATCGTGAATTCCGTCTATGCGCCGCGGCAATTCCTTTCAGCACAGCCTTCAAGGATCGGGACGTGCCGCCCGAACCGGTGCCTGAGGTCAACCCGTAACGATCTCGACGGCCAAGCGTGGGAATGCCAGGCCGAGTGCGCGTTGGTCGGCAACGACCAAACGCCGGTTACGTCTGGGGTGCCGGCAGCGGCAAGACCGAGAGCGACGCGGTCAAGAGCGCCAAGGAGGACGCGTCAAGCCAAGCGCCGCGAGGCTGTCGCGCCCAGCGCTGTCGGGCGGTGGACTGAACGAAGAGTCGGACCGCCAATTCTTCGACGGCAACTTCACGCCACGCGTCATTCACCAGCGCAACCCACCGGACTGGATGAGCCGCTGGAACCGGTGCGGATGCGGGCCCTGATCGGCCTCTCCGTCTAGACTGGCCCGCCTCCACGCCCAACATTTGGAGATGTCACGTATGACCAGTCCTGAGGCAGATGGCGTCCGGGCTCAACTATGGCGGATCACCATCCCTGTAATCGCCTCCGTCAGTGAGGTCGATGCCCTCACTGACCGTATGGTCGAGACGCTCTGTCCGGACACCGCCCACGAAGCCCCCTGCCCAACACCGTGGGCGCTACACGTCACCGACGGCAGTTCGCTGAGCAAGGCCGAGCAGCGCCGCCTCCGCGAAGAGATCGCAGACACCAACTGCTGAGCACCTGAAGGCCAGGCTGGGCCAGACGGGCGAGGTGAAGCACTACGCAGAAAGCCACCCTCGTGAGAGGGTGGCTTTTGCTGATTCCATTGTCAGTTGTCGGTGGGAGTCAGCGGATCGTCAGCGAGCGCTCCCGGAAGCGTTGACCCCGGCCGTCCGACCGGTGGGTGTAGAGATGAGGCAACCCCTGCTGCCGCTTCCGGATGACCTCGGCCGTAGGTCCGCCATGGTCCCGTTCCGGCAGCGCGGCCTGGCCGAGTACGCGGTGACGGAGTTCGGTCCCTCTCGCGCCGCCGCAGGCCTCGAACACCTCGTTCCCTGGCCCGGACCGCTCGGAGGGCACCCGCGCGACGCGGACACCCTCCGAGGGCTGGCAGTGCCGGCTCGCCCTCAGCCCGTGGGGCCGGACACCGCCCCACCGAGGGTCACCTTGAGGATCTTCTCGTTGCTGTTGTTCGGGGTGCTGTCCTTGTCTCCGCCGGTGCTCGTGGTCAGCCACAGGTTGCCGTCGAGGGTCGGTTCGACGGTACGCAGCCGGAAGTACGTCCCGACGAAGTACTGCTGGACGTTGGTGAGCGTGTTGCCGCTGATCTCCGCGCGGTACATCCGGTTACCACGCAGGCAGGCGAGGTAGAGCACGTCCCGGACGATCGCGATGCCGCTGCACGAGGCCTCGGCCACCGGGTACGTCCGGATCGGGGCCCTGAAGTTCGGGCTGGCGCAGTCGCCGGAGGTGCCCTCGCAGGCAGGCCAGCCGTAGTTGCCGCCCTTGACGATGATGTTGGTCTCGTCCATGACGTTGTTGCCGAACTCCTGCTCGAAGAGGCGGCCCTGGGAGTCGAAGGCGAGTCCCTGGGGGTTGCGGTGGCCGTAGCTCCAGACGTAGTTGCCGAAGGGGTTGTCCGCCGGCACGGTGCCGTCGGGGTTGAGCCGCAGCACCTTGCCGCCCAGGTTGTTGGTGTTCTGGGCCACGTCCGGGTTCTGTCCGTCGCCCGTGGCGGCGTAGAGCTTGCCGTCGGGGCCGAAGCGCAGCCGGCCGCCGTTGTGGTACTTGTTGCGCGGGATTCCCGTGACGAGCACCTGCTCGGTGCCGGTTTGCAGCGTGCCGTCGTAGCGGATCCGCACGATCCGGTTGTCGGTCGTGGTGGTGTGGTAGATGTACAGCCAGCGGTCGGTGGTGAAGCTGGCCGAGACGGCCAGCCCGAGCACGCCGCCCTCGCCGTTGGTGCCGGCCACGTTCGGCACGGTGCCGATGCTGTGCTTGTCGGTGCCGTCCGGGTTCATGGCGACGATGTCGAACAGGTCGCGCCGGCCGTAGAGGACCGTGCCGTCGGGCAGTTGCACCAGGCCCCAGGGCAGGTCCTTCTCGGTGGTGATGACCGTGGAGCCGCAGACCGGGCTCGTGCAGCCCGAGCCCGTGTGCGCGGTGACCGCGGCGCTCGCCCCCGAGACGTTGCCCTGGGCGTCCCGGGCGGTCACCGTGTACCGGTAGTCGGTGCCGGGCGTCAGCCCGGTGTCGGTGAACGTGGTCGCCGGCGGGTTGCCGGCGGTGCCGCTGGTGGAGCCGACCGCCGTACCGTTGCGCAGGATCGTGTAGCCGGTGACCGCGACGTTGTCGGTGGAGGCCGACCAGGTGAGGGTCACGTCCGTGCCGTTGACCGTCGCGGCCAGGTTGGTCGGCGGGCTGGGCGGCGACGTGTCCTGCTGGCAGAACGGCGGGGTGACCGAGAGCGTGGAGCTGGCCTGCGAGACGTTGCCGGCGGCGTCGCGGGCGTTGACGTACCAGCCCCAGGTGACACCCTGCACGACGCTGAGCGTGGCGGTCAGCGTCCGTCCCGGGACCGAGGTGACGAGCTGGCCGTCGTGGTAGATGTCGTAGAAGGCGACGCCGATGTTGTCCCGGGAGGCGTACCAGGAGAGCGTGACGGACTGGCAGGTCAGCCGGGTGCTGCGCAGGCCGGTCGGCCGGGTGGGCGGGCTGGTGTCGGCGGCGAGCTGGGCCACTTGCCGGCTCCCGGTCGCCGGTGCGGCCGGCGCGGCGTTGGCGGGTACGCCGGTCAGGATGGTGCCGGCGCAGATCAGCAGGGCGAGCGGGACGCGGTGTCGGAGCTGGTGGGGACTAATCCGCACGGTGGTTTCCTTCCCGGGGTTCTTGGTCAGTACGGGTAGCCGGGGACGTTGAGTCGCACGCTGTACAGGCCGGAGTCGTTCGTTCGGCCGGAGGTGATGTAGAGGGTCTGCCGGTCGGGTCCGCCGAACGCCGCGTTGGTGGTGCCGGTGCCGCCGGAGCGGATCGTGCCGAGCTGCGCGCCGGCTGGTGAGTAGACGTGGACCAGCCCGTCCGAGCCGGAGGCCCAGTACACGTTGCCGGCGCAGTCGACGGTCACCCCGTCGGGACCGCCGAGGTAGTTCACGAAGACGCTGCGGGCGCCGGTGCTGCCGTCGGGCTGGACGACGTACTTGTAGATCTTGTTCTCGGCGTAGGCGCCCACGTAGAGCGTGCTGCCGTCCGGGGAGAGCGCGATGCCGTTGGGTTGCCGCAGCCGGTCGTCCACCAGCGACACCTGGCCGCCGGAGACGCGGAAGACGCTGGTACGTCCGCTCATCTGGTCGGGTCGGTTGCCGCGCTGGAAGGTGGGGTCGGTGAAGTAGGCGACGCCGTCGGAACGGACCGTGACGTCGTTTGGTGAGTTGAACGCCCGGCCCTGGTAGCCGGCGGCGACAGTGCTGCGGGCCTTGTCGCTCAGCCGGTACGCGGAGACGTTCCGCTGATCGTGGGTGGCGGCGATGATCTGCTGGGCGTCGGGGCTGAGCGTCAGGCCGTTGCTTCCGGCGTCGGCGATGAAGGTGTCGAAGGTCGCCGGCGGGGTGAACCGGCGGATCGTGGAGGGCTGCACGTTGTTCGGCCCGGTGCCCGCGGCCATGTCGGACATCAGCAGGTAGCCGCCGTCGGCGATCCAGACCGGTCCTTCGAGGAACGAGAACCCGCTCTGGATCTTCGTCGCGGACACGGAGGTGGCCGGCAGGGGCGGGCCGTATCCGGTGCCGCCCGGGCAGACCCCCGGGGGCGCGCCGGGTGGGCCGTAGAGCGGGACGCCTCTAATGTGAGCGTTAACATGAGTGGCGTCCCGAGGTGCCGGGGGTGCGGCGCCGGCGGGGCCGGGTGCGGTGGCGAGTGCGAGGCACAGGCCGGTGAGCGTGGCGATGGTTGGACGCCGGGTCATCGGGTACTCCAATCGAAGCCGGTGAATGCGAAGCCGGTGGTTGCCGGTGGGCCGACCCCGGTCGCCGGCATCTGCTATTGATTAGTGTCGATGCGTATGTGACGCAGCTTAGGCGAGGAAGCAGCGCCCCGCATCAGTTCCCCACGATCACCTTCGGAGCGTGCGCGGAGGCTCCGTCCGTCCCCTGTACCGCGCCGGCCCCACCACCTCCCGGGTGCTGACGACCCACGCGGAGTGCCGGCAACTACCGACAGCAACCGTTCAGGGCGAGGGCAGCCGGGACGACCAGCGATGGACGGTGGGTTGCGGACACCCGACACCCTGAACCGATGGGATCCCGAGGACGTAACAGCCGCCAGAAAGGCGCACGGAAGCGACGCCCGCCGACCCCGCGCCACGCGCACATTCAACCCGCACAACGGGCCACGACGGTCCCCGCGGAGCCGGCGAATCAGGTCCCGGCGGCCGGGCCGGCCCCCACGATGTCACCGGTGCGGACGCAGCAGTGGGATCCTCTGCCGTCGATCGGCAGGTTCATCGCCCGGTTCGCCGCCGGCAGGCTGGTGGGTTTTCTCGCCGGGCTGTTCCTGCTGCCGATTCTGGTCGCCGCGGCACGTGCGACAAATGGGTGGCCGCACCTCGTACTCGGGCTTTGCGTGTTCTCCGTCTTCATGGGACTTTCTCAGTCAGCGGGGGCTCTGCTCGCGTCGCGGGGAAGAGCGGCGGTGGCTCCGCTTGCGTTGACAGCTAAGTTCTGGCTGGTCCTACCGTTCCTCGCACTATGGCCCCTGCTGAGTGCGGCCGGCATCTCGGACGACGACAAGCAGCCGATGCTGACCGGCGTGGCGGCCGGCTTGGCCGTGGTCGTCGTGGCGTGGACAGGCTGGTTCCTGGTCGCGCACCGGATGCACGCCCTCACGTACCACCCGGGCCGGCTCAAGGGATGGCAGTGGTACCTGCGCTTGACCATGCACGCGGGCGGATTGCTGGGCGGTCTCGCGGCGATCGGCATCGCCAACAGATAGCGACGGAACGGCTGGGGAACCTGCCGAAGGGCATCGCCGGACGCCCGGCGTCACCTCCGGCTCAGGCCGAGCGCCTCGTCCACCCGGTCCAGCACCGTCACGTCGTCGTGGCCGACGCCGCGCAGCAGGTCGATCGCGGTCGCCCGGATCTGCCCGACGATCATGGTGACCGGCAGCGGCGGATCGGTCCGCAGCAGGCCGGCGGCGATCCGGACCGCCTCCAGGGCCGCCGCGTCGGCCCGCTGCGCGTGCCGGTCGGCGTCGGCGCCGGTGAGGTCGTGGGCCATGGCCTCACCAGCCGACCGTACGGCAGAGGTCAGCGCGCCGATCGCGGCGGCCAGCTCCGGCGGGGTGGCGGTGTGCCGGCGGGTCAGGGTCACGCCGGCGCGGGCCAGCACGCGGATGTTGCGGGCGGCGTAGTCGAGCTGCCGCAGTGTGGCCTCCACCTCGACGAGCTTGCCCAGGTGCCGGCGGCGCAGTCCCAGTCGCAGCGTCTCACCGGTGGCGAGCATCGCGGCCTGCATCTCGGCGACGCAGTCGTCCACCTGGCGCGCCCGCTCCAGGGCGGCGCGGGCGGCGTCCTCGTCGCAGCCCCGCAGCGCCGCGTTTACCTGGTCGAGCAGGTCGGCCAGGTCGGTGTAGCTGCGGCGGGCCTGGGCAACAAGTGGTGCCAGCGGGTCGCGGGCGGCCATCAGCTGGCTGGCGGCGAGCGCCACGGCGCCGCCGATGAGCGCGTCGACGAAGCGAAACGGCATGAGCGTCCCGTTCGGCGCGGACACCACGACCAGGTACATGGCCGAGACGGTCGCCTGCACGACCAGGGCGCGGCGGGCTCCGATCACCACGAGCGTCGTGGTGGTCAGCAGCAGCACCAGCAGGACCGTGTCGGTGCCCGGGCCCAACGCGTACACCAGTAGTTCCGCGACGAGCACGGCGGCGGCGACGGCGAGCAGGATCTCGACGGTCTGCCGTAGTCTCCGCCCGCGGGACTCGCCGAGCACGACCAGCGCGGCCGTCGGTGCGAAGAACGGGTCCGGGTGGCGGATCACCACCGCCGCCACGATCCAGGCGACCACGGCGGCGGCGGTCAGCTCGACCACTGTCATCCCGTCGCTGCGCAGCCGCGCGGCGGCGCCGCGTACCCAGGTCCGCACCGGTGGTGCCCCTCTCGCCGGGCGGACCGGGACCGGCCGCCGATCGATCTCCGCGAGGAGGGCCACTACCCCGGCTGTGACCTGCTCAATCGCTCGGTTGGCAGGCAGCGTGACGAGGATTCCTCGAGAGGAGTGGCGAGGCACCTCGGCGACGGCTTCCCATTTCTGATGCCCGTGACCGACGCCCGTGACGACCCGCACGTGCCCGGGTCAGCGGCGGATGAGGCCGAGTTGGGTGGCGGTGGCGACGGCGGCGGTGCGCGACTCGACGCCGAGCTTGGCGTAGACGCGGGCCAGGTGGGACTTGACGGTGCCTTCGGTCAGGTGGAGGCGGGTGCCGATGCTGTGGTTGGACAGACCGTCGGCGACCAGGGCGATGACCTCGGTCTCGCGTCGGGTCAGGGCGGTGCCCGGCGTACGCAGGCGGCTCATCAGCCGGTTCGCGACGGTGGGCGCCAGCGTGGTGCGTCCGGCGGCGGCAGTACGGACGGCGGCGGCCAGGTCCTCGGGTGGCGCGTCCTTGAGGAGGTAGCCGGTGGCGCCGGCCTCGATGGCGGGCAGGGTGTCGGCGTCGGAGTCGTAGGTGGTGACGATCAGCACGCGCGGCGCTTCCGGGCGGGCGGTGATCCGGGCGGTGGCTTCGGCACCGCCCATGCCCTTCCCGAACTGGAGGTCCATCAGCACGACGTCGATGTCGCCCGCGTCGGCGCGGGTGACGGCCTCCTCGGCGGTGGCGGCTTCGGCCACGACGACGAGGCCGGGTTCGGTTTCCAGCACGGCGCGCAGTCCGGCCCGTACGACGGGGTGGTCGTCGGCCAGGAGGAGGCGGATGGCGGCGTCGTCGGTCACGGGCGGCCCTCGGGCTCGGTCCTGGTGGGCGGGGTGAGGGGAAGCTCGGCGGTCAGGGCGGTGCCGTGGCCGGGCGCGGATTCGACGGTGAGGGCGCCGCCGAGGGCGTTCATGCGGGCGCGCATGGCCGCCAGGCCGAAGCCGCCGCTGTCGACGTCGGGGACGGGCAGCTGTTCCGGGTCGAAGCCGCGCCCGTTGTCGACGACGTGAAGGGCGACGCGGTCGCCGAGATGGCTGAGGGTGACGTCGGTCGTGGTGGCCTGGGCGTGGCGGACCGTGTTCGCGACTGTGGACTGGGCGATACGCAGGAGAGCCACCTCATGGGCGGTCGGCAGCGACACTGGGTCGCCGACGAGGTGAAAGCGGGCGCTGAGGCGATGGCGGGCGCTGGTGGTGGTGCACAGGCGTTCCAGGGCCCCGGCCAGGGTGGTGCCTTCCAGGGTGGGCGGGGTGAGCGCGGCGACGAAGCGGCGGGCCTCGGCGAGGTTGTCCACGGCGACCTGACGGGCCGCGTCGACGTGACCCGAGGCGGCACCGGGCCGGCCGGGCAGGGCGCGCTCGGCGGCGCGCAGCAGCAACTGGATGCTGGACAGGCCCTGGGCGAGGGTGTCGTGGATCTCGCGGGCCAGACGCTCCCGCTCGGCGAGCACGCCGGCGGTGTGCTCGGCCCGGGCCAGGTCCGCCCGGGTGGCGGTGAGTTCCTCGATCAGCTGCCGGCGCTGCTCGCTCTCCCGATACAGGGCCTGGTATCCCCAGACCACCCCGACGGCGACGGCGGCGCCGAGCGCGGGACCGATCACCGTGGCGGGGGTGAAGGAGCCGGTGTGGGCGCCGAACCCGACGATGGCCGCCACGGCGGTCACGATCACGGCGGCCAGGCCGGCGCGGCGCGGCAGCAGGTGGAGCTGGAGGAAGTACAGCGGGAACGCCACCCAGATCGCGTCGGGGGACAGGCCCAGCAACACCAGCCACACCGCGCCGACGGCGGCCAGCCACCAGGCCGCGGCCCGCCGCGAGCGCCGGATGCGGGGAAGGAGCGGCCCGATGGCGTACGCCAGACCGCACGCCACCGCCACGCCGACGATCGATCCGGCGTGGGGTCGGTCGTCGGCCACCGCCCGGCCTGCGGCCAGGACGAGCAGGCCGATGATCAGCAGGTGCAGGCACCAGGCCAGGGCTCGGGTGGTCGGGGTCAGGGCAGGGGCAGCGGTGCTCACAGTGCGTCCCACGTTACCGGCGCCGGCGCACCCGGGGCCTCTATCGAAAGTTGGAACCCGGGCGCCGTCTTTCGGCCTCTGAAGTGCCGGCCTACGCCAGACGCGGACGCCGGCACCGGCCGCGATGGTGGAGTCGTACCGCTTCACCGCCGAGAGGACGGGCCACTGCCGTGTTTGTCGCCTGGAGAGATCTGAAGTTCGCCAAGGGACGCTTTGCCCTGATGGGGGCCGTCATCGTGCTGATCACCCTGCTGGTCGGGCTGCTGTCCGGGTTGACGGCCGGACTGGGCCAGCAGAACATCTCCGCCATCACCGGCCTGCCCGCCGACAGGATCGCCTTCCAGGCGCCCGGCGAGGGCCAGGACGTGTCGTACTCCAACTCGACAGTCACCCAGAAGCAGTGGCAGCAGTGGGCCGAGGCCCCCGGAGTCACCGGCGCCGAACCGCTGGGCATCACCACGACCAGGGCCACCGCCGGAAACAGGAGCGTCGGGGTCTCCGCCTTCGGCGTCCAGCCCGGCTCCCGTCTGGCCCCCGACAGCGGCCGGATCGACGACCGCTCGGCAGTGCTGTCCACCAAGGCCGCCGACGACCTCGGTGTGCGGGCCGGCGACTCCGTCACCCTGGCCGGGCAGCAACTCACCGTGGCGGCCGTACGGGGCGACGCCTCCTTCAGCCACACCCCTGTGGTGTGGATCAGCCTGGGCGTGTGGCAGAGGAGCGCGCCTCCCACCGGCACCGGTGACGGCAGCCCGACGGCCACCGTTGTCGCCCTGACCACCACCTCGGGGGCCGATCTGGCGGCCACCGACCGGCAGGCGGGCACCAGGACGGTCTCCGTCGCCGACTCGCTGTCCGCGATCGGCTCCTACACCTCCGAGAACGGCTCCCTGCAGCTGATGCGCGGCTTCCTGTTCGCCATCTCCGCCCTCGTCATCGGGGCCTTCTTCACCGTCTGGACCATCCAGCGCAGCGGCGACGTCGCAGTGCTCAAGGCCCTCGGCGCCCCCACCGCCAACCTTCTCAAGGACGCCCTCGGGCAGGCCGTCGTCCTGCTCGCGGGCGGCACCCTGCTCGGCACCGGCCTCGCCGCCGTACTCGGTGCCCTCGTCGCCGGGTCGACGGTGCCGTTCCTCCTCACCCCGGTAACCGTCGTCCTTCCCGCGGCCGTGACAGTCGTCCTCGGCGCCCTCGGCGCCGCTCTGGCGATCCGCCGCATCACCTCCGTCGACCCGCTGACCGCCCTGGGGAGCGCCCGATGAGCCTGAACCTGACCGACATCACCCTCACCTACCCCGACGGCGAGGGACGGCTGACCGCCCTCGACCGCGTCACCCTGGACGTACCCAAGGGCAGCCTGACTGCCGTGATCGGCCCCTCCGGCTCCGGCAAGTCCAGCCTCCTGGCGGTCGCCGCAACCCTCATCACCCCCGACTCCGGCACCGTCACCATCGACGACACCCCCACCGCCGGAATGACCCGGGGCGAACTCGCCGACCTGCGCCGCCACAAGATCGGCATCGTCTTCCAGCAGCCCAACCTGCTGCCCTCCCTCACCGCCGCCGAGCAACTCCAGGTGATGGCCCAGATCGACGGCCGCCCACCGGCCAGAGCCCGTACCCGCGCCGTGGAACTCCTCGACGCGGTCGGCCTCGCCGGCCAGGCCGACCGCCGGCCGCACCAGCTCTCCGGCGGTCAGCGCCAGCGCGTCAACATCGCCCGCGCCCTGATGAACGACCCCACCGTCCTGCTCGTCGACGAACCCACCAGCGCTCTCGACCACGAACGCGGCGCCGCCGTCATCGAGCTGATCACCCGCCTCACCCACCAGCAGGCCACCGCCACCGTCCTGGTCACCCACGACCGCACCCACCTCACCGCCGTCGACCAGGTCGCCGAGGTCCACGACGGCCGCCTGCACCTGCCGGCACCGGCCCGTTGAGGCTCGGAACTCATGGTCCGCCGATCCCGCGACGACGAGCTGCGTGGACAGTCCCAGTCATACCGGGCCGGGCGACCGAGGGTTTCCGGCTGGGGATGGTCAAAAAGGTAACGGGCAGGAAGCTGGCCCGACGCCATCGATGGGACCCATCGGCGACTGCACAATCGACGCGTCTCCGAGAAGCCGGGGAATATCAAGGTCTCTACAATATCCCGGGCGTTTCACAGTGCGATACGGGCGGCGAGGAGTCGTCATGCATCGATCATCACGACCCCTGCCGCCCGCGTCGAGCACAAGCCAGCGTGTACCGGGCCATCCGTCGCACAAATCTGGCGGACGCGCCCAGGACTGACTAGGCGGGAATCTCGGTCCGGCCCTTGTAACTAGCGGTGGTGCCCGACGGGCAGTAGCCGAACGAGCCGCGCCGGTCTCCAGCCCATCGAGTGACGCCGTTGTACGTCTTGCCGTTTGAGCAAATCACGAAGAAGCGGTAGCTGTCCGGGCCGTTGCCGTCGACCCAACCCCCATAGCTGGTTGGGGTGTTCAGCGTCACATGGACGTCGCCGAACCATTCCGCCTTAGCGGAGCCAGCCGAGGCCGGAGCGGCCATGACGGTTGCTGCGGTAGCGGCGCTCGCGGCCAAAAGGGCTGCGTTGACTGCCAGCTTACGAATCACTTTCGCCTCCTGGAAGTTGCTGCTCTGGTTAGGCTCGGCGTCCGCCTGCGGTAACTGCCCAGAGCCCGGACGGGCACCACACGGAGGCGCCCCGACGATCCCCGAACCAAGGCTTGGAGGCGCTTACATAGGTCTTGCCGTTTTCACACTTGATCCAGATTTCGTAGCGCTGAGGACCAGTGCCGTCGCACCATCCCCAGGCGTTGCCGGTGACTCCGGGTTCGGTAATCTGGACCTGACACGGCTTGCCGTTCCAGTCTGCCGAGGCAGGCGAGCCGACAAGCGCGGACCCGCCGATTGCGGCGAGAACGGCAGTCGCCATTCCTAGAGTTCGCATCCACTTCATCCCCCGTGCACTCCTTTACGCATCGCGTGGCAACTGAGGCCACTCGTTTATCGGTCATCCGCCCTTAAGAAAGCGTCTGACGCTGTGAGCGTATAGGCGATTCTCTCCGTCGTGGGGGCCGTTTTGGCGGGCGCCATTGATGCGGCGCTATGCGGTTCGCTACGCAGCGTTGCCTTGGTGTCTGGTTAGACTTGTTGCTCCGTATATGTTGCGAAGGCGGATGTGAAGCATCCTCACTCAGCGCGAAAGGTAACGGTCAGGTAACGCTGCGGGTGGCCGGGTACCTGACAACCGCACGAGCACTCCCGGCCGGGTTCAGCTCGGGGTAGCCACCCGCCGCGATGAGCTGGTTCTTGATCACCGATCCGAGCCCGAGCGCGAGGAAGCCGACGATCAGCAGGGCGTACCAGCGGTCACGGCGCACCTCGACGGTCATGCCTGCGATCCTCTGCATCCGGTAGCGGCGCCGCTGGCCCGGTGCGCACGCCCAGGTGGCGGCCGTCGGCAGGGAAGGGGCGTCCAGCCGGCAGGAGCGGGCCGCCGCCGCGCGGCTACCTCGTCCCGGCCATCACGGATGCTGCCAGGCGAGCGCCCGGGTCGGTGGTAGCGCCTGCTGTACCGGGATCGGGCAGTCCGCTGGATGGTTGTCGTTCCTCCAGGTCAATAGCGTTTCTGGTGCGTGCAGCTGCCGCCGATGACACGGAGAGAGGCCACCAGAATGGGACAGACCATCGAACCGGCGGTACGCGTCGAACAACTCACCCGCGTGTACGGCACCGGCCGCAACCAGGTGACCGCGCTCGCGGGCGTCGATGTCGGCTTCGGCCGGGGGACCTTCACCGCCGTGATGGGGCCCTCGGGCTCCGGCAAGAGCACGCTGTTGCAGATCGCGGCCGGGCTCGACCGCCCCACGAACGGCCGGGTGGTCCTCGGTGGCACCGACCTGTCCGGGCTGTCCGAGACGCGCCTGACCGAGCTGCGGCGTACCCGGATCGGGTTCGTCTTCCAGGCGTTCAACCTGATCGGCGCGCTCACCGTCGAGGAGAACATCGTGCTGCCCCTGCGTCTGGCCGGTGTGCGCCCGGACCGGGCGTGGCTGACCCACGTCGTGGAGCGGGTCGGCCTCGCCGACCGGCTGCACCACCGGCCGGCGGCGTTGTCCGGCGGTCAGCAGCAGCGGGTGGCAATCGCCCGGGCACTGGCCACCCGCCCCGAGGTGATCTTCTCGGACGAGCCCACGGGCGCCCTCGACTCGCGGACCGCCGCCGAGGTGCTGACGCTGTTGCGCGCGGTGGTGGACGAACACGGGCAGACGGTGGTGATGGTGACCCACGATCCGATCGCCGCCTCGTACGCGGATCGGGTGCTCGTGCTGGCCGACGGCGCGATCGTCGCCGACCTTCCGCAGCTCGGCGCCGTCCGGATCGCCGAGCAGCTCGCGTCGCTGGACGGGCGGGTCCTCCGATGACCGCCCTCGCCGCCCGCCTGCTGCGGCACCGCGCCGGACCCGCCGCCGCGACCCTGGTGGCCCTGATCGTCGGCGTGCTGATCCTGGTGGCGATGGGCACGCTCGTCGAATCGGGGCTGCGGTTCCGCCCGGAGCCGCGGCTCTGGGCGAGCGCCGACGCGGTGGTCGCCAACCGCACGATCAGCCACACGTCCCGGGAGTTCGACGGCGACACCACCACGAGCACCGTGACGCTGCCCGAGGGTGGCACTGTAGACGCCGGCCTAGTGGACCGGATCCGCCGGGTGCCGGGCGTCACCGCCGTCGCCGGCGACCACGCGGTGCCGATCGGCTCGCCCGCCGCCGTGGGCCACAGCTGGCAGACGTACGCCTTCACCGGCCGTCCCGTCACCGCCGGAGCCGAGCCACGGCTCGACGACGAGGTGGTCGTCGACGCCCGGCTCGGCATGGCGCCCGGCGACCGCGTCGACCTGGTCGTCGGCGGGGTCAGCCGGTCGTACCGGGTGAGCGGCACCGCCGAGACCGGTTCGGCGGCGGTGTTCTTCACCGACGCGCAGGCCGCCCGCCTCTCCGCCCACCCGGGCCGGGTGGACGCGATCGGCGTACGCATGGCGCCCGGCGCCGACCTCGACGCGGTGCGTGAGATCGCGTCGGCGGCCGGCGCCACGACGTACGCCGGGAAGGACCGCGGAAAGGCCGAGCAGCCGGAGAGCCAGGCCGCCCGGGGCTTGCTGGTCGAGGTCGGGTCGGCCTTCGGCGGGTACGTCGTCCTGCTGATCGTGTTCGTGGTGGCCGGCACCATCGGGCTGTCCGTCCGGCACCGTCGCCGTGACCTGGCGTTGCTGCGCGCGGTCGCCGCCACACCGGGACAGGTGCGCCGCATGCTGGTTGCCGAGGCCACGCTGCTCGCCCTGGCCGGCTCCGCGGTCGGCGGCCCGGCCGGCCTGCTGGCGGCCCGCTGGGTGCACGGCGAACTCATCGGTCGGGGGTTCGTGCCGGCCGGCTTCCCGATGGCGGGCGGCCTGTTCGCGGTGCCCGCCGCCATCGGTACGGCGATCCTCGTGGCGGTCCTCGCCGCGCTGGTCGCCGCCCGCCGGGTCACCGCCATCAAGCCGGTCGAGGCGCTCGGCGAGATCGCCGTCGAACCTCGGCGCAGCGGCCCGGTACGGCCGATCGCCGGCGTGCTGACGCTGACGGCGGCCGGCAGCTCCGGGGCGTTCGCGCTCGGCGCCGGCGGGTCGGCCGGGGCACTGGCCGGCGCGGTCGGCATGCTCTACCTGTTCGTCATCGCGGTGGCGCTGCTCGCGCCGATGATCAACGCGTACGCGGCACGCCTGCTCACCCCGGTGCTGCCGCGCATCTGGCGGGCCGGCGGCTACCTGGCCGCCGCCAACCTGCGGGCCAACGCGCAGGGCATGGCGACCGTCCTGACCGCCCTGGTGCTGTCCGTGGGATTCGGTGGCTCGGTCTGGTTCCTGCAGAACAACCTGGAACGGCAGACCACCACGCAGAGCAGCGCCGGAACCCTCGCCGAGCGGGTGATCACCGCTCCGGGCGGGCTGCCCGCCGACGCGGCGCGGGACATCGGCGAGCTGCCCGGGGTGCGGGCGGCCACCGGGGTACGCCGCACCCAGGTCGTCGTGCGGGCGCTCGGCGGCATCGAGCCGGTCGGCGCGCAGTCCGTCGACCCGGCGGACGTCACGTCGACGATGGACCTCGCCGTGCGCGAGGGCAACCTGGCCGACCTGCGCGCCGGCACCGTCGCCCTGGCCGCGACACAGGCGTCCTCGTCCGGCTGGGACGTCGGCGACAAGGCGGAACTCTGGCTGGGCGACGGCACTCCGGTCACGTTGGAGATCGTCGCGATCTACGAGCGTGGCCTCGGCTTCGGCGACGTCACCCTGGCCGCCGAGACGGTCGCCGGGCACACGGCGGGGAACACCGTCGACGAGGTGCTGGTCCGAGGCGGGGCGGACGCCGACGCCGCGCTGGCCACGTGGGCGGCCGGGCGGCCCGGTGCCGAGGTTCTCGACGCCGCCACCCGTACCCGCCTGCTCAGCACCGATCTGGCGCTCAGCGCCTGGCTGAACCGGCTGCTGATCGGCGTGATGGTCGGGTACGCGGCGCTGGCCGCGTCGACCACGATGGTGCTGGCGGCGCTGGCCCGCCGCCGCGAGCTGGCGTTGCTGCGACTGGTCGGGGTCACCCGCCGTCAGATTCGCGGCATGGTCCAGGCCGAACAGGCCGGGCTGCTCGGCACCGCGGTGCTGATCGGCGCGACGATCGCGCTGCTGACGCTGGCCGCGATCGTCAACGGACTGACCGGCAGCCCGATCCCGTACGTCCCGCCGCTCGGATGGGCGGCGGTGCTCGGCGGTACGACGCTGCTGGCGCTGGTGAGCACGGTGTGGCCGGTCCGGCGGCTGCTCAGCACTCCGCCGATCGACGACATCGGCCTGAAGGAGTAGGCGTGTCGTCGTCGCCCATCAAGCCGACCGGCACCATCAGGAGCAACCCGAGCGTCATGCAGATCAGGAACGGCACGATCGGCAGGCCGGTTCCCACCGAGGGCCGCCACCAGATGAGGACGCCGGCCAGCACGCACAACGGCAGGCTCGCCAGGGCACCCCTGGCCAGGTGCGGAGCGCGTACGCCTCGCGCCACCGGCCCGCGCCCCCACCGGCCGCCGACGGCCCCGCCGACTGCCAGGAGAGCGCAGAACGTGACGCCGAACCACCGTCCGGCGCCATTGCCGGCGCTGAGCAGCATCAACAGGGCCACACCGACCGCGACGCAGGCCAGGAAGAACAGCACTCGCCGCAACGCCTGCCCTCGCCGCCGGCGGTCACCCGCGAGCGCATCCGGCGCCCCCGAGGACAGCTCGAACTCGAACCGCTCCTGGCGACCGGACTTTCGATCCTCCGCCTGGACGGCGCGCAGCAGGTCGCAGATCTTCTCGAACTGCTGCGCGCCGAGGTTCCGCCTGCTGACCCGCCAGTGGGTCCAGACGACTCGTACCGGGCGGGGGACGTCCCTGCTCAGCCGGTCCCACAGGGCATCGAGGTTCGATCCGTGGTGCGGGCCGAAGTCGAGGGCGTGGGCGAGGAGCCGGTGCAGGTCGCCTTCGCTTCGTACCTCGCGGCCGTCAATCTCGACCAGTACCGCGTTCCTCTCCGGACCGTGCGGCGCCGTGCAGCCACCCGTCGGGTAGCGGCAGAGGCAGGCTGTCGAACGCACCGCGTGGCAGGTCACGCACGTCGGGCGCCTCGCGGAGGGGCCTGCCATCACCGAAGCGCTCGGTTGCCTGGGCGGCCCGCCAGGTTCAACCGGCTGCCCGCCAGGCCTCGGTAGCTGACGATCCGGCCGCCGCGAACGACGCCGACGCAGCGTTCCCACTCGTCGTCGGCACCGCTGCGCCTGGCGTCGAAGTGCACCACCGCGTCGACCGCCGGCCACGGCTCCAGCACGGTTGCGTTGCCGTGGTCGTCCCGGCCCAGGCGCACCCCGCGCGAGTCGATCGCGACGATGCTGCGTCGATGCCGGATCGCCCGGACGCGCGGGGCGCCGGCGATGGCGAGCGGGACACAGCTGAGCGAGCCGACGAGCACCATGGCGCTCTGCTGCGGCCAGGTGAGGACGCCCACGACGACGAGGAGCACCGGCAGGAGGAAGAACAGGAGCAGGGTGAGGGCCGACCGTACGCCGAGGCGGACCTCGTACGAACCCGGCTCCCTCGTCGTACCCACGGACGACACCTTACGGGAGGGCCACGCCCCGATCAGTGTCTGCCGTGGACTGACTCGATCCCCATGCCGTGTAACTCGGGGCCGCAGCCGTTCTCCAAGGCTCGACGCCGGCGGGGACGTGGCGACCGGCAGGCGTCATCAACCCGGTGGGGACAGCACGGCTGTGAGCAGGGCGGTCAGAGCCGGAGCCGCATCGGGCCGGCCAGGGAGCAGGCCGGCAATCTGAGCGGCCATTCGATTGCGTTCGTCAACGTCGGCTTGCGCGGCCAACGCGGACAGGCCCTCGGGTAGGTCGGTGAGCTGATCGGCAAGGATGGCGGCTATCGCTTGATGGGCGAGGCTGGAGAGGGGCAGATCGTAGAGCAGTGCTTCGAGCCAGGCGCAGGCTTGCAGGAGCGTCGCCGACTGGGCCTCCAGTGCCGCGCGGACCTGCGTGTCCAGGTGCTGATGGTCGGTCAAGCATCGGTACGCTTCGGGCACGCCGATGGCTTGGGCGAGGGTGACGATCGCGGAGTGCGCGAGCACGGTGGCGTCGGCTTCGCCGGCAACAAGGCCATGCAGGATTGCCCTGGCATCGACCTCGTCGAGGATCTGGGGATGAGCCGTGAGGAAGGCTTGTGATTCCTCCCAGGTGCTGGTGTTCATCCACTCTCTGAGGGTGTCGTCCAGGATGAGCCGTCGGTAGGCGGTGTCGATGTTCGCCTCTGTGGCCTCGCGCAGGATCGTTCGGTGCAGATCGATGAAACCCTCATTGCCGAGCAGTGCGAGCTCGTCGAGCACGGGCTTGATGGCGTCGGTAAGTAGCTCTGGGTGGAGACGCAGGTAGTCCCGGGATTCCGTCCAGGTCGCGGTGTCGAGCCAGCCGACCACGAGCTGCTGGCTCTGGTCAGTGATGAGGAGCCAGGCGGGACGATCCGGGTAGGCCTGCTGCACCAGGTCGGGCGCGCGGTGCTGGAGACGGCGTAGTAGCTCGCGGGCCCGGACGAGTACCGGCGGTGGGACATCGTCTGCCTGGACGATGTCGACGAGGTGAATGATCGCCTCTTCCGGATGCTCGTCGACCAGGCCCGCCGCCCACTCGGCGCGGAGGCGGTGCACCACGTCGGTCCGGTCCGGGAAATCCCGCAAAACCTCGCTGAAGTTGTTTCGCGCCGCCACTGGGTCCGTGGTGATTCGTCGGAGGTTGTTCAGTGACGTGGCGAGGTCGGGTAGCCAGGCGTCGGGGTTGTTCTGGGCCAGCCGCCGCCGGATGGTGACGGCTTCCTCGGTGGGGGCGAGGGCTTCCTCGCGTCGCCCGGCCTCGGCGAGGCTGACGCCGAGGTTGTTCAGGGAGGCGGCGAGGTTGGGCAGCCAGGCGTCGGGGTTGTTCTGGGCCAGCCGACGGTAGATGGTGACGGCTTCCTCGGTGGGGGCGAGAGCTTCCTCGCGTCGCCCGGCCTCGGCGAGCCTGACGCCGAGGTTGTTCAGGGACGAGGCGAGGTCGGGCAGCCAGGCGTCGGGGTTGTTCTGGGCCAGCCGCCGCCGGATGGTGACGGCTTCCTCGGTGGGGGCGAGGGCTTCCTCGCGTCGCCCGGCCTCGGCGAGCCTGTTGCCGAGGTTGTTCAGGGACGAGGCGAGGTCGGGTAGCCAGGCGTCGGGGTTGGCCTCGGCCAGCCGCCGCAGCGGGGCGAGACCCTGCGCGCCGGCCTGCACGGCGTAGGCGGAGAGGTAGCGTCGCAGGTAGGGATCGGCCTGATCGGGCCGTCGCCCGTCGTCTGTCTGCTCGAGCAGCAGCCGGAGGACCGCTTCCGCGGCCACCTCCGCCGTGGGGCGGCCCGCCACCGTTTGTGTCACCGAACGGAGATGGGTGACGAACTCCCTGTGGTAGAGCCGGTAGACGGCTCGTCCGTCCTGCTCGTCCTCGACGATGTAGCGGCCGTAGCGCTCGAGGACCGCGTCCACCACGTCCGGCCCGTACGCGACGCCTGTCGTTCCCAGAGTCGTGGCCATGCGCTGCCAGAGCTCGCCCGCCGGCAGTCCACGCCCCTGCGCCCAGGCCAGCGCCCGCAGCAGGTCCTCGCCGGCCGCGGGGACCGGCCTGCCCTCGATCTCGATCGGGTCGACGGTGGCGAGGTCGGCGGCGAACGCCTCGGTGATCGACCCGCCGAGCAGCGTGGCCCAGCCCTGCCGGGTGGGGTTCAGCATGCGCCGGGCAAGGGTGCCGGTGACGATACGCGCGTAGAGGAACCCGCCGGCGTCGCCGACCGCGCGCCGGGCGATCTCCGCAGCCACCAGGTCGACCTGCTCGTCGGGGTGACCACCGCCGGCCAGGCGTCGCCGTGCGTAGTCGGCGATGTCCTGCTCGGCGTGAGACTCCGCCGCCAGGTCGAAGACCCTGCTGCTCTGCGGGACCATCGTCAACGCCGCGTCACCCTGCTCGGTGGTCTCCCGCCCGTCGGCGATTCGGGCTTCGTAGGCTCGGGCCCGGGTGGCCAGCAGGATCTTGGCCACCCGGCCCAGTGGCTCGATCAGATCCATACGCAACTGGCCGGCCTGAGCTGGTGCCGCCTCGTCCAGACCGTCCAGGACGATGACCGGGGGCACGTCCAGCCGGGACACCTCGGCGACGAGTTCGGCGGGTGTGGCCGGCTGCGCCAGGCCGAGGTCGTGAGCCAGGCTGGTGATGGTGGCTGACACGTCCAGTCCACGCAGGTGCACGGCGGCATCGACGCTGCCGGTGCCCGGGTCGGCGTCTTCAGCGTCGAGAGGCGCGTGTCGAAACAGGTCCGCTCGCCGCGTCGGGTCGGACAGGGCGGCTATGCGTCCCACCACGGCTGACTTGCCGCAGCCGGCCGGGCCGGTGACCGTGTAGATGCCGGGCTGTGGCTGCCTGAGCCAGCCGACGATGTCGGTCAGGACGGCGTGGCGGCCGGTGAAGAACCAGCCCTCGTCGAGCCGGTCACCGCCCTGGGCCGCTCGGACCAGATGCTCCACCAGCTCCGGCCGGCTGGTGGGCCGCCATCGGGGGTTGTGGAACACGGGCAGTGCGTCACCAGTCTGCACATCCACCAGACGTTGGCCGCAGTCGTCCGGCCATTCCCGCAGTGCGGCCTGAATCAGGTCACTTCCGGTGATGCCTCTGGTACGCACTGCCCACTGGGCGCGGTAGGCGCCCGTCGGCCCGTCGGTGAGCAACCGGGTGAGCTGATCGACGAGCAGGCCCTGCCCGTCGGCTTCTTCGTCGGGTTGCGCGGCGGCCAGCACCCCCAGCCAGGCTCGGCGCCCCGGCGGCAGTGACTGGCGGGCCCACGCGGCGATGGTCTTTCGGGCCACCTCGACCGTCCCGGCGCCCGCGTAGCAGGTGTCCAGCACGATCAGGGCCTGGTCGGCGACGGCTCGGGCGTGTTCGGCCAGCTTCCGCGGCTCGTAACTGGTGTCGGAGAAGGCCGGGTCACTCTCGATGGCCAGCAGATGCAGCTGGCCGTCGTCGTCCTTCCTCGCGTGGCTCGACCAGGCCACCAACGCCGCTGCCGGCTGGCCCGCGGCAACGCTGGCTGCCCGCCAGGCAGCGAGCTGGCCCGGCAGGCTCTCGTGGCGCGGGTCATCGATCCGGGTGGTCCGGAAACCGAACTCGCCCAGCCTGTCGGCCAGTGCGTCCATCTGGTCCCGCGCCCCGTCCAGCGGCTGCTGCCCCGACACCGGGAGGTAGTCCTCCACCGCGACACCGAGGAAGTAGCGTGCCGGCCCCTGGTCATCCATCCTGGCCGTCCCACACCATCACGTGCCTGGTCACCGGCTGCCCGCCGCCTCGGGGTGCCACAGCCACCTCGTACAGACCGGGTGGGAGACCTCCGACGGCGCGGGTGTAACGGCCCTGGCCGCGGTTGGCCATGGTCACCGCTGGCGGTGCTGCGGTGGCGTACGCATCGGTGATCGTCACCGCCAGCGCCAGCTCGTCACTGTCGGCGGTAACGGTCACCGTGAGGGGTTCACCCGGCGACACCATCTCCGGCACCCGCACCCCGAAGGCTCGCGGGTCACTCGGGCCGCGATGGAACCGGCGGATCTGGGTGAGGGCGAACTCGATCCCCTCACGTACGCCCCGGTCGTCCGGGAGGGCGCCGTGGGCCTGCAGGTGGGCCCGCTCCCGTGGCCCCTTGCCCTGAAGCTCGGGCGGCACGGCGGACAGGAACGGCACCCGGCCGTCGCCGCCCTCGTCCTGCCCGTCGATCTCATTCGACCACACATATCCGTCGCCGTCGGGAAGCATGACGGTCGGCGTGGGCTGGGCGAAACCGATGATCGGGTGAATCTCGTACGGGGATGTGTCACAGCGATCGCGAACGCCGTCCGCGATCTCACGATGAAAGGCTTCCGCATCGGCCAGCAGGGCCTTGTCCGGACCTTCGACGGGAACATCCCGCACGTACTGCAGCCCGTCCGGTTGGGCCACGCAGGCATAGGTCGGCACCAACTGATGCAGCGAGGGCAGGCTTCGCGCCAGGGCGGTGAGCCTCGCGAGTTCCCGATCCCGCACCCTCAGCCCGTCCACCAGATACCGCAGTGCCGGAAGTGAACCCCGGTACGGAGTGCCCATGGTCACCAGCGATCGGCACATCGCCGCCCCGCCCAGCACCTCCAGGAAGTACCGGACCACCAGGCCGCCCATGGAGTGGCAGATGAACACCAGCCGGGCCTGTGGATGCCCGGCCCCGCGCCAGCGCTCCAGCGCCGGCACCACCACCCGCTCCAGTTCTGTGGCGTTGTACCGGTTGGACAGGCGCCAGTCGTAGGGGAAGACGACGAGGTTGCCCGTACGGCCTGCCTCCGTCGGGTCCAGGGTGAACCGCTGCCGCAGCCAACGCACCAACCGCCGGTAACCGACCACCGGAGACCACACGCCGGGGATGACGTGCACCCCACCCAGAACGTCGACGGCAACCACCCCGTCTCCCGGATGCTCGTCGCCGATGTCGCTGGGCAGACGCAGCGCGGCGACTGAGCCGAGAGCGCTCACCAGTCCTCGCCAACCGGCGGCCGGCGACACGTCCCATACCGGATCGCCATTTCTGGCCAGAGCGCTGCCCATGATGCCCGGAACCACCACGACGAGATCCGTAACGGGGTGTCGCTGCAAGTGTCTGCCCTTCCGCCTCGATGATCGAGATTGACGGCGGTCCGATCAGTGACGTGAAGTGTATTTGCGTGGCAGTGGCGATGATCCGGGAGAACGAGTCGTGGTTCCGACACGGGGACCGCCTGCCGTGCCTCACTACGTACCCCTGCCGTCAGGCCGAACAGGCGGCGGGCCGGTCGATTCCGACCGGCCCGCCACCCCCGGGGGTTCAGCTCTGCGTGACCGCCTTCCCGCTGACCCGCAGCTGGTCGATCACCGCGGCGACCTCGGGCAGCCGCTCCCGGTAGACGTTCGCGGCGAGGCGCTGCGAGTACGTCTCGTAGATCGCCGCCAGCTCACCGGCCCGCTCGATGGCGACCGCGTGGATGCAGTTGCCCAGATACTCGTTGGGGGAGCCGGGGCTGTCCGCGCCGGAGCAGGACGGTCCGAAGATGGGCGCCTGCCCGACCCGGGGGTCGATCTCCGACATGGTGTCGGGGCAGGGGTCGCCGGGCGTCGCCTGCGTGCAGGGCGCGTAGTCGGACTCGGCGATGGTGTACGCCCGGCTGATGTGGGTGTCCGGCAGTTCCCGCCCCACCGGCGCGCCGGGGTGGCGGTAGTCGCTCGGCAGCAGGTTGCCGCCGAGCAGGTACGCGCTGAGCGACGCGTCGGAGTCCAGCGCCACCGGGAAACCGAGCTTGGTGTACGCCTGCAGCAGCCGGAACGCCTTCGTGACGTCCTTGGCGGCCGAGCGGAGATCCGAGGTCGGGTCCGCGAACTTCCGGTTGACCACCTGGTAGTACTCCTTCTGCTTGCCCCACAGCATCCGGTCGGCCAGGTGGCGCGCGATGGTCAGCCGCTCGGGGTTGTCGGCGAAGCCGGCACCCGCCTCGAACGCCGGCAGGTGCACCGACTCGTCGTCGTAGGTCATGTAGTAGACCTCGTCGTAGCAGTATCCGGTGGGCGGGTTGTCCCGGGTGCTCCACGAGCAGACGATGCCGGCGCTCTTCGTGTTGCGCCACGTCCGTACGTCCATCCAGAAGTTGCCCTGGTTGACGCTCATCTGGGCGTGCACAGTCAGTTGAAGGTCCGCCCTGGTGGTCTCGAGGCGCGGCCCGGTGGTGGTCCGGTGGTTGACGAGCTCCGCGTCGTAGCAGATCCGGAAGTGCGGCTCGAACTGCTCCTTCGTGCCGTGGGCGAGCAACTGGAACGCGCTCGGCAGGTCGGCGAGCCGCACGTTGGCGGGGATGCGTACGGCCGGCAGCGGACTGAACGGCGCGCACCCGGCCATCGTGCCGTTCCCGTTGTAGGCACGCGGCTGCTGGCCGGTCCAGTACGAGCGGGTGTTCGTCAACCGGGTCGGCGGCATCTGGTCCGGCCCGTACCACGGGTTGTATCCCCCCTTGGTGACCGAGTCGCGCAGCTTGCGCAGCTCGGTGGACTGGGCGTTGACGGCCGTCCTGTAGTTGTCCACCAGCCCGGTGAACAACGCGTTGCGGTGCCCGTCCGGGGTGGGCCGGCTGAACCGGCTGGAGGCGTCCACGATCTGCTGACCGGAACGGCCGATCCGGGCGGCGAAGGAGTCGTCGCCGGTCATGTCGCCGGCCAGCGCCGGGTTCTCCAGCGCCAGGGCGGTGAAGGGCCGCGTCGACATCGTCCAGACCCCGGCGTGCGGTGTCTTCGTGGTGGCCGGGTACGACGGATCCCAGGTGCGGGCCAGGTAGGACAGGTAGTCGATGGCGCCGTAGGGGCTCTTCTCGTCGAGCACCCGCACCGGATCGACAGTCGACTGCGACCATTCCGCCGGCGTGAGGACGAAGGGCGCTCCCGCGGCCGTGGAGGTCGCGGAGGTGAACAGCCGGCCCTCCGTCTCGTCGTACTGGGCCACCGAGAGGGGACGCCCGGTGCGCGCCTTGTATCCGACGTAGGTGTTGATGACGAACTCGGTGTCGTTCAGCGCGCTCTTCTTCAGCGCCTCCTGCATGGAGAGGCTGAGCTGGTCGACCTTCGTCTCCAGGCCGTAGATCTGCTGCTTGATCGCGTCGATGTCGCGGATCACGCCGCTCAGGTCGTCGCGCATCCGCAGCAGGACCGACATGATGTCGTCGTAGATCGCGGAGAGCATCGCCTCGACCCGGTCGAACCGCTCGTGCATCTCGGTACGCAGCTCGCCGACCTGCTCGCGCAGCTTGCCGATCTCCTGCATCACCAGTTCGTGCTCGCTCGGGCCGGAGCCCATGAACATCGGCAGCAGGGTCATCACGGCGCCGAGCACGTTACCGGTCAGCACCACTGTGCTCAGCGACCCGATCGCGTCGCTGAGGCTGAGACCGGCCACAGTGGGCAGGTACTTGTTGATGGCGGTGGCGATGCCGACCGCCGCCTTGCCGATCGCCAGCACCTCCTTGCCGGCTTTCTCGTCGGCGAACCCGGCGAGCGTGGCCAGGATGGTCACCGCGGACTCGGCGGCGTCGATCGCCACCTGCCGGCCGGCGGCCTCGGCCAGCGCGGCCGTGTAGTCCTGCGGCGTCGGCTTGGGGCCGGGCCCGATCGGATACTTCAGGTCCGCGGCGGCCAGCTTCTTGATGACCTCCGCGTTCTGCTCGGCGACCTTCTCCAACGCGCCGCGCAGCTCCGTGCGCAGCTCCGCGAGGTACGCCTGCTCGTTGCCCAGGTGCTCCAGGATCGCCTCGGTGTTGACGTAGGAGGCGAGCAGCGGGTCGGCGAGCAGTTGCTCGGTGGTCGCGGTGGAGCGCACGTTGAGCTGCGCGCCGATCTCCCCGTCCCAGGCCGCCGCGAGGTCGGCGTCCTGCGCCGCCGCCCGGGTGAGCTGCCCCCACGCGCGTTCCTGCTGCGCGTAGAGCGCATCCATCCACCGGTAGTTCTGGTACGCGCTGGTCACCGCGTCCTCGACCTCGGCCGAGGCGGTGATGGTGCCGCCGACGGTGGCGTCCAGCAGCCCCTTGACCATCGGCGCTCCGATGCTGACACCGGGGACGCCGGAGAGCGCGTCGATCAGCTTGATCACCGTGGCGTACGTGGTGCGGGCGGTGGTGTCGGAGATGCCCGCCGCGTTGACCGCCTGCCGCGTGGCGACCAGGTGCCGCACCACGTCGTCGCGGGACGCGCCGGCGTTGCGGCCCCGCCAGTCGAGCAGTTCCGCGGTGACCACCAGGTTCTTCAGGCCCGCCACGCCGCCGTTGTGCGCCCGCAGGTACGCGGCGAACACCCCGTCGTGGAACTTCGCCGCCTCGTAGTCCACCGCCTCAGCCGCCACCGCCGGCGTCGGGGACACGACCACCACCGCCGCCACGACCGCGGCGACAAGTGCTCTCCATCGCCGTCGGCGGCGGGGAGCCCACACCATCACACCCACTGGGATTCCTCCGGATCACTCCGCGCCACCGGGCGGTGAGCGCAGAGCGCAGCCTGTGGCCGCGTGCGTCCCGCCGGCCAGGGGTGGATGTCCCGCACCCGCCGGACGCCGCCGCTCAACCGCGCGGTGGGGTGTCGCCGTCCCGCGTCGCCCGGGACCGGTGCCCCTGGCGGGCCGGGACGGCATGCCGGTTGACTGCCCGGCATGACCGACACCTCGCCGGACCACATCCCGGCCCATGTGAAGAACTCCTATCCGACCTGCTCCGAGTACACCCGGACGCCCCGCCTCACCCCACCGCCGGCCGTCGCCCCGGGCGCGCTGGCCGATTCGGCGAGTGCCCGGAGGTGTCCGAGTGAACCGGGGCTGACGTGACCCCGCCCGTCCGGTGCGTCAACTTGGTTGTGTGCCGCCGCCCGGCCTGGCAGCCTGGTTGCCTCGGTCTGAGGAGAGGCGGCCATGACGCGTAGGTTCCTGCGGCCGGATGACCTGCACGGCCTGGTGTCGGAACAGTTCGGCTCCGATCGGCGGCTCGCTGCCCTGGACCGGCTCACCGGCGGCACCAAGAAGGGCGTCTACCGGCTTCGGCTTGACGACCGGACAACAGTGATGCTGTACGTGTGGGCCACGGACGAGAACTACTGGCCACCGTCGCCGGCCGTCCCGGACGACCCGTTCACCGATGCCTCGGGCGCGGATCTCTTCGCCGCCGGCCACGCGGCGCTCACCGCTGCGGGAGTGCGCGTACCGCACCTGCTGATGATCGACCGGGAGCGCCGGCACCTCGACGCCGACATCGCGCTCGTCGAGGACGCCGGCGCGCTGCGGCTGGAGGCGCTACTGGAGCACGACCGGGCCGCCGCCGCCACGCCGCTGTCCGCGCTCGGTGACGCCCTGCGTCGCATGCACACCGCCTTCGGCCCGCGTTACGGCAAGGTCGCGGACGTCGGCCGGGGTGAGGCGTCCCAGGCTCGACGCCCGGAGGACGTGATCGTCGACCGCGCGCTCGGCCATCTCGACGTGGCCGCGGCCCGCGACGCCCGGCTGGCCGACGCCCATCACCGGGTCGCCGCCCACGTACGCCACCTCAGGGGCGCGGTCACCGCACGCGAGGAGTACGGGCTGGTGCACGGTGAGCTCGGCCCGGATCACGTGCTCGTCACACCGGCTGGTGAGGCCGTCATGATCGATTTCGAAGGGCTGGCGTATTTCGATGTCGAATGGGATCACGCCTGGCTGCAGATGCGCTTCGGTGAGACGTATCCGGCGCTTCGGCCGGTCGATCTCGATCCCCACCGGCTGGAGTTGTACCGGTACGCGCAGACGTTGTCCTTGATCGAAGGGCCACTGCGGATCGCGGACACCGACTTCCCGGATCGGAAGTGGATGCTGGACCTGGCCGAGTGGAACATCAACAAGGCGCTCGCCGCGATCTGACGGCGACCTCAGTCGGCCGGACCGACGTGTGCCGCGAGCAGGCGCCACCCCTCGTCCTCGTCGAGGATCCATGTGCGCGTGTAGCGGACCCGGGCGAGGAACGGCTCGCCGGCAAGGGTGCCTTCCAGCGTGCCGAGGAACCATGTCACCCCGGTGCCGCCGACCACGAGCGCCGCCAGGTCCTCCTCGTGGACCCGGGTCATCGTCTGCTGGCCGGACCGGTGCGCGTGCAGGTCGTCCTGCTTGGAGTAGAGCCGGCCGTCCGGCCCGGTGAACACGAGGCGGTCGTCGATCAACCGATCCAGCGCCGCAACGTCGGAGGACAGCTGGGCTTGTTGAAGACGCCGTTCAGCGGTGCGTAAGTCCTCGACCGTGGTGCTGTCCGCGTCGCCGTTCCCAACGGGAAAACCATCGTCCTTCACTGTAGATAAGTTAACAGCGATCTCCGGGGAGCGGTATCGGGCAGATGACCGGCTGTGCAGGTCATCTGCGGTGGCTAGGTTCGCCCGGTGCCTAACGTAATCACTGCGGCGTCCGCAGGTACCTGGACTCTCGGCGACCTGACCGTCAACCGGATCGGATTCGGCGCGATGCGCCTGACCGGCAGGGGCGGTGTGGCGAGCGACCGCGAGCGCGTCATCGGCGTGCTGCGCCGGGCGGTCGAACTCGGGGTGAACCACATCGACACGGCGGCGTTCTACTTCTCGCCGCTGCGTTCGGCCAACGAGCTGATCAATACGGCGCTCTCGCCGTACGCCGACGACCTGGTCATCACCACGAAGGTCGGGCCGGGCCGCGACCCGTCCGGAGAGTGGCTGCCGCTGGCCCGCCCCGACCAACTGCGCGGACAGGTCGAGGAGAACCTGCGCCAGCTCGGCCGGGACCACCTGGACGTGGTCAACCTGCGCCAGCACGGGCTGGAGTCGGTCGCGGAACACTTCGGCGCGCTGGCCGACCTGCGCGACGCCGGCCTCATCCGGCATCTCGGCCTGTCGAACATCCGCCCGCAGCACCTCGCGCAGGCACAGGCGATCGCCCCGGTGGTCTGCGTGCAGAACCCGTACGGCGTCGACACCCGGCGCGTGCACGACCAGCTCGTGCGCACCTGCGGGGAGCAGGGCGTCGCCTTCGTGCCGTTCTTCGCGATCGCCGGCGACGGACGTGAGGCCGGCGGGGTGGCCACGAACGAGGCGGTGGCGGCCGTCGCCCGGGCCCACGGGGCGACGCCGGCACAGGTGCGGATCGCGTGGACCCTCAGCCGCGGACCGCACATGCTGGCCATCCCCGGCACGGGCGACCCCGACCATCTGGTCGAGAACCTAGCCGCCGGGGCGCTGCGCCTGTCGCCGGAGGAACTGGCCGGCCTCGACTAGCGGCGCCCCGCCAGGAGTCCACGACCCTCGACGGAAGGTTTCCCCCTTTGCGGGCAGCGGTCACGTCCCACTCCACTCCTCCGCCGCGCGGCTCCTGGCTGGCGGCTCGAGGACTCGTCCCCGAGCGCGGCCCTCGGCGCGTCCTGGCCGTCGCGACCTTCGTCAACATGGTGGGAATCGGCGTCTTCATGACGAGCGCCGTGCTCTTCTTCACCCGCGCCGTCGGGCTTCCCCTCGCGCAGGTGGCCCTGGGGATGGGCATCGCGGCGCTCGTCGGGATGCTCGCCGGGATCCCGACGGGGCATCTCGCCGATCGGCGGGGCCCGCGCGAGATCTATCTGCTGACGCTTGTCGTCCGAGCCACCGCCACGGCCGCCCTCGTCTTCGTCCACACGTTCTGGCCGTTCGTCGTCCTGGTCTGCCTCAACCAGCTCGCCCAGTCAGCCGGCGGGGCGTCACGCGGCCCGCTGGTGCGCGGCTTCGGCGGCGCGAACCTGACCCAGTTCCGCGCCTACCTCCGTTCGGTTGCCAACCTCGCCGGAGCCTGCGGTGCCCTCGTCGCCGGCGCCGCGGTGCAACTGGACACCCGCGCCGCCTACCTGACCCTGGTCGTCGGCAACGCCGTCAGCTTCGTGGCGTGCGCCGCCGTCATCACCCGGCTGCCCTCACTGCCGCCCATCGCGGTACCCCGCACGAGCGGACGCTGGATAGCACTGAAGGACAAGCCGTACATGGCCGTCACCGTGCTCGACGCGGTCATGGGAATTCAGGGCCAGGTGCTGGTCTTCGCGCTGCCGGTGTGGATCATCTCGCGTACCGACGCTCCGCGCTGGTTCGTCGGGGCGGCCGTGCTCGTCAACACCGCTCTCGTGGCGGCGCTCCAGGTCAGGGCGAGCAGGGGGATCGACACCGGTCCGGCGGCCGGGCGGGCCATCCGTCGCTCCGGGTTGGCGTTCCTGGTGGGGATGGCCCTGATCGCCGCCACGTCGACGATGCCCGGATGGCTCGCCGTGGCATTGATGACGCTGGGAGTCGCCGCGCACACGGTGGGCGAGCTGTGGCACACGGCGGGCTCGCTCGAGTTGCAGTTCCTCCTCGCGCCCGCACACGCGCAGGGGCAGTACACGGGAGTCGCCGGTCTCGGCGCGGGGCTGGCCAACGTCGCCGCCCCTTCCGTCCTGGGCCTGCTCTGCATCGCCTGGGGCGCCCCCGGTTGGCTGCTGATGGGCGCCGTCTTCGTCGCGGTCGGTCTGGTCGCCCCGGCGGTCGTCCGATGGGGTGAACGGACGCGTCCGGAGCCGGTCGTGGCCGGCTAGCCCGGCGGCTTCGGCGCTGCGTCGCGGTCCGTCCCGCGCCACTGCCCACCATCGGTCGGGGCCAGGATGGCGGCGCTGACCCCGTGCACGAAGTCCCGGACGTCGTCGGCCCGGCCGGGGTCGGTGTCCTGGCCGGAGTCGTACCACCAGTCGCGGGCCCAGACGGCGAGGTCGGCCCAGCGGGGGCAGGCGGTGGCGGTCTGGTCGGCGGCCTGCCGTTTGGACAGTTGCCGGCCGTTGCGCAGACGTTGGTAGGCGCGGCAGAGGGTGAGTACCGCGTACGCCTGGGCTCCGGGCGTGGTCATCTGGGTCACCCAGGTGGGCCAGTCACGGACGTGGTCCAGCAGGGCGGCGCGGACGCGGTCGGGTTCGACGGCGGGCAGCAGTTCGTCGGCAGGGGGTCCCAGCAGCGTACGGCCGTAGTCGTGTACGGCGGCCCAGGTCACGACGCGGTGGGTGGTGGCGGGTAGCAGGTGCAGCGACTCCCCGGGGCTGATCCGGGCGATCAGGTGGTCCCGGCCGCCGACGTCGCGGACCGCGTCCAGTGACACGTACTCCACTTCGATCCGGCCCGCCCACTGCGGGTGCCGCCGGTCGAGGTCCGCGTGCAGCCCGGCGAGTACGCCGAGGAGCTTCTCGTCCGGGTCGCTCGCGAGTACCGCGAGCAGGTCGAGGTCGCTGCGGTCGGCGGCGAAGTCCCCTGCCACGAGCGAGCCGTGCAGGTAGAGGCCGCGCAGCCGGTCGGCAAGCGCACGGCACCACGCCTCGCGGAGGTCGGCCAGAACCATTTCGGGTAGGACCACCAGGCGATCCTGCGCCACGCACCGCCGGTGCCGCCACCGAGTAGACCGATCCGGCACGCTTTGCCGCGCGGATCATCCGCGGGCCGCGCCTACACGCTCGGCGAATTGCGGTGCCGCTCCGCGATGCCCGCCCCGGCCTGACGCTGTGCATCGTGCCGGTGCTGGTCGGCGCCGGCCCGGCGGACCGCAGCCGAATCCTCGTCCGACGGGCGCCTCGTCCGGTCGCGCCGGGCGACGAAGACGACGAGTGCCAGCACCGTCACCACGACCACCGCGAGCGACACCAGCATCGTTCTCATGCTCGTTGACGCTACGGCATACGCGCCACCTTCGGCGTGCTGGCGGTCGCGGGGCTGCCCCCTCCGCCGCCGGATGGCAAGCTCAGGTGTCGTGATCGATGACTTCGCGAAGATCCGTCAGCGCCGGCGGCTCAGGTCGGCACGTCACGCGCCGGTCGGGAAGGGTGATGGGGACGCGGTGCGGAACCCGGATCTCGCGGAGGCCCGCCGGTGAGGGCGGTCATCGTCGCGGCCGCTGTCGCCTTCGTCATCTCCCTTTTCGGTACGCCGGTGGCGGTGCGCGTCTTCAGCGCGCTGAAGGCAGGTCAGCCGATCCGGTCCATCGGGCTGGCCAGCAACGAGGGCAAGGTGGGCACGCCCACGATGGGCGGCGTCGTCTTCATCGTGGCGACGGTCCTCGCGTACGTCGCCGGGCACCTCGCCCTGACCACCCTGCCCGAACGGCAGATCGCGCAGGAGGGGCCCACCATGACGGCCCTGGTGCTGCTCGGGTTGTTCGTCTTCTGCGGCGCGGTCGGCTTCTTCGACGACTTCCTCAAGGTGCGCCGGCGCAACTCCGACGGGCTGTCCGCAAAGGGCAAGCTGCTCGGGCAGGCCCTCGTCGGCGGCGGGTTCGGGGTGGCCGCGCTGTACGTGCCGAGCACGAACGGCCAGACCGTGGCCAGTGAGCACATCTCGCTCATCCGCGACATCAGCTGGCTGGATGTCGGCAAGGTCGGCGCGGTCCTGGTCTTCATCTTCGTGATCACGGCGATGTCCAACGGTGTGAATCTCACCGACGGCCTCGACGGCCTGGCCACCGGCGCGTCGATCCTGGTGCTCGGCGCGTACTCGCTGGTCGGCTTCTGGCAGTACCGGCACTGGTGCGCCGACGACGGGTACGCCCGCGTGAACGAGTACTGCTACCAGGTCCGCGATCCGCTGGAGATCGCCATGATCGCGGCCGCGGCGGCCGGCGCCTGCGTGGGCTTCCTGTGGTGGAACACGTCCCCGGCGCGGATTTTCATGGGGGACGTGGGCGCGCTCGGGCTGGGCGGCCTGATCGGCGGGCTCGCGGTGGTGACCCGTACGACGCTGCTCTCGATCCTGATCGGCGGGCTGTTCGTCATCATCACCACGACCTGGGTGATCCAGATCGTCTCGTACCGGACCACCGGCAAGCGGGTCTTCCGGATGGTGCCGCTGCACCACCACTTCGAGCTGGCCGGATGGAGCGAGTCCACCATCGTGGTCCGATTCTGGATCGTGGCCGGAGTCTGCGTCGCGGCCGGCCTGGGCCTGTTCTACTCGGACTTCCTGGCGGCTGTGGGATAGCGGCGGAGCGACAGGAGACGCCGGCTCAGGCGGACCACTGCGCGGTGTCGCCGTCGCGGAGGTGGTCCAACTCCGCGAGGTACATCGCCTGGAGGCGGTCGTGGTGCCGGACCAGCAATCTGACCTCATCGGCGCTGTAGCCCTCGACGAGCCGTTCCGCCCGCTCGGCGAAACGCTCGTACGGCCGCTCCAGGTCGGCGACCCGCTCCGGGCGCACCGTGACGACGACTCGCCGCCGGTCCGCCGGGTCGCGCTCGGCGGTCACGTAGCCGGCCCGCTGGAGCCGGCGGAGCATGCTGGTGACCGCCCCGGTGGTGAGGTTGGTCCGTTCGGCGATCTGCCCCGCCGTGGCGGATCCGATGTCGGCCAGGTAGTCGAGGCATTCCAGGTCGCTCACGGTGAGGCCCAACCGCTCCGCGACGGCGTACCGGAACACCATGGACAGCCGCGACGTCTCCCGCCCGGCGCGCATCAGGTCGGCGATCGCGGAGGCGCGGGCCGGATCGTGGGACATGCGGGCAATCATGCCTCCGGCACGGTGACCCGGTGCAGCCGAGGTAACACGCGGGTCAGCACCCAGTGCGGCGCCGCCGCGCCGCCGGTGAGACGGTGCATCAGCTTCCCGGCGGTGTCGACGGCGCGGAAGGCGTACGGCACCATCTCGTCCTGGTATCCGGCGATCGCCTCCTCCACGGGTGTGCCGTTGTCCCGGGCGTCGACCAGTCGCCGGCCGAGCAGGGCGGCGTCGCGGAGCGCGGTGTTGCCGCCGTGCGCGCCGAACGGCGGCATGACGTGCACGGCGTCGCCCATCATCGTCGCCCGGGGGACGGCCCACCGGATCGGCCGCCGCCCGGTGGCGAAGAGGTTCAGCACCGTGGCGTCCAGTTCGGCCGTGTCGACCAGCCGCCGGGCGAGCGGGTGGAAGTCCCTGCTCCGGCTGGCCGCCAGGTGCCACAGTGCCCGCAGATCTCCGCGTACGCCGCCGGGCAGCTCGTCGCGCCGCAGCAGCAGCGCCCACATGACGTAGTCGTCGCCGGTGGGGGCGTAGCTGCCCGGGGCCAGGCGCGTGAACGCCTCCCGTGGGCTCTCGCCGAACCGCATGGAGGTGAAGAAGAAGGCGCTGCCCGGCCGGTCGGCGATGGCCAGGACCCCGCTGGTACGCAGTGCGTCCGGGATGACGCTCGCGCCGTCGCGCCACAGCGGTGACCGGCCGTAGATGCCCGCCATCGGGGTGTCCGCCGGGTCGGCGTCCGGCACCAGCTGCGCGCGTAGCGCCGAGCCGACGCCGTCCGCGCCCACCACGACCGTCGCGGCTGCGGCCCCGCCGTCGGAGAACCGCAGCCGCAGCCCGGCCGGGCCGCCGCTGTCCACCGCGACGGCGGTCTTGCCGTAGTGGATGCGCCCGTCCAGCCCGGACTGCAGGATCGACCGCAGGGTCAGCCGGTCCACCTGACGGGTCTCGTGCGGGTCGTCCTTGAAGGTGACGGTGAAGGCGTCCCGCAGCCGCCTGTCGGTGAAGCGCAGCTGCCCGCCGGGCTCGTCGCCGGTGGCCAGCGCCAGGCGGTACAGCGGGCGCGGCAGGCTCTCGCGCAGTGCCGCCAGCCCGTACCGGTCGAGAATGATCCGGTAGCCCTGCCGCCGGATGAAGGGGCCCGGGTCCCGCTCGTAGACGTGCACGTCGATGCCGGCGCGCATCAGGTACTGGGCGAGGCAGAGGCCGGAGAGGCCGGCGCCGGCGATCGCCACTGAGAAGCCTGTCGATGCACTCATGGCGGTTATCTTAATTATTAAGATGATTCGGGCAAGGTCGTCGCAGGACGCGCCACTGTGCATGGTCACTCTGGACTGATACTCAAGTTGCTTGTATATTCGGCTCATGGGATCAGCTTCGCGTCCCGCGCTACGGGAACCGTCTTACTTCGTCCTTGCTGCTCTGCTCGGCGGACCGCTCCACGGTTATGCCGTGATCAAGCGGGTCAATGAGCTGTCCGACGGGCGGGTGACCCTCGCCGCCGGATCGCTGTACTCCGTGATCGACCGGCTGCTCGGCGAAGGACTCGTCACCACCGACGGTGAGGAGATCGTCAACGGGCGTGCCCGTCGCTACTACCGGCTCACCGACGAGGGCTGTCGCGTACTCACCGAAGAGGCCGACCGGCTCGCCCAGGCCGCCCGGGTGGTCATGGACCGCCTGCCACGCCGGGTCGCATCGCAGGCAATCGCCCGTCAACCTTCTACCGCGAGGATCAGACCAGCATGAGTTCCGATGTCTTGGAAAAGCGCTACCGGATGCTGCTGCGGGCCTACCCCGCCGACTACCGCCGCGAACGCGCCGACGAGCTGATCGACACGCTGATCGGCGACGAACCGACCACCCGCCGCTGGCCCAGCCTCCGGCAGGCGGCATCGCTGATCCGCGGCGCCCTACGGGTACACGGTGGCAGCACCGCGCCCCGGCCCACCGCCGTGCTGTTCTGGCAGGGCATCCACCTGGGCGCCATGGCGGTGCTGGCGTTGGGTGTGCTCATCGGCCTGGACGACATCATCGAGGCATTCCAGTTCGGCGGACTCTCGGACCCCCTGACCGTCGTCAAGAATCAGGGCGTCCACGAGATCGTGCTGATCGCCGCGCTGGTGGCGCTCGTCGCGGGCCGCGCCCGTACCGCTGCCGCCCTGGCGGTGGCTGCGGCGGTGGTGCCGACCGTGATCTCCACGTACCTGTTCTCCAACGGCCTGCCACAGTGGTGGGCGCCGATCGTCGCCGCGCCTCTGATCATTCTGGGCCTGCGGCGTCCGGCGGACGTGCCGCCGGCGCCGCGGGCGAACGCAGTTCTGGTCACCGCCGGCATACTCGCCCTGCACCTGATCCCCGCGGGCGGCTTCCGCATGGCCGACCCGGGCGTGCGGGCGGCAGCCGCCGCCATGGTGATCGTCGGCGTGGCGGCCTTCCTGTGGGTGGCGACGGCCGATCAGCGGCTGCTGATCGCCGTCGTCCCCACCCTTCTCCTGGGTACGCTCTACCAGCTGGACAACAGCGGGTTGACGGGGGAACTGCTGCGCCGGCCCGACGCGCTGCCGTCCCTGGTGGTCGCGGTCCTCATGGCGGTTGTCGCTGTCGTGTCCACCCGGCTGCGACAGCGCACCCGCGCCTGACCGACATAGGGGCGGTCCGGTCATGACCGGCGTCAGCTGATGCGTGCTCGGGCCAGTGGAGGACCTGTTGCCGAGTCCGCCTCTACGAGATCAAGCGCGTTCCGCTCGGTGCGGGTCGAGGCGCGGCAAGCCGGGCAGACCAGGGCCAGGCGGACAAGGTCTTACGTCCGGTAGGGCGCTCCACCTTGTCACCCTGGCCCTGGCCCGCTCACGGAGCAGCGTGGGCATCCGCGTACGGAGAGTCGGGGTACCGTCGATGGGTGGCGGCCGGCTGATTCGCCTGGCCTCTTGAGCTTGGAGCGGCGTTATGGCCTCGTCCGTCGATCCGCGCTTTGGGGTAGCTCTGCGGGAGTTTCGGGAGCGGCGTGGCCTGTCGCTTCGGTCTCTCGGGCAACTCGCTCATCGGAGTAAGAGCCATCTGCACGAGTTGGAGGCAGGGCTCAAGGCTCCGACGGTCGACACAGCGCGTCACCTGGACCGGATTCTCGACGCCGGGGGAGTGCTTGCTCGGCTGGTCGATGCGCCGATCGACCATGCGGCCGAGGCCGGCGAGTTGCGGGCGAGAGTCGCCGCGAGTGATGTCAGCAACGACATGCTCGAGCGGATCGAGCAGGGCGTTGACGACCTTGCCAGCTCCTATCCGACGATGGCGCCGGCGGATCTGTTGCCGTTGGTGCGGCGGCACCTCTCCTATGTGGTGCGGCTGCTGGACGGGCGGGTGACGCTTGCTCAACAGCGTCGGCTGTTGGTTGCCGGCGGTTGGTTGGCGGTGCTGCGGGCCACGGTCCACATCGATTTGCGGCAGCGGAATGCTGCGGCTGCTCATCTGCGAGCTGCTCGTGACCTTGCTGAACATGCTGAGCATCCCGAGATTCGGGCGTGGTGTCTGGAGACGCGGGCTTGGGACGTGCTGACGCAAGGTGACTACCGTTCGGCACTCGATCTTTCCCAGCAGGCTCAACGGGTCGCGCCTCAGGGCAGCTCGGCCAGGATCCAGGCTACTGCTCAGGAGGCCCGTGCATGGGCTCGCATTGGGGACGTTGCTGCCACCCGGCGAACGCTGGATCGGGTAGAGAGGTTGGCGGCGAACTTGCCCGTTCCCGAGCGAGCCGAGCATCACTATCGCTACGACCCTGCCAAGGCCGCCGCCTATACGGCCACGACTTTGGCGTGGGCCGGTGACCCGGGCGCCGAGCAGGTGGCTCGGGCCGTACTGGCCGATCTGGATCCGCACGGCGACGGGGGAGCGCGGCCACGCCGGTCGGCATCGGCGCGTCTCGACCTCGGGCTTGCTCTCGTCGCCGCCGGTCAGTCGGACGAAGCGGTTGCGCTCGGGGCGCAGGCCGTGGCATCCGGGCGAGTGGTGCCGTCGAACTGGTGGCGAGCCGCGGAACTGCTGGCCAAGGTCGAGGATCTCGGAGTGCCCGAGGCCGCGATGCTCCGTGAACTGTGCGTCGAGTACGCCCCGGTCCGACGATCAACAGCGGACAGCACGCCTGGTTAGCGGACAGTCACCTTCTGGATCGTAGGCGCACGCGGCGCGACGCTGGACCTCACTGAACCGGGCGCGGATCGAGGCACATCAGCAGTGCCTCTTCGTGCTCTCATCACGGAGGGCCAGTAGATGACGGTGCCTGTCGGGCCCCTGCGGCGACTCGTGGGCCGGTACCTCCCGTCGATTCCGACGGCGTACGGCGTCGGGCAGCGCATCCAGATGATGGAGCAGGACATTGCCCGGCGGCGGTTGCTGGACCAGGCGCGAGGCGGGCAACAGGCCCCGGCGGGAGCCGGGGACACATCGATGTCGCGGGAGCGGCGCGTCTCGTATGACGAATACCTGTCTGCCACCGCGCTGACTCTTGCTCGCAGGCACCGGCCGGTGTGGTCGTGGCGGCTCTGGCGGCGCGTCTGCCGCTGTGGGTCCGACCTGCCGTGTCGCGCCCGGCACCGGATTCCGATCGATCGGGGCCACTGGCCGTCGGAGGGTGAGCAGTGAGCAGCGAGCAGGAACAGGCGATCCTCGCGGTTCATGTCCGAGGGCTCGACGGCATGTGTGCCGGGTGCCGGGCGTGGTGGGCGCGGCTCACGCCGTACCCGTGCTGGCAGGTGAAATGGGCGACGAGCCGGCAGGCGCGGGCGATCACCGCGCGGTTCCTGGAGGGTGCGCGGTGACCACCCACGGGCCGGTCATGCCGGTGTGGAGCTGTGGCGGCTGCGACCTGCCCTGGCCGTGCCCTACGCGCAAGCGCGAGCTGCGCGCGGAGTTCATGGATGCGCCGGTGTCGCTGGCGCTGTACCTCGGCGCCTATCTCGTCCAGGCCACCGAGGACATGCCCTGGACGCCGGCGGGCGTGTTGCACCGCCGGTTCCTCGGCTGGACCAGGGAGACCGGCCCGCCCATGCCAGCCGAATCGGAGCCGGGTGTTCGACCGGGTACGGACGACCGGGCGCCACCCGCGTGGAACTGGCGGCCTACCCGCTGGATCAATGGAGCACGCTGAAGAACGCGCGCAGGTCGGCAGCGAGCAGGTCGGGCTCTTCCTGGGCGAGGAAGTGGCCGCCGACGGTGGGCTCGCGCCAGTGGGTGAGGTTGGCGTAGGTGCGTTCGGCGAACGACCGGGGCAGGCCGGCGTCCTCCACGCTGACAGTGATTCCGGCGGGCACGGCGACCATTGGCAGGTGGGGGGCCAGGCGGTCGTCACGGTAGGGCCGGAAGGACGTGCCGATGCAGTTGGTGACCCAGTACAGCATCACGATGGTCAGCAGCTCGTCGAAGCCGAACCGGCGGGTGATGTCGCCGCCGCAGTCGCTCCAGCGCTGGTACTTCTCGATGATCCATGCGGCCAGTCCGGACGGCGAGTCGCTCAGCGCGGCCGCAAGGGTGTCGGGCCGTGTCTCCTGGATGATTCCGTAGCCCCAGTCGTCTTGGGCCTTCGCGTCGAGCATGGCGATGAACGCCTCCTCGGCCGGGCTGAGGTCGCCCCTGCGGTCCGCCGGGGGGAACTTGATGTGCTGCGAGAAGACCCCGATGACCCGATCTGCGTGGCGGGCGCCGAGCCACGTCGACACGCCGGAGCCGATGTCGCCACCGTAGGCGCCGAAGCGGTCGTAGCCCAGACGGGTCATCAGCTCGGCCCACACGTCCGCGACAGCTGCCTCGGTCGTCGGGCCCTCGGCGAGTGGCCCGGAGAAGACGAAGCCGGGCAGGCTCGGTATGACGAGGTCGAAGTCTGCGAGCCGGGACACCAGGGGCAGCATCTCCGTGTACGCGCTGGGCCAGCCGTGGGTCAGGATCAGCGCCGTGGCGTCGGGCGATGCCGAGCGGACATGAACGAAGTGGACCGGCGTGCCTCGGACCGTGGTGACGAACTGGGGGTACCGGTTGAGGGCACGCTCGGCCGCACGCCAGTCGAATCCGTCGAGCCAGTACCGCACCAGATCTGCCAGGTACGCAGGGTCGGTGCCGGCGGCCCACGGCTCTCCCGGTGCGGCCGGCGCGGGCCTCGTCCGCGAAAGCCGAGCCCGCAGGTCCTCCAAGACGGCTTCGGGCACATCGATGTGGAAGGGCGTCACCCGATCATGGTCTCATCGCCAGGAGCGATCTCCGATCCCCCGAGGAGCGTGATTCAGGCCGGAACCGCTGCGAGGTGGCACTATCGTGTCCACGTGCCTTCAGACGTACATCCGGCCTTGGATGTCTTGATGCCCGCGGCGTTCCTGGGCCACGGCAACCCCATGAACGCCCTTGAGGTCAACCGGTACACCTCCGCGTGGAGAGCCTTCGGCGCTGCGGTGCCGCGTCCCCGCACGATCCTGGTGGTCAGTGCCCATTGGTACATAAACGCCACGGCCGTCACCGCGATGCCCCGGCCGAGGACCATCCACGACTTCTACGGGTTTCCTCAGGAGCTGTTCGAGGTGCAGTACCCGGCGCCGGGGCTGCCCGAACTGGCTGAGGAGGTCAGTGACGTCGTCCATCCGACCTGGGTCGGGGCGGACGTCGACAGCTGGGGCATCGACCATGGCACCTGGTCGGTGCTGACGCATGCCTTTCCGGACGCGACGATTCCCGTCGTCCAGCTCAGCATCAACGCCGACAAGCCGATGGACTACCACCTTCAACTCGGCGCCCGGCTCGCTCCACTGCGTCGGCGCGGAGTGCTGATCGTGGCGAGCGGCAATGTCGTGCACAACCTGCGCGGCATGGACTGGGCGCTGGCCGACGACGGCTTCGACTGGGCGCGACGCTTCGACGAGGACGCCAAAACCCGGATGCTGACCGACCCGGGCGAGTACGCGACCCTCGACGCGCACGGGGACTTCCGCCGTGCGGTACCGACACCGGATCACTTCATCCCCGCGTTGTATCTCGCCGGTCTGGCCGCCGCCATGGACACCCCCGACACCGAGGTCCTGGTCGACGGCTACGCCTACGGCTCGTTGTCCATGACGGCCTACACCCTGGGCATGTCCTGTCCACCGGCTGCCGGCCGGGGCGGATCCCCGCAGCCACCGCCCGGGCTGCCGCCGGACGGCTCCAACATCTGAGCAGGTGCGGGCTGGTCAACCGCTTCGGTGCCCGGGCGGCCGCACTCAGGTCGCCCGGGCATCGCGGGCTACGCCGTCGGCCTGCCTTCGTGCAGGATCTGGGCCAGCTCGACCGGTCGGCTGAGCATCGGCCAGTGCCACGTCGGCAGTTCCTCGTACCGCCACGGATCGCCGGCCATGTGCCGGCACAGCGGCACGGTGGCGGCCATCTGGCGTGCCTGCTCGACGGTGAAGCTCGACAGCACGCCGAGGCGGGGCACCTTCTCCCACGCCCCGGTGAGCCGCACCGGGGTGGTGGCAGTCGACCACGGCTGGGCCACCGACCGCTCAGCGAGCAACGCGACGACCGATTCATCAACGTCTGCCGCGCCCGCCGCCAGCTCGGCCCACGGCGGGGGTGGCAGCCGCCAGCCGTCGCCGTGTTCGGCGACCACCGCCGCGTTGCGTTCACGCTCCTGGGGCGGGCTGAAATCGGCGTTCGCCGCGCCGTCGGGTAGCGGGCCGGTGTCGACGTAAACCAGTTGGGCGATGCGGTCGGTCATGCGGTCGGCAACGGCGGTCGTCACGACCGCGCCGGCGTAGCTGTGCCCGACGAGAACCACGTCGTGCAGGTCCTCGTAGCGCAGCAGGTTGACCACGTCGGTGACGTGGACGTCGAGGTCGGTGTCCGGGCGGGCCAGGTGGGCGCGCTCGCCCAGGCCGGTCAGGCTCAGCGGGTGCACCTCGTGGCCGTGCCCGCGCAGGGCGGCGGTGACCGGCCGCCAGGCCCATGCGCCGAGCCAGAACCCGGGAACCAGTACGAAGGTCGTCATGCATGCCACGCTACGATCAATACCGGACATGTTCCGCCCGGATGAGAAATGGGGATTCTTGACCCGGCCGACCGCGCGCGTACTGGCGTTGCTGGAGATCCTCCAGGCCGGCGGCGGCTTCACCGTCGCGGACCTGGCGGGTCGGCTGGGCGTCGACGAGCGCACGGTCCGCCGATACGCCGCGCACCTCGCCGACCTGGGCATCCCGGTCGAGGCCCGGCGCGGTCGCTACGGCGGATACCGGCTCGCGCCTGGATACAAGCTGCCGCCGCTCATGCTCACCGACGAGGAGGCGGTCGCCGTCATGCTCGGGCTCGTCGCCGCTACCCGGGCCGGGCTGGTCACCATCGAAGGCGCGGCCGCCGAGAGCGCGACCGCGAAGATTCGCCGGGTGCTGCCGGCCGTTCTCGCCCGGCGAATCGATTCGCTGCTGGAGACCGTGGACTTCACCGCACGGGTCCGGAAGTCGGCCCCGCCCGGCATCGAGGTGCTGCTGGTGCTCGCCGAAGCGGCCCGGCATCAGCAACCGGTGAGCATCACCTACACCACCTGGCGCGGCCAGTCCGGCGAGCGCCGGCTCGACCCGTACGGGCTGGTCTTCCACGCCGGCCGCTGGTACGTCACCGGTCACGACCACCACCGCCAGGCCGTACGGACGTTCCGCCTCGACCGCATCGGGACAGCCCACCCCCTTCAGGGCAGGTTCGACATCCCGGCCGGCTTCGATCCCACCACGCAGGTACTCACCGGTCTGGCAGCCGTGCCGTACGCGCACGACATCTCCGTGGTGCTGCACACCAGCCTGGAGCAGGCGCAGCGACGAATCCCGCCCTCGGTCGGCACGCTCACCGAGGTGCCCGGCGGAGTGCGTCTCACCGCCCGAGCCGAACGGCTCGACGGTGCGGCACAGATGCTCGCCGGGCTCGGCTGGCCGTTCACGATCGACCGACCGGACGAACTCAAGGACGAGGTGCGGGCCCTGGCCGCCCGACTGCTCGCCGACGCCACCGCTTGAGGCTCGGAAAAGGTGGTCAGACCCGCCTCGGCCCACGTGCGGACGGCGCGCGGCCGGGTCAGGCCGGCGGATCGTCCCGGAAGAGAGCTTCCCGCACGCCTCGGCCGCCCCAGCGGGTGGCGACGAGTTCGGGACGAGGACGGGTCGGCTCGGGCACCCCACGGTGCCGTCTGGTGTCGGGCGCAGGACGGTCCCAGTCGGCGATCAGCGCGAAAGGATCGGTCACGCGGTCCGGCCCGTCGTCACACCGCTCCCGGACAACCATCGCGGGAAAGAAGCGCAGTTCCTGCGCCGTCCCGCAGTCGTCGGTCCGCGAGGCGATCACGGCCCCGCAGCCTTGACAGGCGACGCAGGGGATCCAGCCCACCATCGACCAGCAACCCGTGCGGACGCGGTCATGGACGAAGCGTGTCCCGCGTACGTCGCCGGGCGAGAGGACGAAGGTGTCGGTGACCTGATCACGGCCGTAGGCGGCCTCGTCGATCGCGTAGGTGCCGGGGCCAAGGAGCGGCGGGTTCACCTGGTGGCAGTCCAGGACCGACCAGTGCGGCGCCGCCGGCAGTTCCACCAACCGGACCGGGACGCTCAGCGGCTTCCCGCAGCCCGCACACCGAAAGCGCTCCACTGCCGCAGTGTGACATCGCCGCCGAGCGGCGGCACGCGCTGCTGTCAAAGCCTCTCCCGGCAGTCCGGGTACGCCTTCACGACCCCGGCTCGGGGGCCGGCGCCCCGTCGAGCAGGGCGCCCAGTCGAGCGGCGGATTCGTCGGTGAGCCGATAGACGCCCTGACGGCTGACGGCGCGTTCGAGACGGCCGTTGACGCCCCGGCACGGTTGCCGGCCTCCCGGGGCCGGACCGTCAGCGCTTGGCGACGGTGAGCAGCACCGCTGAGTCTTCGAGCGCCTCCAGATTGTGCCGGCGGTCCGGCACGATCAGCAGGTCGCCGGCAGCACCGTCCCAGGAGGTCTCGCCGGCGCCGAGCCGGACCCGGCCGTGCAGGACGTGGACGGTGGCCTCGCCGGGGTTCTCGTGTTCGCCGAGCATCTGCCCGGCGGTCAGCGCGATCAGCGTCTGCCGGAGCGTGTGCTCGTGGCCGCCGTAGACGGTGGAGCTGCTGCGGCCGCTGGAGGAGGTGTGCGCGAGTTCCAGCTGCTCGCGGGCCAGTGCGGTGAGGGATGACTTCTGCATGAGGTCTCCTGTCTGCTCGTCGCGCCGGGCAGGGTGCTCCTCCGCGAACCGTAGCGTGCGCGTCCCGTCGCCGCACCACCGGCCTTCGGCGTGCTCAGCCGCTCACCGCATGGTGGCCTTCGGGGCGCCCTTGCCCGGGTTGATGCGGGTCGGACCGGCGGCCGAGGGGCGGATGTCGAAGTCGAAGATCTCGGTGGGCAGGTAGACGGTCGCGCAGGAGTTGGGGATGTCCACCACGCCGGAGAGCCGGCCCTCGATGGGTGCGGCGCCGAGCAGCAGGTACGCCTGTTCCGGCTGGTAGCCGAAGCGGGTCAGGTAGTCGATGGCGTGCAGGCAGGCGCGCTGGTAGGCGAGCTGCGAGTCGAGGTACCGCTGTTCGCCGTCGAGGGTGACCGAGAGCCCGGAGAAGGCCAGCCACTGGCTGAACTGCGGCGGGTTGTCGCCCGGGATGAAGATCGTGTTCTCGGCGACGCCGTACGTCTGCATGCCGTTCTTGATCAGGTCTACGTGCAGGTCGACGAAGCCGCCCATCTCGATGGCGCCGCAGAAGGTGATCTCTCCGTCGCCCTGGGAGAAGTGCAGGTCGCCCAGCGACAGGTTGGCGCCCGGCACGAACACCGGGTAGAAGACCCGGCTGCCGACTGTGAAGTTCTTGATGTCCTGGTTCCCGCCGTTCTCCCGGGGCGGGGCGGTACGCGCCGCCTCCCCGGCCACCCGGTCGAAGTCGGCGCCGGTGAGGCTGCCTAGGATCGCGTCCTGCGGCTCGGGGGGCAGGGCCAGGGGCGGCACCCGGTCGGGCGCGGTCGCGATCAGCGCCCCCTCCCGCTGGTTCCAGGTCGCCAGCAGCGACGCGGACGGGGCGGTGCCCATCAGCCCCGGGTGGGCGATCCCGGTGAACGACACCCCGGGGATGTGCCGGGAGGTGGCCTTGCGGCCGCTGAAGTCCCAGACCGCCTTGTAGGCGTCGGGGAACTGCTCGGTCAGGAAGCCGCCGCCGTTGCCGGTGGGGAAGATGCCCGTGTAGCCCCAGCCCTGGCCGGCCAGCGGACCGGACTCCTGCGGGATGGGGCCCATGTCGAGGATGTCGACCATGAGCAGGTCGCCCGGCTCGGCGCCCTCGACGGCGAACGGGCCGCTGAGAGCGTGGACCCGGGTCAGCGGAGCATCCCGGATGTCCTCGGCGGAGTCGTCGTTGTGGATCGCGCCGTCGAACCACTCGCGGCAGTGGACGCGGAACGACTGTCCGGGCCGTACCGTCGCCACGGGCGGGATGTCGGGATGCCAGCGGTTGTGCCCGACCTTCTCCTGGTCGGTGAACCTCTTCGTCGAGTCTAGAGGGAACAGCAGTTCAGGCACGGTGTCGAGCCCTTCTCGTGCGTCCCGCCGCGGCGGGTCAGGTGGACTGCCCGAGCCCGGTCACCATCGGGGCAGACGGGCGTGGGCCGGGTTCGTCGAGCGGCGTGCCGGACGACGGCCGGGCACCCGCCCGACCACCTCCGGCTGCTCCGCGCTGCGCTCGGTCCGGTCCATGGCGTCGCGCAGCGCCGCCGGCATGCGGGCGAGCCGGGGCGCGGAGAACACCCGGGCCGCCGGCAACCCGCACCGGGGGCACCCCGTCGACGGGTCCGCGGTGCCGACCGGCGTCACGACGTCGAAGCTGCCGTCCTGCGGGCAGCGGTACTCGAAGGTGGCCATCGCCGCGTCCCGTCCAGCCTTTCGTGCGTGCGGTGGGCCGTTCCGCAGCGGCTCACCCTGTCTCTCCGATTGTGGCCTATTGCTGACATAAGCGGCGCGAAACGACGAATGAGGCGGAGTTCGTCGCGCCGGCCGAGGCGTGGGACACGTTGGCGATCATCGATGCATTGCGGGCATCGTCTACCCATGGCCGCCGTCTCCTCGTCCTCACTTCTGCGCCGCCTGCGGCCGGGTCTGCCGGTCGCCGTCGCGCTGTCCACCGCCGTACTCGTCACCGCCCTGAGCGCCGCCCCGCCGGCGGACGCCGGCACCGCGTACCCCGCTGCCGCTCCGGCGCCCGGCGGGTCCGCGACGCCCGTCGCGGACCCGACCGGGACCGTGACGCCGACGTCGACGCCCAAGCCGCCCGACCCGCCCAGCACCACGCCGTTCCCGCCGAGCGCGCCCACGAACCTGACCGCCACCCAGGTACGGAGCACGTCCGTCACGCTCACCTGGACGGCCGCCACGCGCGGCTGCTGCCCCGTCGTCGGGTACGACATCGTCTACCTCAGCCCGTTCGACGACGTGGTCTACAGCCTCAGCCTCGGCGACGTCACCACCGCGACGGTCACCAACTACATCCAGCCGGGCCGGCAGTACACGTTCCGGGTGTCGGCCCGGGACGGGGACAACCGTCGCTCGCCCGCCAGCGACCCGCTGACAGTGGTCACGCCGGTGACGGACACCGGCCCGGACACCACCCCGCCCAGCGCACCGGGGAACCTCACGGTCGGCGAGGTGACCGACTCGACCGCCAGGCTGTCGTGGTCACCGTCGACAGACGACGTCGGCGTGCTCGCCTACGACGTCTACCGGTTCGACGGCTGGTTCACCTCCACGCGCGTCGCCACCGTGCCGGGCACCACGTACACGATGTCGCTGCCGGCGCCGACGCCGCTGCGCACGCTGTACTACGTGCGGGCCCGCGACGCCGCCGGCAACGTGTCGATCGCCTCCAACACGGTCACCGTGCCCACGACGCCCACGCCACCGCCGCCGTCGACCTGCCGGGTCACCTACCGGAACCAGTCCGAGTGGCCGGGTGGCTTCGTGACGGCGGTGACGGTCCAGAACACCGGCACGGCGCCCGTCGACGGCTGGACCCTCACCTTCGGCTTCCCGGGGGACCAGCAGGTCACCACCGCGTGGAACGCCACAGTCAGCCAGACCGGCGCCGCGGTGACCGCCCGCAACGCCGACTGGAACCGCCTCATCGCGCCGAACGGCTCCGCGACGTTCGGCTTCCAGGGGCGGTGGAGCGCGAGCGACGCGCCGCCGACCGCCTTCTCGCTCAACGGGGCCCCCTGCGCGGTGGGCTGAGCACCGTCCGCGACCGGCTGAGAGGAGCATCGTGAGCACATCGCACCGCCACCGCACCCTGGTCGGGGCCGTCACGGCCGTCGTCCTCGCCGTCACCACCACATTCGGGGGTACGCCCGCGCCGGTCGCCGCCGCCAACACGCTCACCATGCGCGGCGCCGACGTCTCCTCCTTGCAGCGCAGCCTGGACCTGGGCGCTCAGTACTACGACGCCAACGGGGTGGCCCGCGACCCGCTGGACATCCTCCGGTCCGTCGGCGTCAACTACGTCCGGCTGCGCGTCTGGAACAACCCGCGCAGCGGCTACAACAACAAGAGCAAGGTGCTCGTCCAGGCGCGTACGGCGAAGGCCAAGGGCCTCAAGGTGCTGATCGACTTCCACTACTCCGACACCTGGGCCGACCCGGGCAAGCAGTACAAGCCGGCCGCCTGGGCCGGCCACAGCCTCAGCCAGTTGCGCGACGACGTGTACGCCTTCACGTACGACGTCTGCACCGCCCTGCGGGGGCAGGGCACGCCGCCGGACAGCGTGCAGATCGGCAACGAGATCAACGTCGGGATGCTGTGGAACGAGGGCAGGGTCGTCAACAACGACTTCGCCCCGCTGGCCTGGCTGCTCAAGCAGGGCTACAACGCGGTCAAGACCTGCGGCAGCAGCATCCCGGTGATGATCCACACCGCGAACGCCGACAGCAACGCCAACGCACGGTGGTTCTACGACGGCATCCGGGCGCAGGGCGTGCAGTGGGACATGACCGCCCTGTCGTACTACTGCATGTGGCACGGCAGCCTGGCCAACCTCTACAACAACATCGTCGACCTGCGCGGCCGCTACGGGAAGCCGGTGGTGATCGTGGAGACCGCGTACCCCTTCACCCGCGACAACGCCGACGGCGAGCCGAACGCCATCGGCGACGCGACCTGCGACGGCATCAGCGCGACCTGGGCCGGGCAGGCCCAGGAGTTCGACTGGGTGCAGAACACCGCCCGCAACGCCGGCGCGATCGGTGTCTTCTACTGGGAGCCGACCTGGTACGCGGTCAGCGGCAACGGCTGGGACCCGGCGAACATCAACGGCACCGGGAACCAGTGGGACAACATGGCCGTCTTCGACTGGTTCGGGCGGGTGAACCCGGGGGTGCACTGGTGGCCCTGACGGGCCGGCCGGCGCACCCCCGGCTCAGCGCCGCAGGAGCCGGCCGATCGAGTGGCGGCGGCCCCACGCGATGAACACGAACAGCGCGAACAGCACCACCGGGGTGAGCACCAGCGCGCCGCCGTCCAGGATGAACGCCTGGGTGACGGCGGCGCCGAGCATGAGCAGCGCGAGCCCGACGGCGGCCAGGCCGGCCAGTCGCGGCACGAGCAGCCCGATGCCACCGGCCAGCTCCACGAGGCCGATGAAGTAGCGGAACCAGGGCGCGGCGCCCATGTCCTCGAAGGACTGGACCGCGTTCGTCTCGCCGAACAGCTTGGGGCCGGCCGAGGCGACGATGAAGAAGACGCCGAGGAGGATCTGGAGCACCCAAAGCGTCCGGTGCAGCCCGCGGGCGACGGGCGGGGGAGTGGTGTCGGCAACGGTCGTGGTCATCGTTCCTCCTGCGGTCGGCTGGTGTTCCGCATCCGATCGGACGCACCAGTTCAGACCGGCCAGGGCGGGCGAACTCATCGCTGACAGCCGCGCCACGCAGTGGGGCCACGCCGCCCGTCACCCGGCCGTACCCTCTTCCGGTGAAGCTCCGCCGCCGGCTGGTCGCCGTGTCACTCCTCCTGGCGGTGGAGTCGGCGGCGTTCGCGCTGCTCGTCACCGAGTCCGTCCCGGGTGCGATGGCCGCCGCCGGCCTCACCTGCGTGTCGTTGTGGCCGCACCTCGTCCTGCACGAGTGCGGACACCTCGTCGTGGCGAAGCTGCTGCGCCTGCCGGTCGTCGCGGTACGCATCGCGCCCTTCAACGGTTGGCGCAACGAGGTGTCGGTAGGGCCTTCGCCGTCGATGACGGCATTGCCGCTGCGAATGGTGCTGTTCTATCTCGGTGGCCCGTCGGCCAATCTGTGCGCCGCGGCGGCGCTGGTCGTCGCGTCGGCGTCCACCGGTACGGCGTGGACGCGGCCGGCGATGCTCGGCGCCGCGTTCGTCGGGGCGATGCTCGGCCTGACCAACCTCGTTCCGGGGCGGTCGACGAACAGTGACGGCCACCACGTGCTCCGCTGGCTTCGGGCTCCGGCAGCCGCCCGTGCAGGGCTGCGGGTGGGCCCGGCCCGCCCGCAGCCGACCCGGTCAGTCCCCGAAGCCGCTCGGGTGGGCGTCCGCGACCGCGTTCAGCAGCACACCCTGCTCGAGCAGCGCTTTGCAGGCGCAGAGGACCATGGTGAACCCGCCCATCGAGTCGATCGCCCTGCCCACGGCCTGGTCGGCGGTGCCGGCGAAGCCGCTCTCGGTGATCCGGACCAGCGTGGTGTCGCCCTCGCCCGGCAGGAACCGCCACTCGACCTGGGTGGGTGACTCCGGATCCCACTCGACCAGGATGCGGCGGTTCTCCTCCACGTCCTTGACGGTGACGACGGTGGAGACGCCGTACATCTCCCACTCCCAGGTGACAGTGGCGCCGGGTTCCAGCCGGCCGCTGCTCCTGGTGAACCAGAACCTCGTGGTCACCGCCGGGTCGGCGAACGCCTGGAAGACCTCGGCGGCGGGCCGGCGGACGAGCATCTGCGCGGTGATGACGGGGGGTCGGGTCAAGCGGTCACTGTCCACGGTCAGCGGTGTTCCCTTCTCTCCCTCGGGCACGGCGAACGCGGTCACTATATGGCCGGAATTCGCTTGAGCGATGCCGCGCCGTGAGTCAGAGTCGGGCCATGATCTCCTACCTGAAGGGCGGCGACGCCCCGGCGCGATGAGCGCCCGCACGCGGCGCGACGGCGCCGCGACGATCCCGCAGGCCGTTCGCGGCGGTGACCCCGGCGGCCTGTGGCAGCAGGCGGTCCGGATCCGCCAGGAATGGCTCGACCACGCCCTGAACACGCAGCCGGCCGACCGGCCGGCCGCCGAGCGCTGCCTGACCGCCGTCTACGCGAGGGCGTCGCGGCCGCGACCCCGGTTCGAGTGGGTCGACTCGCCGGCCAAGGCGATTCCCCTGGTCGCCGGCTGGCCCACACTCGACTCGCTCCACGACCGCATCCGGGCGGCACGGCCGCCCAGGACGCCGCTGGTGGCGAGCGACATCGCCATGATCGTGTCCCAGCTCCGGGGTGCCCTCAGCGCGGGCGTGGCGCACACCGATCCCGAGCTGTCACCCGCCCGCACCGGTAAGGCCAGGGAGCCGTGGCCCGAGCTGCCGCCGCAGCGGGCCCTCGACAGCGGCGTACCGCTCGCCGTCGTGCTGCACCAGGGGGTACGCGCGGCGCTGCACCGCAGCCTCGCGCACGGGCTCTACCTGCCGGTGCGTGCGGCGCTGGCGAGCGGCGGCCCGGTGCCCGTGTGCTGGTACGGGCAGCAGGACGCGTCATGGATCGCGTACTACGACGTGCTGCGCCGGCTCGGCCTCGCCCGGTACGGGCCGGACGAGGACGGGCACCTCGACACCTGGGCCGGCCTGGCCCGCTCCGGCGGCTGGTGGTGGCCGGGGGAGGACGTCTGCGTCGTCGTGGACCGGCCGGCGGTCATCCGGACCGAGCCCGTCGCGGGAACGGCGCACGACCGGATCCGGCTGCGGCCCGGCGGCGTGCGCTATCGGGACGGCTGGCAACCACCGCTGAGCGGCGCGGGCGCAGACATTGATTTGATAGGCGGCGATAAATAGATTGGACTCGGGCGCCGCCGAGGTCCGCGGACCTCGGCGGCTTGACCGGGCCGCCTTCGAGCCGGGCACATCGGTCGTACGCATCGACCACTCACCCTGGCGCATCGCCGCGCCGCATCCTCGCGCGCCGCCGCGTCCGATCCGGGACGCGTGCCGCCGCGCCCTGCCCGACGTCGAAGGACTCTCCATGACGATTCTCCGTGCCCGACCCGCACCGCTCGTGGCGGCCGTCGCCGCGCTGGCCGCCGTCACCGCGGCCGGTACGGCCCTGCTCACCGGCCCGGCCGCGGCCGCGCAGGGCTGCCGGGTCGACTACACACCCAACCAGTGGCCCGGCGGGTTCACCGCGAACATCAAGGTGTCACCGGGTGACACAGCCGTCTCCGGCTGGACCGTAACCTGGACGTACGCCGGGGACGAGCGCGTGACGAACGGCTGGAACGCCACAGTCAGCCAGTCCGGGTCGACGGTGACCGCCCGCAACGTGTCGTACAACGGCAGCATCTCGGCCGGCGGCTCGACCGAGTTCGGCGTGCAGGGCACATTCGGCGCCGCAGGCGGCACGCCGACCGGGTTCAGCCTGAACGGCGTACCGTGCAACGGCGCCGGCCCGACCACACCGCCGCCCACCACGGCGCCGCCGACCTCAGCCCCGCCCACGACCGCCCCGCCCACGACGGCGCCGCCGACCACGGCGCCGCCGACGACCGCGCCGCCGACCACGGCACCTCCCACGACGGCGCCGCCGACCACCCCACCGCCGAGCGGGTGCGCGGGGGCGGTGCTCTGCGACGGTTTCGAGAACCAGACCGGTTCGACGCCGTCGGGTGACTGGAGCGTGGTGAGCCCGGACTGTTCCGGCGCCGGCACGGCCACCATCGACACGTCCACCACGCACAGCGGCAGCCGCGCGGTCCGCATCAACGGCGCGGCCGGGTACTGCAACCACGTGTTCGTCCGGACCACGAAGAACCTCAGCGGCCTGGGCAGCGTCAGGTACGCCCGGATCTGGGTGCGGCACACCACCGCCCAGCCCACCGACCACACCACGATGATCACCATGGCCGACGCCGCCGACGGCAACCGGGACCTGCGGCTGGGCGGCCAGAACGGCGCGCTCCAGTGGAACCGCGCCTCCGACGACGCCACGCTGCCCGAGCAGAGCCCGGCCGGGGTGGCGCAGAGCGTGCCGCTGCCCACCAACCGCTGGGCCTGCCTCGAGTTCATGGTGGACGGTTCGGCCGGTCAACTGCGTACCTGGCTGGACGGCGTCGCGGTGACCGGGCTGACCGCCGACGGCGTGCCGACGCACGACATCGACGGCCAGTGGTACAACCGCACCTGGCGACCGCAGCTCACCGACCTGAAGCTGGGCTGGGAGAGCTACGGCGGCGGCGCCGACACCCTCTGGTACGACGACGCCGCCGTCGGGTCCAGCCGGATCGGCTGCTGACGTGCCGTCGCCGGGTGGCTCAGTGCTCCACCGTCATGCGCTGCGTGCCGATCACGGAGAGCAGCCGCAGCGCCTCCTCCGACGGTGAGCCGGGGGTGGCGGTGTAGATGACCACCTGCTGGTCGCGGTCGGTGATGTCGAGGACGTCGCAGTTGACAGTCACCGGCCCGACCAGCGGGTGCCGGAACGTCTTGCACAGCGTCCGTGCGCCGCCCACCTCGTGCGAGGCCCACAGGCGGGCGAACTCCTCGCTCCCGGCGAGCAGCTCCGCGATCAGCGCGGCCATCTCCGGATCGTCCGGATAGCGGGCCGCGGCGGCGCGCAGCCGTCCGACCGAGTGGCGGGCGAACTCGCTCGCGTCCGACACGCCGTACATCAGGTGCGGGCCGAGGAAGGCACGGCGGACCAGGTTGCGGTCCCGCCGGGACACCGCGGAGAAGTCCTCCATGAGCGCCGCCGCGAGGTCGTTCCAGGCGATCACCTCGAACGCCGCCGAGGTCACGAACGCCGCCGCCTGCGGCAGCCGGTGCAGCAGGTCCAGCACGCTCTGGCGTACCTCCCGGGGTGGCCCGGGCGGCGGCGCGGGCGGCTCCCCGGCCAGGTGGTGGAGGTGGTCGCGTTCGGCGTCGGAGAGCCGCAGCGCGCGGGCCAGCCCGGCCAGCACCTCCCGCGACGGACGCGGACCCCGGCCCTGCTCCAGCCGCGTGTAGTACTCGGTCGAGATGAACGCCAGCCGCGCCACCTCCTCGCGACGCAACCCGGGGGTGCGGCGCCGCCGTCCGGCGGGCAGGCCCACGTCGGCCGGTGCGATCTGTTCCCGCCTGCTGCGCAGGAACACTGCCAGCTCACGTCGGTCCACGACCCCAGTGTGCCCGTGCGCGGCGGCGCGTAACCAGGTACCGGCCGTACCTGGATGGGCTCCGCGACCGGACGCAGGCTTGCCGGCATGGACACCACACGAACCGACACGACCGTCCACCCCACCACCGGCCTGCTGGCCGGCAAGGTCGCCTTCATCACCGGCGCCGGGCGCGGCATCGGCGCCGCGGCGGCCCGGCTGTTCGCCGCCGAGGGCGCCCGGGTGCTGCTCGCCGCCCGGACCGAGGAACAGCTGAAGGCGGTCACCGAGCAGATCCGGGCCACGGGCGGCACCGCCGAGTACGTCGTCTGCGACCTGGCCGAAGCGGCGAGCGTGCGTGCCGCCGTCGACCGCGCCGTCGAGGTGTACGGCCGCCTCGACGTCGCCTTCAACAACGGCGCGACGATCGTGCCGCCCGGACCGATGGACCGGGTGCGCGAAGACGACTTCGACCACGTCTACGCCGTCAACCTCAAGGGACCGTGGCTCGCCATGGTCGCCGAGGTCGCCGCGATCCGGGCCACCGCCGGCACCGGCGCGATCGTCAACAACTCCAGCGTCGGCAGCCTGATGGGCAACCCCGAACTGCCCGCGTACGGGGCGATGAAGCGCGCCGTGAACAGCCTTACCGAGTCCGCCGCGGTCACCTACGGGCCGGAGGGCATCCGCGTCAACGCGATCGCCCCGGGCAGTACGCTCACCGAGATGATGCGCTCCTGGGACGCCGAGTCGCCGGGCATCATCGACCGGCTCGCGGCCGCCACGCCGTTGCGCCGGGCCGCCGAGCCCGACGAGATCGCCCAGGCCGCCGCCTGGCTGCTCAGCGACCGCGCCTCCTTCGTCACCGGCACGGTGCTGCGGGTCGACGGCGGCGCGCGGGCCTGACCCGGCTCAGACGGTGGCGTCCTGGACCGGCCGGGGCTCGACCGCGCCGGCCGGGACGGGCGAGGGCCGGAAGCCCTTCACGACCAGGTAGACACCGAGCGAGAACTCCCACACCGCGATGGGGAGCGCGGCGACAGCCGTCACCGGCGACAGCCGGTCCCAGGCGCCGAACAGGACGCCGAGGTCGGAGGCGACGAGCAGTGGCGCGCCGACGAGACCGAGCACCGGCAGCACGCGCGGCACGAGGCGGGACTGGTACAGCAGGGTGCCCACCAGCAGCGCGTTCACTGCCGGCAGGAGCGACTGGCTGAGCAGGAACACCGAGTCGTAGAAGGCGACGAGCGCCTGGCCGGTGACGAGCGCGTCCGGCCCGGCCCCGGACCGCCGCAGCGCGACGAGCGTCAGGACGCTCGCGACGCCGACGAGGATGCCGGCTGCCTCCAGGCCCCGGGCGCCGGCGAAACCCAGCGCCCGGGCCGGGCCCTGGTGCTTGAGCACCGGGTACAGCGCGACGGCGGTGCCGACGCAGGCGAGCGCGACGATCATCTCCAGCACGCCACCGAGGACGACCGGGGCGTCCGACGTGGTGCCCAGGACGTAGTCCGCCTCGCGGATCGGGGCGTACAGGGTCAGGGTGGGGATCGAGACGAAGGTGAGCAGATAGGCGCCGCCCGCGACCAGCGACGTCTTTCGCAGTGAGTCCATCGGGTTTCCCCTCCGCCGCCGCCCGGCCGATGGTGGTCGTGCCCTCACTGTCCTGCGGACCGGCCCGGCGGCGCATCGGCCGCTCGGGCAGTCACCTCGCGCGATGCGTACGGGCCACCGGTGCGGCACACCGGTGGCCCGTACGCGTCAGCGGCTCATCGCGTACGCCACCACGATCGCCGCGACGAGCGCGAGCGCGGCCAGCACCGCCGCCGCGATCTTCGCCGCACTGTAGGGGCGCTCGCCGATGACCTGACCGGTCCGCGCGTTCACCAGCACCTGGTACGACCGCCCGGCGTGCAGGTACGCGGCGATCCACACCGGCAGCAGGACCAGCTTGTACGACACGTCGGAGTACGTGGTGTCGACGGCGGACACCCGCTGCTCGTCGCCGCCGATGTCCGACCGGCAGTCCCGCTCGATGACCGGCGCCATCCGCGCCTTCGCCTCGGTCAGCCCTGCCTCGGGCTCGGTGTCGTACCGCAGGGCCTGGTATCCGGCCAGGTAGTCGCCGTGGTAGGCGGTCACCTCGGCCAGCGGCCACGGCGCAAGCTTGTCCAACTGCTCGGTGGGCAGGTGGGTGGTGGCGGGCACCAGCACATCGTCGAAGTCCCGGCGGACGGTGCCGGCGGCCGGATGCCACCGGGTGTGCCGCACCTGCCGGGTCCGCGTCTCCTGCTTGCCGTCGACCGTCACCGTGTACGTCTCGGTGACGTAGTAGTGCTCGCCCCGCTGACCCTGGTAGTCCGACACGGTCCGCGCGTCGAACGTCCAGTGCGGCAGGTACGTGCCCTTCAGCGTCTCCGCCTCGGTGATCTTCTTCAGGCTCCCGGGCGCGAACCAGCGGCTGCCGCACCACTGGCCCAGGGCCGTCCGCACGCCGTTACGGTCGACGGCGAACGGCAGCACCGCCTCCGGCGCGATCAGCTCACCCGCTCCGGCGTCGGCCACCAGCGGGGTGGCGCAGAACTGGCAGCGCTGTGCCAGCGCGTCGCTCTCCGTCCGGGCGCCGCAGCCCGGGCAGACGAACGTGTGCGCCCCGACGCTCGCCACCGGCTTGCGGGGCAGCGACGCCAGTTCCGCGTACGCGTGCTCGCGCACCTCCCGGCCGGCGCCGGCGATCTCCTGCCGGTACCCGCAGTACGGGCAGCTCAGCGTGGTGGTGCCCGGCGCGTACTCCACCCGGGCGCCGCACCCCCCGCACTGGTACGAGGGCGGCGAGACAGCCGTGTCGCTCATGCCGGCGGCAGCGGCGGCGGGACGCTGGCGAGGACCGACGCCAGCTCGGGCACCTGCCCGGCGGGCTGCCACTGCGCCATGCCGGCGCGCCAGACGAGCGTGTCCGCGCCGAGCGCGCCCGCACCCGCCTGCTCGGCCAGCCCACCGAGGTCGTACGGGCCCTGCCGCTGGCCGCCGACGCCGACGTACCACTGGGCCTGGTCCGGCAGCGGCGGCGGCTCGGCGGCGGCCGGCTGCGCGGGGGCCGGCTGGGCCGGCACCGGCTGCGTGGCCGCGCCCCCGCCCATCGACCGGGCCATCTGCTGGCCCATCGCCATGCCGAGGCCGAGGCCGATGCCCGCGCCCGCCTCGCCACCCGGGTTGTTCGCCGCGGCCTCCATCGCGTTCGCCGCCTGGAAGCGGGTGTACCGGTCCAGGTCGCCGACCGCGCCCATGCTGGTCCGCTTGTCCAGCGCCTTCTCGACCTCCGGCGGCACCGACACGTTCTCGATGACGAACTTGGGGATCGCGATACCGACCTCGGCCAGTTCCTCGGTCAGCACGGCGGCCAGCCGCCGGCCGATCGCGTCCTGGTGCGCCGCGAGGTCCAGCAGCGGCACCCCGGCCGTGGCGAGCGCGCCGCCGAGCCGCCCGACCATGAGCTGCCGCAGGTACTCCTGCACCTCCTCGGTGCGGAACTGAGGGTCGGTGCCGACCAGTTCCCGTAGCAGCCGCGCCGCGTCCACCACTCGGGCCGCGAAGGCGCCGAACGCCCGCACCCGCACCACACCGAACTCGGCGTCGCGCAGGATGACCGGGTTCTGGGTGCCCCACTTCATGTCCGTGAACTGCCGGGTGTTGACGAAGTACACCTCGGCCTTGAACGGAGAGTTGAAGCCGTACTTCCAGCCCTTCAGGGTGGACAGGATCGGCAGGTTGCGGGTCTCCAGCGTGTACGTCCCCGGTGCGAAGACGTCGGCGATCTTCCCCTCGTTGACGAACACCGCCGTCTGGGACTCCCGGACGACCAGTTGGGCGCCCATCTTGATCTCGTTCTGATACCGGGGGAATCGCCAGACCATCGTGTCGCGGCTGTCGTCCAGCCACTCGATGATGTCGATGAGCTCGCCCCGGAGCTTGTCCATCAGCCCCATCGCAACCCTTTCCTCGGCGCCGGTCTCCGGCGTCGCGGCGACCATAGCAACCGCCCGCCACCTGCGAAAAGACAGCTTTTCGGCGCTATCGGCGGCCACCGATCGGAGGCGCTCAGCCGGTTTCGCCGGCCATCGATTCGCCGGTGGCCGTACGCTGCTCCGGAAGCCGGGACGCCCGGCCGGGGGTATCGACGAGGCGCTCGGTCTCCTGCACCAGATAGTGCGGGCGGCGCTTGGTCTCGTAGTAGATCCGGCCGATGTACTCGCCGATCACCCCGAGGATCATCATCTGGATGCCGCCGAGCCCGATCACGCTGACGATGATCGTGGTGTAGCCGGGCACGTCGATGCCCTTCTCCACGGCGTCCGCTACCACCCAGGCCATGTAGCCCACCGCGATGAGCGTGAGGAACAGCCCGCCGTAGATGGCCAGGCGCAGCGGCCGGTTGTTGAACGACAGCAGGCCGTCGAACGCGTAGTTGAACAGCTTGCCGAACGTCCAGCGGCTGTGCCCGGCCTGCCGGGTCTCGTTGCGGTGCGCCACCACCGCCGTGCGGAAGCCGATCCACGAGAACAGGCCCTTGGAGAAGCGGTTGTATTCCGGCATGGCCAGGATCGCGTTCACCGCGAGCCGGGACAGCAGCCGGAAGTCGCCCGCGCCGTCGAGCAGGCGGACGTCTATCCACCAGTTGACCAGGCGGTAGAAGGAGCGCGAGGCGACCATCCGGATGAACCGGTCCCCACGCCGGTCCCGGCGGGCGATCACCTGGTCGAAGCCCTGGCGGTAGAGCATCACCATCTCGGGCAGCAACCGCGGCGGATGTTGCAGGTCGGCGTCCATGATGACCACCGCGTCGCCGGTGGCCCGGCGCAGGCCGGCGAGCATGGCCGCCTCCTTGCCGAAGTTGCGGCTCAGCGACGTGTAGCAGACGGCCGGGTCGGCGGCGGCGAGCCGGCGCAGCGCCGCAAGCGTGCCGTCCTCGCTGCCGTCGTCGACGTACACCACCTCGACGTCCACGTCCTGCAGTTCGGCGAACGCGACGCTGAGCATCTCGTGCAGCCGCTCCACCGACGCTTCCTCGTTGAAGCAGGGCACCACCACTGACAACCGCACGGCGCTCACCGTGCCCGGCCCGCGCCCGGGCACCCGGCGTCAGAGGCGGTAGACAAGCGTGCCATCGACATCCTCCCGGGTGATGCCCAGCCCGTCGACCGGCCGGGTCTCGATGCCCTCCCACGGCGTCCCCGCCGCGCGGCTCGGCACCGCGACGACCGACCGCACGCCGATCCCGCGCAGGTACGCCACGCTGCCCGCGTCGGGGAACGAGGCCACGGCGACCCGGGTCTGGGCCTGGGTGACCGGCTCGAAACCGCCGAGCCCGTTGGTGATCCGGGGGAACCCGTCGGTCGACCACAGCATGTAGTTCAGGTCGCCCACCCCACCGGCGGGCAGCACCAGCATGGGTTCCGGCGCGGTCCGCATCGCCGCCGGTGGCGTCGGCACGACCGGGTGCGGCGTACGGTTGACGCCCTCCAGCGTGACCAGGGCGAGCGGCACCAGCAGGACCAGTGCCGCGACGGCCCGGGACGCGCGCGCCGCCGCCGGCCGGCGCCACGACTCGGCCAGCGCGGTCACCAGCCCGGCCGCCAGCACGGCCAGCAACAGGCTGGTCCAGTGCATCATCCGGCCCGGGGTGCGCAACGCGTCCCAGCCCGGCAGGAGCCGGGACAGCGTCAGGTAGCCGGGTTCGCCGTCCCCGCCGAGCGTGGAACCGAGGCCCAGCAGCACGGTGCCGGCCACGCCGAGGCCCAGCGTGACCCGGTGCCGCACCGGGAAGGCCGAGACGAACAGCCCCGCCGCGGCCAGCCCGATCAGCGTCATGCCTGGTAGCAGTGCCATCTCCGGCGGCCAGGTGAGCTGTTCGCGGGCGGCGGCGTGCCGTTCCCCCCACAGCCACGAGTCGCCGGGCGCGGTGACGAACCCGATCAGCGGCGGGGAGAACATCTTGGTCCAGTCCAGCGACCGGACGGCCTGCGGGTTGAGGTCGACCACGCGCAGGTAGACCAGCCCGAGCAGCAGCGTGACGGTGCCGAACACGGCGCCACCGGCCAGGTCCGCGACGAGCAGCCGCCGGCCGAACGGGGGCCGTTCCCGCTTGCGCCACCAGGACCAGCCGTAGCAGCCGGCCGCCACCAGCGCGGCGGCCAGCAGGAAGTAGACGAGCGGCAGCCCGATGCCGAAGCCGAGCGTGACCTGCCAGGCCGCGACGAGCCACCCGGCCACCGCCCAGCCGGGCCGACGGCGCTCCGGGCGGTATCCGTGGCGCAGCGACCAGCCGTGGCCACGCGCCAGCATCGCCAGCGCCAGCGCGATCCCGCCGCTGGACAGGATGTTCAGGTGGCCGGAGTGCGCCAGCCGCCACGGCGCGTACGCCCACGCCACCCCGGCGACCGCACCGCCCCAGCGGTTCGCGCCGAGCTGCCGGGCCAGCGCGTACGCCCCGACGAACGCCAGCGCGTGCAACAGCACGTAGAGCACGTTGTAGCGGATCAGCGCGGCCTCGAATCCGGAGCCGAGCATCCCGAACGGCGCGTAGCCGAGCAGCGTGTCGCTGTAGGCGTAGGTGTAGCGCTCCGGATAGAACGTGTTCGAGTTCCACAGGTTGGCCGGGTCGTTGAGCAGGGCGTGTCCCGACCAGGCGACCTGCCACGCCTGCAACGTCGGGTCGCCCAGGTCGCCGGGGATCGTGGTCGCCGGGTGCCGCAACGTCGGCCAGGTCAGCACCACCGCCAGCAGCAGACTGCCCAGGATCGCCAGCGTCCACTCCGGGTTCGGCCGCCACCGGCGGCTGCCGTCCGTCGGGCGCTCGTCGGTGGGGCTGTCGTCCGAGGGCGGATCGGCGGGCGGCTGCGCGGGACCGCTGTCCTCAGCGGCCGGCGGGGCGACGGCGGGCCGGATTTTCATGGGATAGATGCTTCACGATGCTGCTGATCCTGTCGATCCGCTGTCCGAAATATGGTTGAAACTTCCGGCCCGCAGTACCGGAAGGGCCGGCTACGCGAACCGGTCCGCGAGCGCCGACAGCTTACTGACGTACGCCGGCCAGTCATAGCCGTCGGGGACGTTCCGGTTCTCCCGCCCCAGCCCGATCGCCGCGTCGTGCTGCTCGCGCATGATGTCGGCGTGACCGGCGTGCCGGGCCAGGTCGACGCAGACGTGCACGATGATCTGGTGCAGCGTGACGTCCTGCCGGCCCGGATACCACCACGGCACCCGCCCCGGCGCGTCCAGCGGCAGCGTCTCGATCGTCTCGTCCGCGAACGCTCCTACCCGGCGGTAGAGGTCGATCAGCCCGTCCTTGGTCTCGTCCTCCCGGGCGTACCAGTCCGCCTGCGGGTCCGCGTCGAACATCTCCAGCGCGACCAGTTCCCCGGGGTTGGGGAACTCGCGGCCGAACGTGGGCCCGAAGTAGCCGGCCTCGACGTTCAGGCAGTGCTTGAGCAGGCCCAGGAAGTTGTTGCCGGTCGCGGTGCGGGGAAGCCGGGCCTCGCGTTCGCTCAGCCCGTCGAGCTTCCAGATCAGGTTCTCCCGGATCGCGCGGAGGTAGTGGTGCAGCGCGGTCTTCGGGTCCTTCGATTCGGTCATGCCCGACACTCTCGCGCATGGGTCGGACATCGTGGGGGCGGCGGCGGTCAGCCGGTCTGGTCGTTGTCCTTGTGCGCGCCCCACCCGTGCCAGCGCTCGATCTCGATCCACGCGCTGACCCGGCCGCGGTCCCGTCGCGGGTACGGCCGTCCGGTGTAGTGCTGCGAGATCCGGTCGATGTCCGCCAGGCCCTCGTCGTCGCGCACCTCGACCACCCGCCCGATGAGGCTGACGTGGGTGTACCAGTTCCCCTCGTCCAGCACCGTCAGGGAGACCCGGGGGTCGCTGCGCAGGTGCGCCAGCCGGCGGCGGCCCTCGTCCATGTTCACCAGGACGCGGCCGTCCTCCCAGAGGTACCAGGTGGCCGCGGTCACCGGCTGGCCGTCGCGCAGTGTGGCGATGACGGCGGGATTCGGCTTGGACAGCATGGCGACGGCGGGCTCGGGCAGCGGCGGCTTCGACATGGCTCCCACTCTACGTACCCGCCGGTCCCGCCGCTGGTCATGCGGCGGGCGGGGCTCCCCGGCGTCGTGGGCCGGGGAGCCCGTCGCGTGCCGGTCAGGCGCGCACGCTCCACCGCTGGTTGGTGCCGCCGTGGCAGTCCCAGAGGTTGATCCTGGTCCCGTTGGCGGTGCCGTAGCCGGCCGCGTCCAGGCAGCGCCCGGACTGGACCCCACTGATCGTGCCGTCGGCGTTGAGGTTCCACTGCTGGTTGGGCTGGCCGTTGCAGTCCCAGATGATCACGCTGGTGCCGTTGGCGGTGCCCCGCCCGTTGGCGTCCAGGCACTTGTTGCCGAGCACCTGCAACTGCTTGGCCGAGGTGTACGTCCAGCGCTGCATGGTGCCGCCCCAGCAGTCGTACAACTGCACGGCGGTGCCGTTCGTGGTGCTGCCGTTCGGCACGTCCAGGCACCGGCCCGAGCCGACGCCGACCAGTTGCACGTTCTGGTAGGTGCCCCCGCCGCTGCCGGGGGTGCCGATGCTGCCGGACACCGACTGCAACGCGCGGTACCAGACGGCGGCCATCTTGTCGTAGCCGGTGGCGGTCGGGTGGACGCCGTCGATCAGGTCGGCGGTGGTCAGCGCCGAGTGCTGGTCGACCAGGTGGACCCGCTTGCCGGCGTTCACCTTCGACTGCACGATGCCAGGGATGGCGGCGTTGAACGTGCGCACCGCCGCCTCCTGGCCGGAGTTCGCCAGCGGGATGATCTGCGCGACGAACACGTCCGCGTTCGGCGCCGTGTTGGTGATGCGGTCGATCAGCGACGACAGCCGGTTCGGCGCGGTCGAGACGTTGTAGTTCTGCAGGATGTCGTTGGTGCCGATGTGCAGCAGCACGGTGCGTGGCTGGTAGGAGTTCAGCCAGCCGGTGATGTTGGCGTCGATCTGGTCGATGCGCCAGCCGGGGTGGCCCTCGTGGTCGTGGTCGCCGAGGTTGCCCGGCCCGTTGAACTGGGAGCCGACCAGGTCGACCCGGTAGCCGCCGGCGGCCATCCGCTGCCACAGGCCGATCCGGTAGCCGCCCGGCACCTGGGTGCCCTCGGTGATGGAGTCACCGAGTGGCATCACCCGGGTGCCGCCGTTGGACTCGGCGCCCGCCGGGCCGGCGGACGTGAGCACGCCGGCGGCCAGCAGGGCGAGCGCGGCGCCCGCGGTGAGCCATCTTCTCGCTCGGGTACGCATGACTGTTCCTCTCACGGGCTGGTGCAGGTCAGGGACGGGGTGGAGGGCGAGCCGTTCGCCACGAAGCCGAACGTGGTCGAGCCGGACGCCGGCACCGAGCCGTTGTATTCCGCGTTGCGGACGGTCGCCGTGGAGCCGCTGGTGCTCAGCGTGCCGCTCCAGACCTGGCTGATGCTCTGGCCGCCGGCGAGGTTCCACCGGACCGACCAGCCGTTGAGCGCCGCGGTGCCGGCGGTGACCGTCACCTCGGCCTGGAACCCGCCGGACCAGGAGTTTGTGGTGCGGTAGGTCGCGGTGCAGGCACCACCGGACGGCGGCGGCGTGGTGGGCGGCGGGGTCGTGGGCGGCGTGGTGGTCGGCGGGGGATCGATCGGCGGCGGCGTGGTGGTCGGCGGGTTCGTGGGCGGGGGAGTGCTCCCGGCGGGGGTGAACCGCCAGTGGTCGATGTTGAACAGCGAGCCGCTGCCGCCGGTGAACCGCAGGTACAGGTCGTGGGTGCCGGTGGCGCCGCTGACCGCGCAGGTCGTGTCGGCCCAGGTCTGCCAGCCGCCGGTGCCGGAGACCCGGCAGGTGCCCACCACCGTGCCGCCGGTGCCGTCCAGGCGCAGCTCGATGGTGCCGCCACTGCCGGCCGAGGCCACCCGCGCGGTGAACGAGGCCGCGCCGGTGCCGAAGGCGACGCCCTTGACCTTGATGTAGTCACCGTTGTCGACGAAGCCGACGTTCATCCCCCCGCCGCTGGCCGGCTCGGTCTCGATCCCCTGCCCCCAGGCGATCGTCTCCGCCTCCTGCCGGACGTACGGGTTGAGCGTGCCCACCTGAGGTGCGCCGGTGGTGGTCATGTTGATCGTGGGGATCGAGCCGTCCGCGCCGTAGGAGAACTTCTCCACCGCCACCGACCTGGTGAAACCGCCGCCGCCGGGCAGGGCCCCGTTGTGGTAGAAGAGGTAGGAGCCACCCTTGAAGTCGACGATCCCGGGGTGGTTGGTGAAGCTGCTGCCCTGGGTGGGCATGACCGTGCCGCGGTAGGTCCACGGCCCCAGCGGGCCGGGCGCCGTCGAGTAGGCGAGGAACTCCGAGCAGCACTTGGCGGCGAACACGTTGTAGTAGATGTTGTTGCGCTTGTAGACCCAGGGCCCCTCCTCGTAGAGGGTGGGCCGGTTCGCGTCTCCGGTCCGCGTCCCGAAGCCCGCGGTGGTCAGCGGGATCTGCGTCGGGCTGCCCGAGTACGAGGTCATGTCCGAGTTCAGCTTCACGTACCACAGGCGCGGGTTGCCCCAGTACAGGTATGCCTGGCCGTCGTCGTCGATGAACACGGTGGGGTCGATCTCGCCGTTGCTCACCAGCGGGCGCCCGATGGCGTCCCGGAACGGCCCGGTGGGGCTGTCCGCCACCGCCACCCCGATGCCCATCTGGCCGGTCGCCCGCACGACCATCGGCACGTACCAGTAGAACTTGCCGTTACGGTAGACCGCCTGGCCGGCCCACGCGTCCTGCTTGGCCCAGCTGAACGTGGCGAGGTTGAGCGGTGAGCCGTGGTCGGTCCAGTTGACCATGTCGTCGGACGAGTAGACCCGCCACTCCTTCATGGTGAACCAGGTCGAGTTGTCCTCGTCGTGGCCGGTGTAGAGGTAGACGCGGCCGTTGTAGACCAGCGGTGCCGGGTCGGCCGTGTAGATGTTCTGCACGATCGGGTTGTCCGCCCGGGCGGCGGTCGGGCTCAGCTCTCCGGCGATGACCGGGGCCAGCCCCAGCAGGGCGAGCATGGTCACGGCCAGCGCGAGCCATCGTCTGGTCCGGCGGTCGGTTCTCCATAGCGTTGAGGTCACAGGTCATCTCCCCGGTTGGCCGCGCCGCGGCGGATGGGTGTGGTAGGTCGGGCCGTCATGCCCGGCTCCATTTCTGGCTGCTGCCGCCCGTGCAGGCGGACAGGACGATCGCGGTGCCGTTGCCGGTCCCGCCGCCGTTCGGGCTCAGGCACAGTCCGGACTGGACGCCGGTGATCGTGCCGTCGGTGTTGACGTTCCACTGCTGGTTGGTGCCGCCGTTGCAGTCCCAGATGATGACCCGGGTGCCGGACGAGGTGCCCTGGCTCTCGGCGTCGAGGCACTTGCTGCCGTACACCTGGAGCTGGCGGCCGGAGGTCGCCGTCCACTGCTGGTTCGCGCCGCCGTTGCACTCCCACAACGTCACCTGCGTGCCGTTGGTCTGGGACTGGTTCGGCACGTCCAGGCAGCGGCTGGAGTTGGGGTTGAGCAGCGCGCCGCTCGTACCCCCGGGGTTGCCGCCCGGGCCGGCGACCACCGACAGGTTGTCGAACTGGGCGGTCCCGCCCTGGCTGGTGCCGAAGCCGACCTGGCCGGTGCCGAACGTGGAGTCGGTGGCCGTGCCGACGGTCGTGCCGTCGATGGTCGCGGTGATGGTGGTGCCGGAGAAGCCGAGCGCGAGGCTGTGCCAGCGGTTGGTGCCCAACGCGGCGACGTTCCCGCTGCGCAGAGTGACGAGCTGCCCGGCGGTGTTGTTGCGCAGGATGGACCACGCGCCGGAGTCGGTGACCCGCAGGAAGTAGGCGTTGTACCGGCCGATCGGGTCCAGGTTGGTGCTGCCGACGCGCCCCATGATCTGGGCGTAGCCGGCCTGTTCGAGCAGGACGTCGGCGGAGACCGTGTAGTTGCCCCAGCTCAGGTTCCCGCCGTAGGTCGCCGGGTCGGCGAGCGTCTTCCAGGTGATCGGCGCCTGCGCGGACATCTGGCGCAGGCACATGCCGGCCCGCCCGCCGCCGCAGCCGACGGTCTCGAACGCGCCCTGCATGTCCTGGAGGTACTTCGGGAACCGTCCGCTGGCGTAGCCGTCGAAGTCGTCGCGGTACGGCAGGCCCAGCGAGCCCTGCGCCGGGCTGGTGGCGGTGCCCTTGCCCTGCCCGCTGGTGGTGGTGACGGTGTAGAGGTGACCGGGCTGGACGGTGAGCGAGAACGACCCGCCCGACGGGGTGATGTCCGCGCCGCGGACGAAGAAGTCGTTCGGGTTCGTCGAGTTCAGGTTCGTGGCCCAGATGTGCACCTGGCCGGTCGACAGCCCGCCGGTGACGTTCATGGTGACCTGCTGGGCCGCGGTGGCGTCCATGGTCTCGATGACCGTGCTGTAGTCGCCGCTGCTGGTCGACCGCAACGATACGTAGCTGCCGTTGTTGCGGTTGCCGCCCAGGTAGCCCGAGGACGAGTCCAGGTAGCGCCAGCCGGGCGCGGTGAACTGGGTGGTGTGCGCCAGCGCCCAGGTGTTCTTGCCGACCGAGTACCAGCCGGACCACGGCTGGTTGGCCAGGATCAGCCCGACAGTGGACCAGGGCAGGTTCGGCGTGATCGCCGCGATCAGGTCCCAGTTGAGGTAGGCGACCATCCGGCCGTCGATGTAGCCCCGGTTGATGCCGCGGGCGAGGGGCTTGGCGCCGTCGTTGTAGTCCTGCGATCCGCCCTCGCTGTTCCACAGCGTCTTGCCGGTGCTGGTGGCGGTGGACGAGACGGTGCAGGTGGTCTGCGCGCTGAGGTAGCCGCACGGGTAGTGGCCGCTGAGCACGTCGATGCTGTTGCGTAGCGTGGTGTTGCTGGCGACCGCGTTCGCCGGGCCCCAGCTGCCGGGGTAGTCGTCCCCGTAGATGATCTTCACACCGCTGTAGCCGTTGGCGTTCAGCGCCTGGCGCAGGCTGATGGTCCAGTTGGCGTCGGTGCGCTTCTCGTTCTGGGCGGCGGTGATGTAGTCCATGGTGAGGTTGTGCTGCCGCGCGCAGCCCAGCCAGCTCACGAAGTAGTCGATCATGTCCTGGGACATGAAGTTGCCGTTGCCGATCCAGCCGGGAGCGCCCCACGGCAGCGCCGCCAGCTTGATGGCGGGGTTGCGGGCCTTGGCCTGCTCCATGATCCACCACTGGTAGCCGCGGTTGCAGTTCAGGTCGCCCCGCACGTGTGCGTGGCTCGGCTCCGAGCCGCTTGTGGAGTTGGTGTCGCCGCCCATCTCGACCTTGAGGATCTGCAACGCGGCGCCGTAGCCGGGCTTGAACAGGTAGTCCAGGATCTGTCCGCGCTGCGGCTCCGGATAGTCGATCAGCAGCCGGCTGTTGCCGCCGCCGCCGCTGACCGCGCCCACCCCGTCGAACGTCTGGCCGCCGGAGGTGCCGTTGACGGTGATCGTGGTGGCCGCCTGCGCGGGTCCGGCGGTGAGGGTCAGGCCGCCGGCGGCGGCAAGGACGCTGGCGGCCAGCGCCGCCAGCAGTCGGGGGCGACGGCGCCTCCGTCTCGGTTCGGACATGACGAGTCCCTTCACGAATGCGGGGTGTGGTCGCTTGCCTCGCCCGCCGGTCAGCGGTAGCCGGCGGCGACGATGTCGGCTTGGACGGCGTTCTCGGTCGCGTCGGACGGATAGCCCGCCACCATGGCGCCCTCGTAGAAGGTGCCGGCGCTGAGGTTCGCGCCGCCGCCGGGCTTGCAGCAGTCGCCGCCGCTGCCCAGGATGATGGCGCCCTGCTTGCGCATCGGGCTGTAGCCGGCCGGCAGCGACCCGTCGTAGAGCGTGGCGAGGCCACCGGACTGGGCGTTGCTGCCCTTGATGGCGAACCGCGAGGTGCCGTTGTTCTTCAGGGTGGCGGTGACGAACCGGTTGGTGAAGGCCCGCTGGTTCGGGTTCCAGGACTGGCTGCCACCCGGGTAGAGACCCCACTCCAGGTCGGCCTGCACCCAGGGGCCGCTGCCGGAGCAGCCGCCGAACCAGCAGCTGGTGCTGAAGTTGATCGCGTCCATCGCCCCGGCCGCGTCGGCGCTGCGGGTGGTCTCGCTGTTGCCGTAGTCGAAACAGCAGCCGCTGTTGACGTGGGTGCCGCTGGTCACCATGTACATGCCCTCGGGGGCCGCGCCGGTGGGGACGCCGGTCAGGTGGCCGTCGCGCCAGTAGCTGTTCCCGGGATTGATGTAGAGCGAGTACGCCCGGGCGCCCCCGACCGTCAACGACTCGCTCGTCGCGTTCGCGGGCCGGCTGGAGGTGGAGCCGGGGACCTGCGCGGAGCCCTGGTACCACAGGTCGTTCCCGCGTCCCGACTGGTCGAACACGGCGGTGATCACGCAGCTCGTACCGGCGCAGAACGCGTCCTGTGCGGCGGCGTCGGCGTAGCCGCCGTTGCCCAGCAGCCCGATGTTGCGGGTGGCGTTGTCGGAGGCGCGGCGAACCTGGTAGAGGTTGCCGCCGTACGCCGAGAACAGCGCCCGGGTGGTGCTGTGCGCGGCCACGCACGGCGTGCCGCCCGCGGCGTAGATGTCGCACGGCCGCCCCCCGGGCGGGGGCGTCGAGGTGGGCGGCGGTGACGACGGCGTGGCCGAGGTGTTCCACCGCTGGTTGGCCTGGCCGTTGCAGGTCCACAGGATGATCCTGGTGCCGTTGGCGGTGCCCGCGTTCGTGGCGTCCAGGCACAGCCCGGACTGCTGGCCGGTGATGGTGCCGGCCGAGGTGACGTTCCACTGCTGGTTGGCCTGGCCGTTGCAGTCCCAGATGATCACGGCCGTGCCCGGGCTGGTGCCCTGGCCGTTGGCGTCCAGGCACTTGCTGCCGTACACCATGAACTGCTTCGCCGACGTGTACGTCCAGTTCTGCGGCGTGCCGCCCGTGCAGTCGTAGAGCTGCACCTGGGTGCCGTTCGTGGTGCTGCCGTTGGGGACGTCGACGCAGCGGCCGGACTGCGCGCCCACGATGGAGCCGGGCCCGGGGGCGGCCACGGCGTTTCGGCTCGAAGTGGCCAGGGCGGCACCGGCGACGACAAGGACGAGAATCAGCGCGGGGATGGTCAGACGGGATGGTCCGGATCGGACGGACCGGGGACGGGGGATCACCATGACGGCTCCTCGGGTACGCAGGGCTCCGCGACCGTTCGTGCCGGCGCGGTGCCTCACGAGCTATGGATGGCCGCCGGTGCAAGCGCTAACACCTGTGAAGCAAGGGGTCTGAACAGCCTGGTGGTGGTGGCATGTCAGGTGGCAGTGTTAACGCAAACATCGACCAGTGTTAATTAGAGCACACCTCGGCGGGAAGCGGGATCTCGGTTTGCTCCCCGCCCAGGGCCGGGCCGGGGGCGGTCTGCCACCCCCGGCCCGGCGGGCCGTCCTGGTCAGGGACTGGTGCAGGTGACACCGCTGGGCGCGGTGGCGCCGTTCCCGGTGGCCGTGAACCCGAACGTCGTGGAGGCGTTCGCGCCCAGGGTCCCGTTGTAGTCCGCGTTGCGGACCGACACCGAGCCGGTGGTGCCCGTGTTGACGCCGCTCCAGAGGCTGCTGATCGCCTGGCCGGAGGCCAGGGTCAGGCGTACGGTCCAGCCGTTGAGCGTCGCGGCGCCGTTGTTGGCCACGGTGACCTCGGCCTGGAAGCCGCCCGGCCAGGTGTTCACCGTCCGGTAGGTCGCCGTGCAGGCACCCGGCTGACTCGGCGGCGGCGTGGTGACCGGCGGAGTCGTGGGCGGCGCGGTGGTGACCGGCGGAGTGGTCGGCGGCGTGGTCGTCGGCGGCGCCGTGGTCGGCGGCGTGGTGGACGCGAACTGGCTGAAGAACCGCCAGATCTCCGCCGACGTCCAGGTCCGGGAGTCGTTCGGGCTCGACGACCCGTCGACCGGGCTGGGGGTGTGGTCGCCGTCGAACGCGGCCCACTGCACGGGGTAGCCCTCACGGCAGCCGGAGTACGCGGTGGTGATGTGCGTGAGGCTGCCCCGGCTCGGCTCGCGCGGGCTCTGCGCGGTGCAGCCGTTGTTGCGGACGAACGTGTCCCGCAGCGACCGGCCCATGGAGATGTTCAGCACGCTGTCGTAGATGCCGTGGATGCCGAAGTAGGCGACCGGCTGGGTGCCGCCGTTGCAGCCGCTGAGGTTGGCGCCGGAGATGACGGTGACCGCGCGGACGACGTTGGGCCGGGCGCAGGCCACCGCGTAGCTCATCGCCCCGCCGTAGCTCCAGCCGAGCGCGAACCGTTGGGACGTGTCCACGCAGAGGTCGTTCTCGATCTGCCGGGAGATGTCGTCGAACAGAGTCAGGTCCCGGCCGTTGGTGTTGGCCCAGCCGTTGTCGATGCCCTGCGGCGCGACGAAGATCGTGCTGTTGTTCGACAACGGCAGCAGGCCGTAGTAGCCGGCCGAGGCGACGTTGTTCGCCGAGCCGTTCAACCAGTGGAAACCGAAGATCAGGCGGTACGGGCGGTTGCGGTCGTACCCGTCCGGGATGCGCAGGATGTAGCTGCGGTTCTGGCCGCCGCTGGAGATGGTGCGCGTACCGCTGGACAGCGTGGGCGCCTTGCCGCAGCCGGCTGTCGCCGCGAGCGTGCCGTTCGTCGACGCCTGCGCCGTCTCGCCGAGGCCGCCGTTGAGCGCGCCGCCGGCCGCCGCCGCGAGAAGCACCGCAGCGGCGGCGATGGATGAGAAGAGCCGTGTTCGTTTCGCCATTGACTGACTCCTTGCCCTTGGTGGCGGTGCAGGCCGGGCCGTCCGTCGATGCCGACGTCGCCTGCGAGAAGGGCGCGGAGCCGCGCGTGGGCCGGGGCCGAAGTCGTCCGTGGCCGCCTGCGTCGCGTGCATCGGCGGAGCGGCCCGGACTGGTCACCGACCGGCCGGGCGGCGAGGAGGGTGCCTCGGGACGCCTTGCCGGTTGTGGGGGTGACGGGGAGCGTGCCCTTCGCTCCCGTCCCGGAACATAGCAGGTTATCGATAACACATTCAACAGCTAACGCCGGGACGGGCCGTGCGGACCCGTCCCGGCGCTGGTTGCCGCGGTCTCGGCGGCCGGGCCGTGGGCCCAGCCTGTTAGCGATAACAGATGTCTCGCCGGCCCCGCCTCAGACCGCGCGGGCCAGGACGTCGTGGGCGGCTCGGGCCACGGCGGCGTCGATCATCCGGCCGTCCGCCGCGACGGCGACGCCGTGCCCGTGCCCGGTGACGGCGGCGAGACGCGCCACCACGTCCCGCGCGTCGGCCACCTCCTCGGCGGACGGGGTGAACACGTCGTTGATCACCGCCGCCTGCGCGGGATGGATCGCGGTGCGGGCCCGGAAGCCCTGCCGCAGCAGCATCCGGGTGCTCCGGTCCAGGCGCTCGGCGTCGCGTACCGCCGTCTCGACCGGACCCACCGGCGGCACCAGGCCGGCCGCGGCCGAGTGGAGCACCACAGCCGTGCGCAGCGGCCACAGCTCCTCCCGGTCCGGCCCCGGCCGCAGGCCCAGCTCGGCGGCGAGGTCCGCCTCGCCGAGGCCCAGCCGCAGGACCCGCGGCGCGGCGGCCACCCGGTCCAGGGTGAGCACGCCGCGCGCGGTCTCCAGCAGCGGCAGCACCCGCAGCGTGCCGGGCGGCAGCCCGCACGCCGACTCGGCCCGAGCCAGCGCCTCGGCCACCTCGTCGAGCAACTCCGGCTCGGCCTTGGGCACCACGACGCCGCGCAGCGCCGGGCCGGCCACCGCCGCCCCGTCGGCGGTGGCCGAGTCGGCGTTGATCCGCACCCACCACTCACCGTCGCGCCGCGGCGGGTCGGCCAGGAACGCGGCCACGTTGTCCCGGGCCTGCGACTTGGCGGCCGGTGGGACCGCGTCCTCCAGGTCGCAGATCACGGCGTCGGCGTCGGCCGTCGCGGCCTTGGCGAGCTTCCTCGGCTCGTTCCCGGGCGCGTACAGGTAACTGCGCGGCGTACGGGTCACGCCGGCCGGGCCAGGTAACGCCCGCGGGGCGTGCCGACCACGGCGCCCGCCTCCAGGATCCGCTCGCCGCGCAGGAACGTGTCGGTGACCCGGGCGTTCAGCTCGAAGCCCTCGAACGGGGTGTACTCCTGCACCGACTCCGAGTCGGCGGCCCGCACCGTCCAGGTGTGGTCGTCGTCGACCAGGCAGAAGTCGGCGTCGAAGCCCTCGGCGATGTCGCCCTTGGTGCGCAGCCCGAAGCGCCGGGCCGGGTTCCACGCGGTCATCTCGGCGATCCGGTGGTACGGCAGGCCGCGGCGGCGGCCCTCGGAGACGAGGCCGGGCAGCAGGTACTCGGCGCCGCCGAAGCCCGACTTCGCCACGAACACGTCGTCCCGGGGCTCGCCGAACTTCACCTCGTCGCGGCAGCAGGCGTGGTCACTGACCACCCAGTCGATCTTGCCGTCCAGGACGTACTCCCAGAGCGCCTCGACGTCCTCGCGCGGCCGGATCGGCGGGTTCACCTTGGCGCCCAGGTTCGCGGTGTCGATGTCGGCGAGCAGGTGCCCGACGGTGACCTCGCGGCGGAAGTCGATGTGCGGGAACGCCTGCGACATCCGCAGGGCGGCGTCGACCGCCTTGCGGGAGGTCAGGTGCAGCAGGTTGATCGTCGGCAGGCCGGTCTCGTGGGCCAGGTACGACGCGATGCTCACGGCCAGGCCCTCGGAGTGCGGCGGCCGGGAGGCGTGGTACGCGGCCAGCCCGGACAACGTCCCCTCCTCCTCCACCATCCGGGTGTACGCGTTCATGATCTCGGCGGTCTCGCAGTGCAGCGACAGCGAGATCTCGTCGGCCAGCTCGGGGAACCGCTCCCGGGCCGCCTGCACGCCGCGCATCACGAACTCGAAGTGCGCGTAGTCGTACCGCTCGTTCTCCGGGATCATCAGGAAACTGCTCTGGTCGGACGACCGGCCGTGCAGGCCGTGGCTGCCGTAGAACATGAACACCTTGAACGAGGTGACCCCGTGCCGCTCGACCAGCTCGGGGATCTCGCCGATGTGCTGCTTCGACATCGGCGCGAGGTGGAACGCGTAGTCCACGTGCGACCGCTCGGCGGTGGCGGCGAGCACCTCGGGGAAGAAGTCGGCGTACGCGCCACCCCGGTTCAGGTAGTACTGCCCGGTGCGCATGTAGGTGATGGCTGAGGTCACCCCGCCCTGGGCGCAGGCCCGGCTCTCCGAGGCGGCGTCCTGGTCCAGCGGGTTGTAGATCCCCCAGTGCTGGTGCGCGTCGACCACGCCGGGGAAGGCGAGCCTGCCGCCGCCGTCGACGACGGTCCGGGCCAGCGCCGGGTCGATGCCGGCGGCGACCCGCACGACGCGGCCGTCGCGGATGGCGATGTCCACCTGCCGCGGCTGCGTCCACTCGTGCCGCACCACGCGGACGTTTGTCACGAGGGTGTCAAAGGACGTCATGGGTTACTCCTTGAGGTGGGTGAGCCGGCCTCCAGGCGAGCCAGGGTCCGGGGGATCTCGTCGATCGAGTCGAGGGTGTCGAGGCGCAGCACCAGGTCCTCGACCCGGCGCGCGGCCTCGTCGGTGAGCCGGCCGGCGACGTTCTCCCGGAACTTCACCGCGAGTTCCTCGTCGCTGAGCGGGCGCTGCGGGCCGCCACGGTTGGCCAGCACCTCCTCGGTCCACTCCCGGCCGTCGTCCGTGCGGACCGTCACGATCGCCGGGAACTGGTTGGGAAAGATCGAGTCGCAGCGGTCGTCGGGGAGCACGTCGACGGTCGCCATCAGCGCGCGGCGGCGGGGATCGCGGGCCAGCTCGTCGGTGTAGTCGGTCAGCCCGACGCCGAGCCCGGAGCCGCCGAGCAGGCCCGCCACGACCGCGTACGGCCCGGAGAACTGCGCCTGGTAGCCGGTCTCCGGCGCCCGCTTGACCTCGATCGGCTGGCCGATCGTGCGGATCACCGCGGCGGGTACCCGCAGTTCGATGCGGCTGATCCGGTCCAGCGGCAGGCCGCGCTCGCGCAGCCGCAGCCCGGCGTCGATCGCGGCGTGGGTGAAGTGGTTGGCCGGGTACGGCTTGAAGAAGATCCCCGGCACCGACCACTCCTCGCCCAGCCGGTCGGTGACCTGGTCCAGGTCGACCTCGTCGCGGAGGAAGGCGCGGAAGAAGCCGAACCTGCCCTCCAGGACGGTCGGCGGGCCCGTGAAGCCGCGCTTGACGAGTTGCGCGGCGGTGACCGCCGAGTGCGCCGCCCATCCGCAGTGCAGTCGCTTGACGGTGCCGCCGGTGCGGTTGGCCTCGATGATGCCGGCGGAGAAGGAGGCGGTGACGCCGAGGGCGTTGGCGACCCCCTCGGAGCCCAGGCCGAACAGCAGCGCCGCCGAGGCGGCTCCGCCCATCGCCCCGCAGATCGACGTGGCGTGCTGCCCGTGCTCGAAGAAGACCGAGTTGCCCAGCTCGCGGTCGTACCCGGCCATGCCGAGACGGACGGCGACCTCCAGGCCGACCGCGACGGCGGCCGTCAACTGACCGCCGCTGGCCCCCGCCGCCTGGGCGGCGGCCAGCGCGGCCGGCACCACGCCGGCGCTGGGGTGCAGCACCGAGGGCAGGTGCGTGTCGTCGTAGTCGAGCGAGTGGGCGAGCACCCCGTTGGCGAAGGCGGCCTGCGCGGCCGGTACCGCCTCGGGCAGGCCGACGGCGTGCGCCTCGGGCCGGCCGCCCTGGTCGGCCACGAACCCGGCCGCCGCGGTGCTCGTCGGCAGCCGGTACGCGGCGACGCAGAGGCCCAGCACGTCGAGCACGCGCTGGCGGACGCTGTGCCGTACGTCGTCGGGCAGGCCGGTGTGCGTGGTGGCCGCGGCGAACGCGGCGAGCCGCTCGGCCAGCGTGGGCTCAGCCATGCCCGACCACCGCCAGCGGACGCACCGGCGAACCGGTCGCGCCGAACAGCGGCAGCGGCGCCAGGACCAGGGTGAACTCGTGTACTCCGGCGGCGGCCAGCTCCTCCAGCGCCATCGCCTCGATGATGTAGATGCCGCGTTCCACCAGGAGCACCCGGTGCGCCGGCAGAACGCTGTGCGCCGCACCCGGGCGCAGCCGCTCGAAGGCGATGGTGTCGGCCCCGACGGCGTGCACCGCGCGGTCGGCGAGCCACACCGCTCCGGCCTCGCCGACGCCCGGCACCCCGGACTCCAGGCCCATGTAGACGGTGCGGTCCTCGTGCTCGAAGAACCGGCCCCAGCCGCTGCGCACCAGGACGACGTCGCCAGCGCCGACGGGCGTGCCCTGGGCCGCCTCCGTGGCCGCGAGGTCGTCCGGCGTGATCTCGTAGCCGGCCGGGCAGCCGTCGCCGGCGCCGATCGCGCGGGGCACGTCCAGCAGCACGCCACGGCGCACCATCGGGGCGATCGTGTGCGCGCCGAGCTCCACGTACCGGCCGCCCCGGCCCGCCTCGACCGCGTCCGCCCCGCCGTGGAGCAGGCCGCGGTGCGAGACGTGGGCGAGCGCGTCGATGTGCGTGCCGACGTGCGTACCCATGGTGATCATGTCGTTCGCCGCGGAGCCGCCGTCGGACCGGACCATGTCCCCGTGCCGGCGGGGCAGGGAGTGCCAGTAGGCGGGGTGGTTGGGGGACTGCGGCATGCCGACGGAGAGCCGGCGGCCGAGGTCGTAGACGGTCACTCCGCCACGGACGGCCGCGAGCAGCGGATCGGCGACTGTGGCCTGGGTTGGGGGTGTCACGGGTTGTTCCTCACTCTTTTCGGAATCGGTCGACCGACCACGGGGGCGGTCAGGCGACGACCTTGCGCGCGCGCAGCTCGGCCAGGAACTCGGGCGTGCAGCCCAGCTCGGTGCCGAGCAGCTCGTCGGTGTCGGCGCCCAGGGCCCGTCCGGTGAACCGGATCGCGCCGGGCGTGTCCGACATCCGCCACATCACGTTGTGCATGCGCATCGGTCCGAGGTCGTCGTCCTGCACCGTGGTGATCATCTCGGTGGCACGGACGTGCTCGTCCTCCACCAGGTCCCGCGCGTCGTAGACGGGGGCGACGGCCGCGCCCGCCGCGCTGAACTCCCGCAACACCTCGTCGCGGGTACGCTCGGCGATCCATCCGCCCACGTACGCGTCGAGGAGGTCGGCGTGCGCGGCCCGCTCCCGGCCGGAGCGGAACCACGGCTCGTCGATGACCTCGGGGTGACCGACCAGGCGCAGGACCCGCTCGGCGATCGCCTGTGCGCTGGTGGACACGGCGACCCAGCTCCCGTCCCGGGTGCGGTAGGTGTTGCGCGGGGCGTTGTTCGTGGACCTGTTGCCGTGCCGCTGCCCGACGACGCCGAGCTGGTCGTACGCGATCGGCCCGGGGCCGACGGCGGTCATGATGGGTTCCAGCAGGCTCATGTCGACGACCTGGCCCCGGCCACCCCGGGCGTCGCGGGCGTAGAGGGCCATCACCGCGGCCGACGACGCGGCGATGCCGCAGATGCTGTCGGCCAGGCCGAACGCGGGCAGCGTCGGCGGGCCGTCCGCCTCGCCGGTCAGGTGGGCGAAGCCGCTCATCGCCTCGGCCAGCGTGCCGAAGCCGGGGCGGGCGGCGTAGGGGCCGGTCTGACCGAAGCCGGTGATCCGGACGATCACCAGCCCGGGGTTGACCTCGTGCAACCGGTCCGGGCCGACGCCCCATCGCTCCAGCGTGCCGGGGCGGAAGTTCTCCACCACGACGTCGGCGGTGGCGGCGAGCCGGAGGAAGAGGTCGGCGCCGTCGGGGTCGGAGAGGCTGAGCCCGACGGTCCGCTTGTTGCGCGAGATCTCCTTCCACCACAGCGGCACGCCGTCCTTGGCCTCGCCGTGGCCGCGCATGCTGTCCCCGGCGACGGGGTGCTCGATCTTGACGACGTCGGCGCCGTAGTCGCCGAGCAGTTGGCAGCAGAGCGGCCCGGCCAGAATGGTCGAGACGTCAAGCACCCGGATGCCGTGCAGCGGGCCGTGCCCGTCCGCCCGGTTCTCCCGTTCAGTCACCGCTGGTACCTCCTTACTCGTACGGTCCCGGTCATCCCGTCCACATCCCGCCGTTGACGTCGACCGTGGCGCCGTTGACGTAGCTCGCGCGTTCGCCGAGCAGGAACGCGATCGTCTCGGCGACCTCCGCCGGCTCGGCGGGCCGGCGCAGCGGCACCTGCCCGACCAGGTCCGACAGCTCCCGGGCGGACAGGCGCTCGGTCATCACCGACCGGACCGGTCCGGGCGCCACCGCGTTGGCCCGTACGCCCCGGCCGCCGAACTCCTTGGCGACGTTGCGGGTCAGCGCCAGCACACCGGCCTTCGCCGCCGCGTAGGCCGGCCCGGACATCGCGTTCCCGCCGTGCCGGCCGTTCACCGAGCTCATCAGCACGATCGCGCCGCCACCGGCCGCGAGCATGGCCGGCAGCACCGCCCGGACCACGACGTAGGCGCTGGTCAGGCTGTCGTCCAGCACCTGCCGCCACTGCTCGGGCGAGACGTCCAGCAGCCCGCCGTGCCCGACCGACCCGGCCAGGTGCGCCACCCGGGTCGGCGCCTCGGGGAGCGCGTCCAGGAACCGGCTGACCTGGCGCGGGTCGGCGGCGTCCACGCCGTCGGCCCGGTCCAGCACGTGGACCGTCTCCCCGTCGCGGCGCAGGGCGTCGACCACGGCGGCGCCGATCGCCCCGCGTCCGCCGACCACCAGCGAGGTCATGACCGGCGGGTCCGGGTGTTGACGCCGGCCAGCTCACCGGTGGGGGTGACGCGGCCGGACTCCACCGCGGCCAGCCACTGGTCGGTGGCCCAGAGCAGCGCGTTGGCGCCGCGCGGCAGCAGCAGGTAGCTGATCGCCTCGGCGATGTCCCGCTCCCGCACCCCGGCGGCGTACAGCCGGTCGAGGTGGTGCAGGAACGCCTCCTCCTGCTGGTGCACCGCGTGCACCACCACGGCGATCAGGTCGGCCTCACGGCCGGACAGGTCCGGCGCGGCGGCGGCGAGCAGGGCGTGGTACCGGGCGAAGCCGTCCATCGGCAGCGTGGCCGCCCAGGCCCGCGCGGCGAAGAAGATCGGCCGCCACGCGGCCGCGGCCCCGGCCACCGCCGTCGCCTGCGCCATCTCGTCGGTGGTGAGCCCCGCGGCGTAGCCGCGCTCGACGTGCAGCGTGCCCACCGCCTCCTCGTCGGCGACGAGCAGACCGACCCAGATCAGCTCCCGCTCGCGGGCCGACAGGTGCCGCTCGTCGAGGGTGAACCGGCGGTAGAGCCGGGTGTACGCCTCCAGGAAGCCGGGCTCCGTGCGGGCGTACACCTCGTGGTACGACAGCAGGTAGCCGCGCTCGGCCCGGATCGCGGCGAGCTGATCGGGCTCGCTCATCGCTGCGACGGCCCGAGGCTCGGGGTCAACGAGGCGTCGCGGTCGTAGAAGGCGGGGATGAGACTGCCCAGGTCGTGGCCCGGCAGCGGGTCGCGGTAGTCAGTGCTGCCGAAGTCGTTCTTGCGGATCAGGGAGAGGTTGCCGGTGCGGCTGTAGAGCGGGCCGTGCCAGGTCTGCGGGCTGCGGAAGAAGTAGCCACCGGGCTTGACCACGCCACGGCGTCCCAGCATCAGGTCCCCGGCGATCTTGAAGGACTCCTCGTAGACCGGGTGCTTCTCCTCGTTGATCGCCGTGTATCCGGGCAGCATCCCGACCAGGAAGACGATGCCGGCCTCGTCGCGGCGCAGCCACCGGATCCGCACGTCGGCCGGCTGCGGCTCGTCGCCGCGCCAGCCCATCGACACCCACTCGTCGCGGGTCTCGTGCATCACGGTGAGCGTCCCCGACCCCGGTCCGGCGGCGAATTCCGGCGTGCTGTGCGGGCCGAAGTACAGCACCGTCTCACCGACGCCGGGCACCCAGTCGAGCTCGGTCATCGCCTGGGCGTGCAGGTAGGTGCCCGGGGCGTACGGCTCGTCGTTGACGGTGCCCCGGCCGGCGATCACGAAGATGTCGGCCTGGGCGCTCAGCACGCCCTGCTGCCGGTTGGTGAAGGCGAGCAGCTCGGTGCGGGCGCCGTCCTCCTCGTCGACCGAGAAGGTCTTGCGCAGGCCGCCGCCGTGGCCCGAGCCGAACTGACCGCCCGGGACCGGGGCCCAGGGCAGGTCTTGGGTCGAGATGAAGTCGACGTCAGGGCGATTCCACATGTCAGTCTGCACACCTTTGCCTCGGGGTTCCTGGGTGCCCATCCGAGATAAGGATTGTTCCTGTCAAACGAACGGTGGTTTCCCAGGCGGAACAAGGTGGATACTGTCGTGCCACTGCCCGGCCTGTCAACGGTTCGGGCCAAGTCTCGAAAACGATCAGCGAACTGGAAGGCGGTGGCTGTCATGGGCGACGAGCCGAATCGGATCGACGTGTCGGCGGGCGGTAACGGCGGTGGCGGGGTCGCGGCGCTGGTGCCGCCGGAGAACCCCACGGTGGCGACCGAGCTGCGCGCTCTGCTGCCCGCTGCGGTGGATGTCCGGATCGCGCCGCTGCCGCAGGTCCCGGGCACGTTGAAGGAGCGGCTGCTCGGCTACAACGACGCGCTCACCTCGACCACGAGCACGCTGCTCCCGGCCCGGCCCGACGTCTCCTACTTCGCCTGTACCGGCTCGTCCTACCTGGTGGGAACGGATGGCGACGCGCGGCTGCACGAGGCGATCGACGCGGCGGGCGCCGGACAGGGGCTGACCGCGGCCCGGGCGATCCTGGAGACGCTTGCCGAACTCGGCCGCACGCGGGTGCTGGTCGTCTCGCCGTACCCCGACTGGCTCACCGACCTGGCGGTCGCGTACTGGACCTCCGCCGGGCTCACCGTGGCCGGCGTGGAGAAGGCGCCGGCGCCGAACGGGATCTACGCGATCACTCCCGCCGAGGTCACCGCCCTGCTGCGTGAGCTGCGGCCCGACCCCGAGACGGTGGTGCTGCTCAGCGGCACCGGCATGCCCACCGTCGAGGCCATCGCGGCGGTCGGCGGCGAGCTGGGCGTACCGGTGCTCTCCTCGTCGGTGGCGGCGGCGTATCGCGCCCTGCGTCGCCTCGGTCAGCCGGCGGCCTCGTCGTCGTGCCTGGTCAACGACCTGGTCGGCCGCTGGAGCTGAGCGGGCCGGGCGTTTTGTTTCGGCTGCTTTTCCACCCTTGACGGGGCTCGGGACCAGCCATTAGCGTCCCGGCATACACAGCGGACCGGCGTTCCACTGAGGCGAACGAATCCGCTTTCCCACTAAACCTACGCCCCGGCACCGGGCCGCCAGGAGGTGACGAACGATGCACGGCTGGCGAGCCCGAATCGGCTTGATCGTCCCGCACGTCAACATGACGATGGAGCCGGAGATCTACTCGGTACTGCCCCGCGGCGCGTCCGCACACGCGGCCCGGATGGTGATCCCCCGGCTCGACCCGGCCGGTCTGGTCACCATGGCCGACGACGCCCTGCGCGCCGCGGAGCAGTTGTCCGAACTCGACGCCGACGTCGTGGTCTTCGGCTGCACATCCGGCAGCTTCGTCGGCGGCCACGAGTACGAGACCGACCTGGTCGGGCGGATCGCCGAGCGCGCGGGCTGCCCGGCGCTGTCCACGTCGGGGGCCGGCGTGCAGGCGCTCCGCGCGCTGGGCGTCACCCGGATCGCCGTCGCCACCCCCTACGACGACACCATCAACCAGCGACTGCGCGAGTTCTTCACCGCACACGGGCTCGACGTGGTCAACCTGGTCGGTCTGGGCCTGCGTGAGCGCGTCGCGCACTTCCCGCTCGCCCGCACACCGGTCTCGGCCATCGCGCAGCAGTCCGAGGAGGTCGTCTACCGACTCGCTCGTGCCGCTGCCCACCCGGACGCCGAGGCGCTGTTCATCAGTTGCACGAACCTCTCCACCCTCGGCGTGGTCGCCGAGCTGGAGAGCGACCTTTCCATCCCCGTGGTCACGGCCAACCAGGCCAGTATCTGGGCCGCCTTCCGGGCGGCCGGACTCGGCGACTCGCCGGCGGCGTTCGGCGCCCTCGGCCGGCACTGAGCGCGCCACCTCCTCTCACTTACTCGTTTCCCCCGGGAGTAACCATGTCTTCTCTGTCCCGTCGCAACCTGCTCCGGCTCGGCGCCCTGGCCGGCGCCGGTGGCCTGCTGGCCGCCTGTTCCCGTCCCGACGGCGCCCCGGCCGCCTCCGGCGGCGGCAACTCCGGCGGCCCGTACACCACCATCCGATCGACAGCGACCTCCTACATCTGGGCGCCGTTCCTCGTCGCCGAGAAGAAGGGCTACTTCGCCGAGGAGGGGCTGCAGCAGAGCGGCAAGGTCGCCGGCCAGGGCGTGGTGGCGAACATCGTGCTCGCCGGTGACGCCGAGTTCGTCGTCGGCTCGCCGATGGACACCATGAAGTCCACGGCGGTGGGCCAGCCGCTGATCAGCTTCTGCGGCATGGTGACCACCCTGGCCACGAACATCGTGGTCAGCGCCGAGTCGTTCGAGAAGGCCGGACTGTCCGACTCGAGCACGCCCGAGCAGCGGGGCGCGGCCATGCGCGGCATGAAGCTGGCCTCCACCGGCGTCGCCGGCACCCCGGACCTGCTGATCCGCTACGTCTCCAGCAACCTGGGCAAGCTCGACCCGAACAAGGACCTGCAGATCGTGCCGATCCAGGGCGGCGGCTCGGCGATGCTCGCGGCGGTGAAGAACAAGCAGATCGACGGCATGGCGATCTCGTCGCCGATCTCCGACCAGGCGATCTCCGACCTCGGCATGAAGTACCTCTACGACATGTCCAAGGACCCGGTCCAGCCGCTTGTGGGCTTCCCCTACATCATGGCCTCCTGCAAGAAGGACTTCCTGGAGAAGAACCCCGAGGCCATCGCGTCGTACTGCCGGGCGATCCAGCGGTCGCTCAACTTCATCCAGGCGGAGAAGGACGAGTTCCGCGACCTGCTCGGCGGCATCTTCACCGACATCAAGCCCGAGGTCTTCAAGACGGCGTTCGAGTCGAACTACCCGATCTACGGCAAGAGCATCGTCCCGACCCCGGAGCAGTACGAGCAGGCCAAGGAGTTCGTGGTCACCGCCTTCGAGATCAACGGCAGCGTCAGCGAGGCGGCCGCGGCCAAGAAGATCGGCTTCGACGACACCTGGAACGCCACCATCGCCCAGCAGGCGTTCGACAAGGTCGGCACGTCCTACTGAGCTGCCCCGCCCATCGCCGGCCGGGCCGGCTCCTCGACGTTGGGAAGACGATCGTGACCACGACTTCGGTACCAGGGGTGAGCTCCACCCACATCAAGAACTTCGGAGATCTCAAGGCCGCGGCCCGCAACGGGGCACGGCAGGCCGTGTGGGACTTCCTGGAGGGCGGCGCGGGCGCCGAGCGCAGCGTCGCCGCCAACCTCGACGAGTTCGACCGGTGGACGTTCCGGCCGCGGATCCTCACCGGCAGCAAGCCGCCGTCGCTGGAGACGACGTACCTGGGCTGGCCGCTGAAGATGCCGGTGGCCACCGCGCCCTTCGGCGCGGACGGGCTGTTCCACCCGGACGGCCAGCTCGCGGTGGCCGGCGCGGCGCAGGACGTCGGCGCGCTGGCCCTGGCGCCGCACGTCTCCACCCACCCGCTGGAGAGGATCCGCGAGGTGGCACCCGAGTCGGCGCTGATGTTCCAGCTCCACCCGGTCGGCAGCCTGGTCAACTTCCGGCGGCTGGTCCGCCGTGCCGAGTCGGCCGGATACCGCGGTCTGGTGATCACCGCCGACTGCCCGACCGCCGGTTACCGCGACCGCAACCTCGCCAACCAGTTCGTCTACGAGGACGTCATGCGCGGCAACTACCAGGGCGAGACGGGCCACGCCGAGGAGATGTTCGGCGAGTTCCGCGCCATGAGCCAGCCGGTGTGGACGTTCGACTACCTGGCCGAGGCGCTCAGCGAGACCTCGCTGCCGGTGGTGATCAAGGGCGTGATGACCGGCGAGGACGCGGTGCTCTCCGCCGACATGGGCGCGGCCGGGGTGATCGTCAGCAACCACGGCGGACGGCAGCTCGACTGCACCCCGGCCACGCTTCGGCAGCTGCCCGAGGTGGTGGACGCGGTGGGCGGCCGGATCAGCGTCGCCGTCGACGGCGGCATCCGGCGCGGCACCGACGTGCTGAAGGCGATCGCCCTCGGCGCCGACCTGGTGGTGGTGGGCCGGCTCGCGGCGATGGGGCTGTGTGCCGGCGGTCGCGACGGCGTACGGCGGGCCCTGGAGATGGTCGCGGCGGAGATGGTCAAGTCGCTGGCCCTGCTCGGGCGATCGAGTCTGGCCGAGGTCGACCGTTCCATGCTTCAGCCGGCCTGACAGCAGATACGGGAGAAGTCGGATGTCTACTGACAAAACGGGGACCGCCCGCAACGCCGTCGTGTCGGCTGAGGGCGTGTCCATGACCTACCACGGGCGTCGTGGCCCGGTGAACGCCCTTTCCCGCGTGGACTTCAACCTCTGGGAGGGCGAGTTCGTCGCGCTGCTGGGGCCCTCCGGCTGCGGCAAGTCGACGCTGCTCAACATGGTCTCCGGGCTGATCACGCCGACCAGTGGGTCGCTGACCTACCGCGGGACGCCGATCGACGGCCCGAACACCAGCATCGGCTACATGACCCAGCGGGACTCGATCCTGCCCTGGCGTACGGTCGCCGAGAACATCGAGCTGCCGCTGCAGATCCGCCGGGTGCCGGCACGGCAGCGCCGGGAGAAGGTCGCCACCTACATCGAGATGGTGGGCCTCAAGGGGTTCGAGAACACGTACCCGGCGGGTCTGTCCGGCGGCATGCGCAAGCGGGTGGGCCTGGCGCAGGCGCTGGTGTACGAGCCGGAGACGCTCCTGCTCGACGAGCCGTTCGGCGCGCTCGACGCGATCCTGCGCCTGCGCATGCAGGCCGAGCTGCTCTCGCTGATGGAGAAGCTCGGTGCGGCGGTGCTGTTCGTGACCCACGACATGGACGAGGCGATCACGCTGGCCGACCGGGTCGTGGTGATGAGCGCCCGCCCGGCCCGCATCGTCGACGTGATCGAGGTCGACCTGCCCCGCCCACGGGACCTGGAGCAGCTTCAGTTCACCGCGGAGTACCAGGAGGTACGCCGCCGGGTCTGGCACAACCTCGGGCGGGAGATCCACGCCGGCGAGAAGGAGATGGCGAACCCATGAGTGACACCGAGACGGTCAGCCGTGGCGCGGTCACCGCGCCGGCCGCCGGGCCGGCCGCCGCCAAGCCGCCCCGCAAGCTCAATCCGAAGATCAAGATCGCGCTCGGCCAGATCGCCGTGGTGATCGTCTGGCTCGGCTCCTGGCAGTGGATGTCCGGCCGGCTGATCGACCCGTTCTTCACCAGCTCGCCCGGCGCGATCGGGCAGCAGCTTCTGGAATGGTTCCGTACCGGGTCGATCTGGCCGCACCTGCTGATCACGTTGCAGGAGTTCGGCGCCGGTCTGGCGATCGGCAGCGTGGCCGGCGTGCTCGTCGGCTTCACCCTGGGCCGGCTGCCGACGACCGCGGCGGTGCTCAACCCGTTCGTCACAGTCGTCTACAGCATGCCGAAGCTCGCCCTGGCCCCGCTGTTCGTGCTCTGGTTCGGCATCGGGTTCGGCTCGAAGATCGTCCTGGTCGGACTGATCTCGTTCTTCCTGGTCTTCTACAACACGTTCACCGGCGCGCGCGACGTCGACCCGCTGTTCATCAACTCACTGCGGATCATGGGGGCGAACCGGCTGACCATCTACCGCCGGGTCGTCATGCCGTCGGCCGCGGTGTGGGTGATGACCGGCCTGCGCATCGCCGTGCCGCAGGCCGTGATCGGCGCTGTCGTCGGTGAGCTGATCTCGTCCAACCAGGGCGTGGGTTACGTCATCGCCAACGCCGCCGCGTTCTTCAACACCACCGGCGTGCTGGCCGGCGTCGCGCTCGTGGCGTGCGTGTCGGTCATCCTCTCCCAACTGATCATCGTGCTGGAACGCTGGGCGACCCGCTGGAAGCAGGGCTGAGATGAACCCGACCGCCGCGCTCGCGCGCTGGGCCGCCGACCTGCGGTACGACGATCTCTCCGCCGACGTGGTCGGGCGGGTACGCGGGCTGCTGCTCGACCACCTCGGCGTGGCGGTGCTCGGCAGCACCCGCGACCACCACCGGCGCTGGGTCTCCAACGAACTGCGCATGGGTGGCGGGGAGCCGGGCCTGAGCACCGTCGTCGGCACCGCCCTGCGCGTGGCGCCGGACCGGGCGGCGTTCCTCAACGGCGTCGCGGGCTCGTCCGGCCCCAACCTCGACGACGTCTGGCACGGCTCGCTCGGGCACCCGGGCGTGGGCACGTTCCCGGCGCTGCTGGCGCGCGGCGAGGAGGTGCGGGCCTCCGGCCCGGCGCTGATCGAGGCGGCGGTGGTCGGATACGAGGTCACCATGCGGATCGGCACCGCTCTCGGCCGCTCGGCGTTCGACCGGGGCTGGCATCCGCGGGGCGGGTGCAACACGGCGGCCGCCGCCGTGGCGAGCCTGAAGGTGGGCGGCGAGCAGCGGGCCGAGGTCTACCAGGCGGCGATCGGCCTGGCCGTCAACGCGGCGGCGGGCGTGGTCGGCGCGTCGTACTTCTCCGACGCCTGGTACGCCCTGTCCGGCCAGGCGTCCCGGGAGGGCCTGCTCGCCGGTCTCGCCGCGCGCGCCGGACTGTGCGCCACCGACGAGCCGCTGGCCGCCGACCGGGGCTACCTGGCCGCCGCCTCCGATCAGGTCGACCTCGACAGCCTCACCGAGGGGCTGGGCGGCGAGCCGATGCTGATGCGGGCGGGCCAGAAGCTCTACCCCTCGTCCGGCGCGACGCACGCCGCGCTGGAGGCGGCGGTGGCGGCCCGCGCCGAACTCGGCTGCGACGCCGCCGAGATCGTGGAGATCAACGGCTGGGGTTTCCGGGAGATGGTCGACGTGCTCGGCCGGGCCCATCCGTCGACGGCGCTGGCCGCGAGCATGAGCACCCCGTACGTGGTCGCCTGCGGAGTCCGCGACGGCGGATTCGACCTGTCCCATCTGGACCCGGGCCGGATCGCGGACCCGGAACTCGCGCGCCTGCAGTCGGTGACCCGGCTGGTCGTCGACGACCGGCTCGACCGGATGCCGCCCCGGCACCTCGGCGCCCGGATCCAGTTGGTGGCCCGGGACGGGCGGCAGGCGACCGCCGAGGTGCTCGCCGCGAGCGGGCACGCGGGCAATCCGCTCGGGTTCGACCGGGTCGCGGACAAGGTACGGCGGCTGCTGGCCGGCTGCTGGCCGGAGGCCTCTGTGGAACGGCTGGTCGAGCGGGCGGCCGCGCTGCCCGCGACGGATGTCGAGGCGCTGATGCGGGCGGTCCGGCTCGGCGATTAACGTGTCCGCGGCATTCTCCGGCAACATAGACGCCAACTGTTCTGTAAGGAGCCTTCGACATGGCCCCAGTGGATACCGGTCCGGCTGGCGCGGAGATCATCGTTCAGTCCCGGCCCGGCCGGCGACCGGAGCCGGGCGCGGAGCCGGAGGGGGAGGACGGCCGGGCCCGCTCCGGGCTGGCCCGGACCTTCGCGATCATCAATCTGCTGGCCTCCCGGGCGCCCGAGGCGCTGGGCGTGTCGGCGATCGCACGTGACCTCCGGATTCCCAAGGCGGTCGCGCACCGGATCCTCAAGGAGCTGGTGACGGACGCGTTCCTCGCGTTCGACGAGGGGACAAAGCAGTACCAGCTCGGCCCGGGCGCGCTGACCGTCGGCCTGGCCGCGCTGCGGACCCTGGACGTGCCGAAGACCGCCCGTCCCTATCTCGAACGGCTCGTCGAGCTCAGCGGAGAGACGGCAACGCTCTCCATCCGGCAGGGCTGGCAGCGGGTGTACGTGGACCAGGTGCTCTCCCCGCACGAGGTGCGGATGTCGGTGGCCCTGGGCCGGATGTACCCGCTGCACGCCGGGTCGTCCTCCAAGGCGATCCTCGCCGCGCTGCCCGACGAGACGATCGAGGAGTTCCTCACCCAGCACCGCCACGCCAGCCTCACCCCGCGGACGCTCACCTCGGCCGACGCGTTGCGTGACGACATCGCCGGCATCCGGGAGCGGGGATACGCGGTGAGCTTCGGCGAGCGGCAGGCCGGCTCGGCGAGCGTCGCGGCGGCCATCCGCAACGCCTCGGGCGACGTGGTGGGCGCGGTCTCGCTGTGCGGCCCGCGGGAGCGGCTCGCCGAGCAGACGCTGCGGCACGGCGCCGCGGTGGTCGAGGCGGCCCGCGCCGTGTCCCGCGACATCGGCTACCGCGGACCACTCTGACCGACGGCCGGCTCCGACCCGCGCGGCGGGTTCGCGGAGTCCGGCCCGCCCCTGACCGCGCGGACCGCCGCGCGAACGATGACCCCGGGTGTCCCTCCCGGGGTCATCGGCGTTTCAGCCCTCCGCGCGGTCCGTGTTCATAACGTTTCAGTGAAACCATGTGAACGCTGCCATCCTGGCCATCCCGCAGTTCGGGAGCCTTCATGGTTCATCCTGCGAGCGCCATCGTGAACATCTGTTCACCCTATTGTTCACTGCTGCCTAATCCGGTAGAACACCAGGTAGGTCCGCAGCTCGGGCCATTCGCCTCGTGCTTCTAGGAGGGCTTCTCATGGCTCGTTCACACCGTCCGGGCGCCTCCTCGCCCGCGCTCTCCCGCCGCGGCGTCCTGCAGTTGGGTGGCAGCGTCGCGCTCCTGTTCGCCACCGGTGCCTGCGCCGCGGACAGCGGCAGCAAGTCAGGCGACGGCAAGTCCGGCGGCGCCTCCGCCAAGACGCTGCGCATCGCCGTCTCCAGCTACCTGTCGAGCTGGGACCAGGACTTCGTCGGTTTCGACCTGACCGCGCTGATGCTCTACAAGAACGTCTTCCCGTACCTGGTCGACTACGGGGTCACGAACGCCGGCGGCAGCCAGATCCTCGACACCCAGAACATCACCCCGACGTTCGCCGAGTCGTTCGAGCCGGACGCCGAGCAGAAGGTGTGGACCCTCAAGCTGCGCCGGGGCGTGAAGTTCGCCAGCGGCAACGAGATGAAGGCCGCCGACGTGAAGTGGTCGAAGGACCGCGCGTTCGCCGCCCAGGCCAACGTGGCCGGCGTCTACCGCACCATCGGCCTGACCAGCGCGGACCAGGTCAAGGTCGTCGACGACTACACGGTCGAGTTCCACCAGGCGTTCCCGAGCGCCCTGACCCGGCAGATCCAGGCGATCTCGCTGTACGTCTTCGACTCCGTCGAGGCCAAGAAGCACGCCAGCGGCAGCGACCCCTGGGCCAAGGAGTGGTTCGCGAAGAACCCGCCGACCGGCGGCTACTTCAACGTCGCCAAGGCCACCCAGGGCCAGGAGATCGAACTCAGCGCGAACACCGGATACCCGGGTCCGGACCCGGCCAAGACGCCGACCATCCGGATCTCGGTGGTGCCGGCCGCCTCCAACCAGCGGCTCCAGCTCCAGGCCGGTGACATCGACATCGCCCTGGGCATCAGCCAGCGCGACATCCAGGACCTGAAGAAGGCCCCGGGCATCAAGGTCATCTCGGCGGCCAGCAACCGCCAGGTCGCCATCCAGATGTCGGTCACCGCCGCGCCGTTCAACGACGTGAACGTGCGCAAGGCGCTCGCCTACGCGGTGCCCTACGAGCAGATCATCAACAACGTGTACGGCGGCGACGCCCGCCCGGCCAAGAGCCCGGTCCCGCTGGACATGCCCGGATACGACGAGAGCGGCTACCCGTTCACGCACGACCTGGACAAGGCGAAGGCCGCGATGGCCGCCTCCGGCCGGGCGTCGCTCGACTCCGAGCTGGTCTTCGAGGCCGACAACGAGGAGCAGCAGAAGATCGCCGTCCAGGTGCAGAGCGAGGCGGCCAAGGCCGGCATCCGGCTCAAGCTGACCCCGCTGGACCCGGCGACCCTCGGTGAGCGGCGGACCAAGAAGAACATCCCGCTCCAGATCACCTCCGGGCAGCTCTGGGTCGACGACGTCGAGTACATGCTGGCGACGAGCTTCGTCAAGGGCGCCAACCTCAACTACTCGAACTACAGCAACCCGGAGATCGAGCAGATCTACGAGAAGTCGCACACCACCGTCGACACGGGCGCCCGCAACGCGCTGTGGAAGCGGGTCCAGGAGATCCTCGCCGCCGACGTGCCGTGGGTGGTCATCTGCCAGCCCAACTTCAACCTGCCCGTCCGGGAATCCGTCGCCGGCTGGGTGCAGCCGATGGACGGCCTCGCCCGCCTGCGCTACCTGAGCGCATCGGCCTAGGAAACGTCACCCCTCCATGCGAATTCTCCGGTTTGTCGTCAGGCGACTACTCCAGCTGATCCCCGTTCTGCTCGGAGTGGTCGTCCTGGCCTTCCTCCTGGTCCGAGTGCTGCCGGGCGACCCGGTCCGCAGCATCCTCGGGCAGAACGCCACCGAGGAGGACGCCGCCGCGGCCCGGGCCCGCTTCGGGCTGGACCAGTCCCTCTGGCAGCAGTTCCTCGACTACCTCGGAGGGCTTCTCACCGGTGACTTCGGGACCTCGATCCAGAGCGGCAGCTCCGTGGGTTCGGAGATGGCGCTACGGGTCGGTCCGACGCTGGAGCTCGTCGTCATCTCGGTGAGCATCGCGCTCGTGGTGGCCACCGTGCTGGGCATCTGGTCGGCCAAGCGGGCCAACCGGGCCGGCGACCACAGCGTCCGGATCTTCGCGCTGGTCGGCAACTCCGTCCCGGAGTTCTGGCTCGGCCTGGTCCTGGTGCTCGTCGGCTACAGCATCCTCGGCTGGTTCCCGGCACCGAACGGCCGGGTGGACCCGGACACCGGCCTGACCCCGCTCACCGGCGCCGACCTCGTCGACGCCGTCCTCACCGCCAACGGGCCGGCGATCGCCTCGGCCGCGGCGTACCTGGTGCTGCCGGTGCTGACCCTCGTGGTCGGCGTGGTCGCCCCGCTGCTGCGCAGCGTCCGGGCCTCCGCGCTGGAGGTGCTGCACTCGGAGTCGTACGCCGCGGCCAAGGCCCACGGGCTGCGCGACCGCACGCTGCACTACGGCTACCTGCTGCGCGCGACGCTGGTCCGGCTGCCGTCGCTGGCCGCGCTGGTCTTCGGTACGGCGATCGGCTCCACCGTGCTCGTTGAGTACGTGTACTCGTGGCAGGGCTTCGGCCAGTGGGCCCTGCGCGGCCTGCTCTACCGGGACTACCCGGTGGTGCAGGCGTCGGTGCTGGTCATCGCGTTGTGCTACGTGCTGGTGTTCCTCATCGCCGACGTGGTCCACGCGATCCTCGACCCGAGAGTGAGGCTCTGATGGCCGAGCTGCGAACCGTCCCCGACGGTCCCGCCGCCGCGCCGGTGGTCGTGCCCGGCGGCGACCGGGACAGCCGTTTCGCCCGCCGCATGATCATCGCCGGGGCGAGCATCCTGTCGGTGGTCGCGCTGGCGGCGGTGTTCGCGCCGCTGCTGAGCCAGTGGGGCGAGACCGAGATCGACGCGGCGAACACGCTCGTCGCGCCGGGCGGCAGCCACCTGCTCGGCACCGACGGCAACGGCATGGACATCTGGAGCCGGGTGCTCTACGCCGCCCGGCTCGACCTGGGCATCGCCCTGGCCGCGGTGGCGCTCGCGGTGGTCGTCGGCACGCTGCTCGGCCTGGTCGCCGGCTACTTCGGCGGCTGGCTCGACGACGTGCTGATGCGGGTGGTCGACATCTTCCAGTCGTTCCCCACCTTCATCCTGGCGCTGGCGGTGGCCGCCCTGCTCGGCAACGGCACGATCAACCTGATCATCACGATCGCGGCGGTGAACGCGCCGGCGTACGCCCGGCTGGTCCGCGCCGAGGTGCGGTCGCTGCGGGAACTGCCGTTCGTGGACGCCGCGATCACCTCCGGGGCGTCGCCGGTCGGCGTGCTCTGGCGGCACCTGCTCCCCAACAGCCTCACCCCCGTCCGGGTCATCGCGCCGCTGAACTGCGGCTGGGCCATGCTCACCCTGGCCGGGCTCTCCTTCCTCGGCCTGGGCGTGAGCATCCCCGACGCGGAGTGGGGCGCCATGATCAGCCTCGGCGCCGCGGACGTGGTCGGCGGCCGGTGGTGGACCTCGGTCCCGCCCGGCCTGGCCCTGTTCGTCTGCGTTCTGGGCTTCAGCCTGCTCGGCGAAGGCCTGCAGGACCGCGCCAACGCGAAGCGGCGGTGACCATGCTGTCGATCGAGAACCTCTCCGTGACGATCCGCCGGCCCGGCCGGCAGGTGGCCGCGCTCAGCGGCGTGAGCTTCGCCGTCCGGCCGGGCGAGGTCGTCGGCCTGGTCGGCGAGAGCGGCGGCGGCAAGAGCATGGTGGCCCGCGCCATCGTCGGGCTGCTGCCCGGCGGATCGCACGCCACCGGGCGGGTGCTGTTCGGCGACTCGGACGTGCTGCGCATGGACGACGCCGCGCTCGCCGCCCACCGCGGGCGGGGGGTGGCGATCTGCTTCCAGAACCCGCGCGGCGCGCTCAGCCCCACCCGCACCATCGGCAAGCAACTCGTCGACCGGCTCGCCACCCACCAGGAGATGTCCGGCGAGCGGGCCCGGGAGGCGGCGCGCGAGCTGTTCGAGGCGGTCGGCATCCGCAGCCCGCAGCGGCGGCTCGACGCGTACGCCCACGAGCTGTCCGGCGGCATGGCCCAGCGGGTGATGATCTCGCTGGCCACCGGCTGCGCGCCGGAGCTGCTGATCGCCGACGAGCCGACCACCGGCCTGGACGTGACGCTGACCCGGGAGATCCTGCGCCAGTTCCGGCACGCCGCCGACACCGACGGCCGGGGCGTACTCCTGATCTCGCACGACCTGGCGTCCATCGCGGAGGTCTGCGACCGGGTGGTGGTGCTCTACGCCGGCACCGTGGTGGAGAGCGGCCCGGCCGCGCAGGTGCTGCGGGAGCCCGCGCACCCGTACACCCGGGCGCTGCTGCGTTCGGTGCCGGACGTCGGCGGCCGGCCTGTCGTCGCCACCCCCGGCGCCATGCCGCTGCTGACCGAGGCGCCGCACAACTGCCCGTTCGTCGCCCGGTGCGCGCACGCCGACCGCACCTGCTCGTCGCGCCGCCCGGCCACCACGCCGGTGCCCGGCGGCGACGAGTGGTCGCTCGCCTGCTTCCACCCGCAGACCCGGCCGCTCGACGCCGACGTGCCGCACACGTCGCACACGCCCGTGGCGTCCGGCGCACAGCCGTCCGGCGCGGACCCGAAGCCGGCCGTGCTGGAGATCGAGGACGCGCACGTCGTCTATCGCAGCCGCTTCGGCTCCGGCGGGCACCACGCGCTGCGCGGCGTCACGCTGCGGCTCGGGCCGGGCGAGACGCTGGGCGTGGTGGGTGAGAGCGGCTGCGGCAAGAGCACCCTCGCCAAGCTCGTGATGGGCCTGGTCGCGCCCACGTCCGGCACCGTCACCGTCGCCGGGCAGGCGCTGGTCAAGCAGCCGGGCCGCGCCCGGCCGCGCGGACGGGCGCTGCGCCGGGCCCGGACCCGGGCCCAGCTCGTGTTCCAGGACCCGATCGGCTCGCTGAGCCCGCGCCGGCCCGTCGGCGACTCCATCGCCGAGCCGTTGCGCGCCGCGGGCCTGTCCCCGGCGCAGCGGGAGGAGCGCGTCACCGCCGTGCTGGACCGGATGGAGCTGGACCGGTCGATCCTGCGGCGCTACCCGCACGAGCTCTCCGGCGGCCAGGCGCAACGCATCGGCATCGCCCGCGCGCTGGTCGGCGAGCCGGACCTGATCGTCTTCGACGAGCCGACCTCGGCGCTGGACGTCACCGTCCAGGCGCAGATCCTCGATGTGATCGCCGACGTGGCGGCCGACGCGGACCGCGCCTCGGTGTTCATCTCCCACGACCTGGCGACAGTGCGCGGGTTCGCCGACCGGGTCGTGGTGCTCTACCTCGGCCGGGTCGTCGAGGAGGGGCCGGTGGACGTCGTCTTCGACACGCCCCGGCACCCGTACACCCGGGCGCTGCTGGGCAGCGCCCCCCGCCTCGGCGGGACGACCGGGTCCGACGGCGAGGCCGTCGAGCTGGTCAAGGACCTGGAGGAAGCCGACGCCGCGACCGGGTGCCCACTGGCCGCCCGGTGCCCGTTCGTCACCGACCGGTGCCGATCGGAGCAGCAGGAGCTTCAGTCGTACGGCGAGAGCCGGGCCGCCTGCTGGCGCGTTCCCGAGCTTCCCGCCCTCATCGGAAGGCAGGCTGTCACGCCATGACCCGTCGCCCCATCCGGCTCGCCGTCGACATCGGCGGGACCTTCGTGGACGCCATGGAGCTCGACACGCGCACCAACCGGGTCCGCTTCCGCAAGGCGGCGACGACCCCGGCCCGGCCCGCGGACGGTGTCCTCAACGCGATCACCGCGCTCGGCACCGACCTGTCCGAGGTGGAGCTCTTCATCCACGGCACCACCCTCGGCCTCAACGCGGTGCTGGAGCGTCGTGGTGGCCGCACCGGCATCATCACAAACGAGGGCTTCCGGGACATCTTCCTGATCGGCCGCGGCAACGTGCCGTCCGACCACATGTACGACTTCCAGTACCAGCGGCCGGAGAGCCTGGTGCAGCGCCGCTTCACCGCCGGCGTGCGGGGCCGGCTGGACTACCGGGGACGCGTGGTGGAGCCGCTGGACCCGGACAGCGTCCGGGAGGCCGCCCGCACGCTCGTGGTGGACCAGCAGGTCACCTCGATCGCCATCTGCTTCCTGCACTCGTTCCTCGACCCGAGCCACGAGCGCGAGGCCGCGCGCCTGATCCACGAGGAGTTCCCCGAGGTCAGCCTGTCGCTGTCGACCGACATCGTGCGCGAGTACCGGGAGTACGAGCGCACCAGCACCACTGTGCTGGAGGCGTACATCCGGCCGATCTTCGAGCGGTACGTGGACGAGCTGGAGGCCGGCCTGGCCGAGCGCGGCTTCTCCGGACGCTTCCTGATCATGCGGTCCGGTGGCGGCTCGATGACGAGCGCGGTCGCCAAGACCGCACCCACGCACACGGTGCTCTCCGGTCCGGCCGGCGGCATCGTCGGCGCCGCGTACGTCGCCTCCGAGCTGGGCCGGGACAACGTGCTCACGTTCGACATCGGCGGCACCTCGCTGGACGCCTGCGTGATCGAGCGCGGCAACCCGGTCGCCGCGTACGAGGCCCAGCTGGAGCACTTCCCGCTGCTCATCCCCACGTACGACATCCGTACCATCGGCGCCGGCGGCGGCTCGATCGCCTGGCTGGACCACGGCCTGCTCAAGGTCGGCCCGCAGAGCGCGGGCGCCGACCCGGGCCCGGTCTGCTACGGCCGGGGCGGCACCAGGCCGACGGTCACCGACGCCGCTGTGGTGCTCGGCTACATGGATCCGGACCGGTTCCTCGCCGGCACCATGGGTCTGCGCGACGCCGAGGCGCGGGCCGCGATCCAGGAGCAGCTGGCCGATCCGCTCGGCCTGAGCGTGGAGAACGCGGCGGCTGGTGTCTTCGACGTGCTGCTGGCCCGCACCGTCGGCGCGGTCCGGCAGATCACCGTCGAGCGGGGGCACGACCCCCGGCAGTTCGCGCTTCTCGCGTTCGGCGGGGCAGGCCCGCTGCTGGCGCCGCTGCTGGCCCGGGAGATGGGCATCGGCGAGGTGGTCGTGCCGTTCGCGCCGTCCGGCTTCTCCGCCTGGGGCATGCTCTCGGCCGACATCGTCAACGACTTCAGCCGTACCGTGATGGCCACCCTCGACGACGCCGACCTGTCGGACCTGGAGCAGCTGTTCAAGGCGGTCGAGGCCGAGGCGGTCGCGTCGCTGGTGGCGCAGGGCGTGCCCGCCGGCGAGGCGGTGCTGGAGCGGCAGTTCGAGCTGCGCTACCTCGGCCAGGAGCACAGCCTGATGGTCACCGTTGGGCGTGAGCTGGACCGCGACGCCGTCCGCGCCGCGTTCGACGAGACGCACCGCACCCGGTACGGCCACACCATGGGCAACCCGCTCCAGATCCTCAACCTGCGGGTGCGCGGCATCGGGCGCACCGACCGGCCGGAGCTGGAGACCCTGCCGCGCGGCGACGGCGACCCGTCGCAGGCGCTGCTGGCGCACCGCGACGCCTACGACTTCGGGCAGCACGCTGTGGTGCCGTTCGCGGTCTACGACCGGGCCCGCCTGGAGCCGGGCGACACCTTCGACGGACCGGCGCTGGTCGACGAGGGCACCTCCACCACAGTGGTGCCCAGCGGCCAGCGGGTCACCGTCGACGACCACGGATACCTGCTCGTCACCCTGGAGGAAGCCGCATGACCACGCTGGACGGAGCCCAGGTCGAGGTCGTCCGCAGCTATCTGCTGTCGGCGGCGGAGGAGATGCGGGCCACCCTCATCCGTACCTCCTTCAACCCGGTCATCTACGAGGTGCACGACTTCGGCCTGTCGATGTACGACGCCGACCTGCGGCTGGTCGCCGAGGCCACCGGCCTGACGTTCTTCCTCGGCGCGAACGACTTCTCGCTGCGCAAGGGCGTGGAGTACGTGGGCCGGGAGAACCTGCACCGCGGCGACGTGGTGCTGCTGAACTACCCGTACTGGAACGCGGCGCACGCCTACGACGCGACGCTGTTCGCCCCGGTGTTCCGGCCGGACGAGGCCGACCCGGACGCGGACGGCGAACTGGTCGGCTTCCTCTGCGTCCGCGCGCACTGGATGGACCTGGGCGCCAAGGACCCGGGCTACGTGCTCGACTCGACCGACATGCACCAGGAGGGGCTGATCTTCCCGGGCACCAAGGTCGTCTCCCGGGGCGAGCCGGTGCGCGAGATCCACGAGCTGATCCGCTTCAACTCGCGGATGCCGGACGCGGTGCTGGGTGACCTGCACGCGCAGATCGCCGCACTGCGCACCGGCGAGCGCCGGATGCTGGAGATCATCGAGAAGTTCGGCCGGACCACGGTGGACCAGGCGATCGAACGCATCATCGCCGACGGCGAGGCCCGTGCCCGCGCGGCGCTGGCGACGCTGCCGCAGGGCACCTGGACCGCCGAGGACTGGGTGGACGACGACGGCATCACCGACGAGCCGGTGAAGATGCGCGCCACGGTGACCATCGCCGACGGGCGCTTCATCGTCGACTTCGCCGGTTCCGCGCCGGCCACCCGCGGCCCGATCAACATGCCGTTCGGCGCGACCGAGGCGATCTGCAAGGTCGTGCTGAAGTCGCTCACCTCGCGCGACGAGCCGTCGAACGCCGGCACCGTGGCGCCGCTGGAGGTGCGGGCGGAGCCGGGCACCCTGTTCCACGCCGTCTACCCGCAGCCCACGTTCACGCTCTGGACCGGCATCGTCGCTGTGGAACTGATCCTCAAGGCGCTGGCCCAGGGCATGCCGGACCTGCTGCCCGCCTCCTCCGGCGGCGACGTGCCCGGCTTCATGATGGTCGGCCTGCACCCGGACACCGGCAAGATGTTCGCGGTCAGCAACAACGACCTGGTGGGCTGGGGCGGCACCGCGCAGCACGACGGCATGGACGCCGCCACCCACGTCTCCGGCAGCACCGGCCGGGGCACCCCGATCGAGGTCATGGAGGCCAAGACCGGGATGTTCTTCGAGCGCTGGGAGATCCGCGCGGACTCCGGTGGCGCGGGCCGGTTCCGGGGCGGCTGCGGCCTGCGGCGGGACATCCGGTTCCTGACTTCCGGCGAGTTCCTCACCGTCATCAAGAAGACGAAGAGCGCGCCGTGGGCGCTCGACGGCGGCGAGCAGCCGGAGCCGAACCAGATCGTGGTGTTCCCGGGTACCGACCGCGAGCACCGGGTGAGCACCAAGCGCACCGTGGTGGCGGCGGGTGACCGGGTCACGCTGCTGACCGCCGGCGGCGGCGGGCACGGCGACCCGGGCGACCGCGACCCCGAGGCGGTGCGGCGGGACGTGGCCGAGGGCTACGTCTCCCGGGAGGCGGCCCGGGACGTCTACGGAGTGGACGTCGATGGGTGAGCCGACGGTCGACGGGGCAACCGTCGAGGTCGTCCGCAGCCACCTCGTCTCGGCCGCCGAGGAGATGCGGGCCGCGCTGGTGCGCACCGCGTTCAACCCGGTGATCTACGAGGTGTACGACTTCGGCATCTCCATCTACGACCGGCGGTTGCGGCTGGTCGCGGAGTCCACGGGGCTGTCCCGCTTCCTCGGCGCCAACGACTACTCGCTGCGCAAGGGCGTCGAGTACGTCGGCCGGGAGAACCTGCACCGCGGCGACGTGGTGCTGCTGAACTACCCGTACTGGAACGCGGCGCACACCTACGACGCGACGATGTTCGCGCCGGTCGTCCTGCCGGACAGCGAGGAGCTGATCGGCTTCCTGTGCATCCGGGCGCACTGGATGGACCTGGGCGCCAAGGATCCCGGCTACGTGCTCGACTCCACGGACATGCACCAGGAGGGGATCATCTTCCCCGGCACGAAGGTGTACTCCCGGGGCGAGCCGGTGCCGGAGATCCACGAGCTGATCCGGTTCAACTCCCGGATGCCGGAGCTGGTCATCGGCGACCTCAACGCGCAGATCGCCGCGCTGCGTACCGGCGAGCGGCGGGTGACCGAGCTGTACCGCGACTACGGTCCGCCCGTCGTCGACGCGGTGGTCGACCGGGTGATCGACGCCGCCGCGCAGCGTGCCGGGGAGGCGGTGGCCGCGCTGCCGCAGGGCAGCTGGACCGCCGAGGACTGGCTGGACGACGACGGCGTCAGCGACGAGCCGACCCGGATGCGGGTCACCGTCACGGTCGCCGACGGCGAGTTCACTGTGGACTTCGCCGGGTCGTCCCCGGCGGTGCCCGGGCCGGTGAACCTGCCGCTCGGCGCCACCATCGCCACCTGCCGGGTCGCGTTCAAGGGCGTCACCACGCCCGGCGAGCAGACGAACGCCGGGCACTTCGCGCCCCTGCGGGTACGCGCCGAGCCCGGCACGTTGTTCCACGCGCGGTATCCGGCCGCCACGTTCACCCAGTGGACCGGCACCGTCGCGCTGGAGCTGATCCTCAAGGCGCTGGCGCAGGGCATGCCGGACGGGCTGGCCGCCTCCTCCGGCGGTGACGTGCCCGGGTTCATGATGGTGGGCCGGCACCCGGACACCGGCGACATGTTCGCGGTCAGCAACAACGACCCGGTCGGCTGGGGCGGCACGCCCCGGCACGACGGCATCGGACCGGCGAACCACCTGTGCCAGACCCAGGCGCGCAACACGCCCGTCGAGGTGCTGGAGTCGAAGACCGGGATGTTCTTCGAGCGCCTGGAGATCCGGACGGACTCCGGTGGTGCCGGCCGGTTCCGGGGCGGCTGCGGCCTGCGGCGGGACATCCGGTTCGTGACGTCGGGCGAGTTCCTGACGGTGATCAAGAAGACGAAGAGCGCGCCGTGGGCGCTGGCCGGCGGCGCACAGCCGGAGCCGAACCAGGTGGTGGTGTTCCCGGGCACGGACCGGGAGCACCGGGTGAGCACACGGCGTACCGCGGTGGCGGTGGGGGATCGGGTGACGTTGCTGACCGCCGGTGGCGGTGGGCACGGCGACCCGAGATCGAGGGATCCGGAGGCGGTACGGCGGGACGTGGCCGAGGGCTACGTCTCCCCGGGGGCCGCCCGAGACGTTTATGGAGTGATCGCGTGAGTGCCGCCTATTCGCCCGAGCAGCCGAGCGTGCTGCTCGGCAACTGCACAGTGCTGGACGCCCGCGTGGTGGACGGCATGACGCCAGTGACCGGCGCCGGGGTGTGGGTCCGGGGTGACCGGATCGCCGCCGTCGGGCCGTACGCCGAGGTGGCCGAGCAGGCGCGGGCCGCCGGCCGGCTGACCGAGGTGGACCTCGACGGCGCGTACCTGACGCCCGGCCTGGTCAACATGCACACCCACTTCTCGCTGTCGCTGCCCGGCTCCGGGGGCGACGGCGTCAAGGGGATGGGCTCGTACGACCTCGCCCACTACATGGCCGACGGCGCGCGGCGCACGCTGCACTCCGGCGTGACCACAGTGCGCTGCGTGGCCGAGAAGGACCACGCCGACTTCGCGCTGCGGCGGGCGATCAACGCCGGGCGCGTGCCGGGTCCGCGCATCTACACCGCCGGCCGGGCGCTGGTGTGCACCGGCGGGCACGGCCACGAGAGCAACGACACGCTCGAGTGCGACGGCCCGGTGGGCTTCCGCCACGGCGTGCGCAGCCAGATCAAGGCCGGCGCCGACCTGATCAAGGTGATGATCTCCGGCGGCATCGCCGGTGAGCACGAGAGCATCCACACGCCCCAGCTGTTCGCCGACGAGATGAGCGCGGTGATCGAGACGGCGCACGCGTGGGGCCGCAAGGTCACCGCGCACGCCGGGCCGGCCGAGGTGATCGGCGCGGCGGTCGAGCTGGGACTGGACTGTGTGGAGCACGGCTACCAGCTCACCCCGCAGGTCGCGGCGCGGATGGCCGAGCGCGGCACCGCTCTCGTGCCGACGCTGCTGGTGACCCGCTGCAAGGAGTTCTTCGACGAGCTGGGCGTGCCGGAGTGGATGCAGTGCCGGTCGCTCGGCGCCGGCCCCCGGCACCTGGAGAGCTTCGACATGGCGATCGCCGCCGGGGTGGAGGTGCTGCTGGGCAGCGACATGCCCCCGTTCTGGGAGTTCGAGGGCACCACCGCCTCGATCCGGGAGCTGGAGTACATGTCCGAGCGGATCGGCACCGCACGGGCCATCCACGCCGGCACGCTCGGCCCGATCCGGTGGCTCGGCGCGGAGTCCGACCTCGGCACCGTCGAGGCCGGCAAGCTGGCCGACCTGATCGCGACCGACGCCGACCCGCTGGCCGACACCTCGGCGTTCCGGGACGTGCGGTGGGTGATGAAGGGCGGGCAGATCGCCCGCGACGACCGCAACCAGGAGGAGACGCGATGACGTTCGCGGATTCAGGCGCGGCGGCGATCGCCGCCGGCATCGACGACATGTACGACGCGTTCCTCGCCGGGGACCAGCAGCGGTTCGACACGCACCTGCACCCCGACGTGACCACCTGGGAGACGCACCTGCCGGGGCCGCTGCGGACCCGGGCCGAGCTGGACGAGTACCGCGCCCGGCGGGACGCCGCGGGTCAGCGTCCCCGGCTGGCGGTGCTCGCCGCGCGGGACAAGCGCATCGACGTGTGGGACGACTTCGGCGTGGCCCGGTACGAGCTGATCGCGCAGCTCGGCCCGGACGACGCGCCGGAGGTCACCCGGGTCACCGACGTGGTGCGCCGGATCGACGGCCGCTGGGTGATCGTGCACCATCACGCCGAGCTGGTCCGGGAACCGGTGGGCGCGGCATGATCCGGCGGCTGGTCGCCGGGCGGACCGGTGAGCCGGCGGACGTGCTGTCGGTCGCCGAGCTGCCCGACGACCCGCCGCCCGCCCCCGGTGAGGTACGGCTCGCCGTCCGCACGGTGGGGCTGAACTTCCTGGACGTCATGCTCTGCCGGGGCGAGTACCCGGTGCGGCCGGACCCGCCGATGACGCCCGGCGTGGAGACGGCCGGCCGGGTCGTCGCCGCCGGTGCCGGAGCGGAGCACCTGCTGGGTCGGGAGGTGCTCGCCTGCCCGGCGCTGCCGCGCGGCGCGCTCGGCACGACGGTGACAGTGGACGCCGCGGTGGTGGTGCCGCGGCCGTCCGCTATCGACCCGGTGACCGCGGCGGCACTGCCTGTCACCTACCAGACGGCGTGGTTCGCGCTGGAACGCGCGGGGGCCACCGCCGGGCAGACCGTCCTGGTGCACGCCGGTGCGGGCGGGGTGGGCATCGCCGCGATCCAGCTCGCCGTCGCCCGGGGCGCCCGGGTCCTCGCCACCGCGGGTGGCCCGGCCAAGACCGCTATCTGCCGCGACCACGGCGCCCAGGTGGCGATCGACTACACGGCGGAGGACTTCGTGCCCGCGGTGCTCGCGGCCACCGGCGGGCGCGGCGTGGACGTCGTGGTGGACCCGGTGGGCGGCGACGTGTTCGCCCGTACCTGGGACTGCCTGGCGTTCGAGGGCCGCCTCGTCGCGGTGGGCGCGGCCGGTGGCGCACCACCGCCTGTCGACCCGCTGCGGCTGATGGCGGCGAACGCGACGCTCGTCGGCCTCTCCTGGGGCTCGCAGTACCCGTGGCAGCGGGCCAGCGCCGTCGAGTCCGCCTACCAGGAGCTGTTCGACATGTGCGCCTCCGGCGCGGTCCGGCCGCCGGTCAGCCGCGTCGTCTCGCTGGACGAGGCGCCCGCGGCGCTCACCGAGCTGGCCGAACGCAGGACCACCGGCAAGATCATCGTACGGATCGACGAGGGGGAGGGACCGTGAGCGACAGCGACGGCGACATGGAGATCTACGACCTGAAGGTCACTGTCGACCGGATCGAGGGCCGGTCGGTGTGCGGCATGGCCGTGGGCGACCACTTCGAACTGACGAACAGCGCGCACCTGCGGCTGCCCGAGGGAAAGCACTTCTGCGTGTACGCGCTCGCCTCGGTGCTGCCCTTCCTCGCCGCCAAGCAGCGTGACCTCGCGCCGGGTGACTGGCTGGCCCAGGACTCCCACTTCATCTGCCCGGACCCGGAGGAACGGCTCGTCATGAAGGTGGAACGGACCTGCCGGCGCACGATGAACTCGGCGGACCTGACATGACAGTCGAGATCGGACTCGGCCTGCAGAGCGACAAGCCGGCCGGCGCCTACGCCCGGCTGGCCCGCGCCGCCGAGGCGCACGGCTTCGACGTGCTCACCGTCTTCGGCGACCTGATGTACCAGCCGCCGATCTTCCCGCTGCTGGAGATGGCGCAGGCGACCGAACGGGTACGCCTCGGCGCGGCCTGCCTGAACCCGTACTCGATGGCGCCGTACGAGATCGCCGGTCAGCTCGCCGCCCTGGACCTGGCCTCGCACGGGCGGGCCTACCTCGGTTTGGCCCGGGGGACCTGGCTGGGCGCCGTCGGCCTGCCGCAGCCGCGGCCGCTGACCACCATCGAGGAGGCCGTCCAGGTCGTCTACCGCCTGCTGCGCGGCGACCGGACCGGCTTCACCGGAAAGGTCTTCTCGCTCGCCCCCGGCACCGCGCTGCGCTACGACGTGCGGCGGCCCGACCCGCCGCTGCTGCTCGGCGCCTGGGGCCCGCAGGGCGCGGCGCTGGCCGGGCGGATCGCCGACGAGATCAAGGTGGGCGGCAGCGCCAACCCGGACATGGTCCCGGTGATCCGCGAGCGGCTGCGGACCGGCGCGGAGAAGGCCGGGCGCGACGTCGCCGACGTCGGCATCGTGCTCGGCGCGGTCACAGTCGTCGACACCGACGGCGAGGCGGCCCGCGCCAAGGCCCGTACCGAGGTGGCCATGTACCTCGCCGTGGTGGCGGAGCTGGACCCGACCGTCGAGATGCCCGACGACCTGGTCAAGCGCGTCGGCGACCTGGTCGACGCGGGCGAGGACGAGGCGGCGGGCCGGCTGATCCCGGACGACGTGCTCGACCGGTTCGCCTTCTCCGGCACCCCGGAGCAGGTCGCCGCGCAGGCCCAGGCGCTCATCGACGCGGGCGTACGCCGGGTCGAGTTCGGCACACCGCACGGCCTGACCGACGAGCGCGGCGTGGACCTGCTCGGTTCCGCCGTTCTGCCCCTGCTGCGCAGGTGAGTCCGGTGCGGCTCACCGTCGTTGCCGGTCCCGGCCTGGTGGCCGACACCGCGCTGCTGGCGTCGCTCGTCACCACCACCTGCGCGGAGCTGGACGTCGTCGGCGAGGTCGTCGCCGCCGCCTCGGCCGGCGAGATGCGCTCGTTGCTCGCCGCGCCGGACCAGCCGGTGGTGGTGCTTCCCGGCCCCACACCAGCGGCCCGCGCGCTGATCGGCGCGCAGCCGCCGCACGCGGTCTGGTACGACCTCACCGTCGAGACGGCGGTCCCCGGCGCGGTCCACCTGGCGGGCCGGGGACTGTGGGGCGTGGCGTGGGCGATCCGGCACGCCGTGCACCGCTTCCGCGCGCCGGCCGACCGGATCGCCTACGGTCCCGGCCCGGAACAGTGGGGCGACCTGCGACTGCCGTCGGCTCCGGGTACCGGGCCGGCGCCGGTCGCGGTGCTGCTGCACGGCGGCTTCTGGCGATCGATCTGGGGCGCGGACCTGATGGACGCCCTCGCCGTCGACCTGGCCGACCGTGGCTACGCGTCCTGGAACCTGGAGTACCGGCGCCCGGACCGGCACGGCTGGGACGCGACCGCACAGGACGTCGAGGCCGGCATCACCGTGCTGCGGGACCTCGCCGCCGACCGGCCGCTGGACCTGGACCGGATCGTCGTGCTCGGCCACTCGGCCGGCGGGCAGCTCGCGCTGCGCGCCGCGGCCGACCTCGCCGGGCGTGCGAGCGGGCCACGTGTCGCGCTGGCGGTGTCGCTGGCCGGGGTCCTCGACCTCACCGAGGGCGAGCGGCGCTTCCTCGGCGACGGCGCGATCTCCGCGGCCCTGGGCGGCTCACCGGCGACAGCGCCCCGGCGGTACGCCGAGAGCGACCCGATGCTCCGGTTGCCGGTCGGTGTCCCGACCCTCCTCGTGCAGGGGACGGCGGACAGTCTCGACCTGGTCGACGCCAACCGGCGCTACGCCGTGGCGGCAGCCGACGCGGGCGACGACATCCGGTACCTCGAACAGCCGGGGGACCACTTCGCCGTGATCGACAGCGGCGCGGACATCTGGCACGCCACCATGACCGCGATCGACGGCTGACCATCCGGCGCCTGCTCCGGGCTTGTTCACCGGTGTGAACAAGCCCGGAGTTCGGCGTGCCTCAGAACAGGCGGGGCGTGACCACCGAGACCACTGTCGTCACCGAGTCGGTGTCGTTGTACATCTGGTGCGGCACCGACGAGCGCAGGTGCACGCTGTCGCCCGGGCACAGCCGGTGCTCCACGCCCTCGACCTCGTAGAGCAGCTCACCGGAGATGACGTAGGCGAACTCCTCGCCCCGGTGGCCGTACGCGTTCTCCCGGCGCCCGCCGGGCGCGATGTGCACGAGCATCGGCTCCAGCACCAGGTCCGGCCCCCGGTCGGAGAGCATCCGGTAGGTCTGCTGCCCGGACACGTACTGGGTGGCCGACGTTTCCGCCCTGGTCAGCGTGAAGTGCCGGGGAAGCGGGGAGACGTTGCTGTCCGGCGCGCCGTTGCCGGCGTCGAAGAAGTCGGCCACCGAGCGGTCCAGCGCCTTGGCGACGCTGCCCAGCGCGGTCAGGCCGATCGAGGAGATGCCGCGCTCGACCTGGGACAGGAAGCCGATCGACAGGCCGGAGCGGGAGGCGAGGCCGCGCAGGGTGAGCCCGCGCTCCTTGCGGTACCGCCGGATCCGGGCGCCGACCAGGCCCGCCGGGGTGCTCTCGTCCGCGGCGCCACCGGGGGCGGCCTGCTCCGACGGCGGCTGACTGTCCATGGACCGCACGAGGACCTCCTGTTGCGGTGGCGGGGGATCCGCCCGGGATGTTCGATCCTATCGAACATGCCGCCCCTGTGCGAGGGGGAGGCACGGCATTTCCCGTCCGCTTCCGCCATGTCTTCCCTGGTGGACGGGGGGCGGCGCCAGCCGGCAGGCTGGCGCCGCGACACCCGGTGGGTCAGCCGGCGCGGCGCAGCCGGCCCATCATGCCGTTGAGGTCGTCGACGAACTGCTCGTGGCGGAAGTAGTGCCCGCCGGGGACCTCCCGGCCCTCGTGCGGGATGCCCGCCCGGGCGAGCAGGCTCCGGAACTCACGCTGGCCCGCCAGCACCTGGCTCTCGTTCGCCGTGTCGAACCAGTTGATCGGGTCGGGGGACGTGCCGGCGACCAGGAAGATCCGCTTGTTGCGGTAGCTCTCGATGCGCTGCACCGGGTTGTCCATGTTCACCCGGGCCTCGTCCCACAGGGGCGCACCGTAGACGGTCCCGCCGCCGAGGTCGAGCGCGGCCGAGGTGGCGTTCGCCCAGTGCACCACGAGACCGAAGTCCCGCCGCAGACTCGCCGGGCCGGAGTGGGCGCTGACCGAGCAGAAGTGGCCGTAGTACTTCGCGGCGTACTTCAGCGCGCCGAAGCCACCCATCGAGAAGCCGGCGACGGCGCGGCCGTTGTACTCGGCGAAGGTCCGGAAGTTCGCGTCGATCCAGGGCAGCAACTGGGCGATGTGGAAGGTCTCCCAGTTGCGCGGCCCGGTGTTGCTGCTGACCGGGTTGCTGTACCAGCCGGTGGAGGCGTCCGGCATGACCACGATGACCTCGCGGCCGGCGGTCAGGTTGATGATGTTGTCCTGGAGGTGGAACGTGCGGAAGTCCTGTTGGCCGCCGTGCAGCAGGTACAGCACCGGGTAACGCTTGCGGCTGGTGTGGTAGCCGTCGGGCAGCAGCACGTTCACCGCCGGATCCCACTCGATCGCGTCGGTGGCGAAGCGGTAGTACTGCAACCGGCCGCCGTTCTCGTTGCGGCCGACGATGCGCAGGCCGAACCCGTCGACGGCGGCCGCGCTCGCCGCGGACGGCGCGGTGAAGGCCCCGGCCAGGGCGCCGGTCGCCGCGACCGCGGCGGCGCCGGTGAGCAGGCGGCGGCGGCTTACGGTGGGGGGAGTGGTCCGGTCGTGCGACATGAATCCTCCTGGGAGTCGATGGGGGTCAGAGTGTGGTTTCGCCGGTGAGGCCGAAGTAGTCGTGCCATTTGGTGGAGGGGCTGAATGTGGTGCCGGTGGACAGGGCGACGTAGATGTCGT
>NZ_JBEZMS010000014.1:0-147321 GCF_040652815.1 Micromonospora sp. NPDC048169
ACCCGCTACGACAAGTTAGCCGTCCGCTTCCAGGCCGTCCTGACCATCACCATCATCTGCGAGTGGCTCTGACCGGCTTATGAAACACGCCCTAGGTCCCAGGGTTCGGGGACTGCCAATTCGGCGAGGTCCCCGACGATCGTGGCCGCCTGGGCGGGTGAGATGCCGTTGCGGGACGCGTTGTCGCGCGTCACCTCCGCACATGCCGGATTGACGTCCAACGCGGTCACATGTGCCGCGCCCGCCGAGGCCAGGGCCACCGTATACAGGCCGGAGCCGCACCCGATGTCCAAGGCGCGGGCACCCGCAACAGGCAGGCCAGGGTCGGCGTTCAGCGCGCTCAGCAACGTGAGCCCCACGTCGGTCGGGAAGAGGACCGGGCCGTCCTCCGGCGTCTCGATCTCGATCCGCCGGCCGAGTACCTCCACCGTGGCCGCGATGGTGCCGTTACGTGTCGGACCCAATCGGCAGAGTGCATGCGCCGCTCCTGCCGGGACCCTCACCCGGACCGTCTGCGGCGGCGCGTTGATGACGTCAGTGCTGCTCATGAAGATTCCTCCTCATCACTAGAAGAAGTCCTGATCATTAGAAGAAGTCCTGCTGGAGAGCCGGTAGGAGCGGGTGTGCCGGGCTGGCCAGCCGAGGAAGCGGTCGAAGACATGGGCGGTGCTGCCGGTGTCGCTGGGCCGGAGCTGGTGCAGATCGTCGATCGCGTCATGCAGGCAGCTGGCCAGATAGAGGAAGAGACTGACCAGGCTGTCCCTGTACTCCGTCAGAAGGGCGACCTTCGCCGCGCCGCAGGGCCACGGCTGGCCGCACCGTCGGCACAGCCACAGTGGCCGCATCGGCACGTGCGGCAGGGAGCGCTCGCTAGGGGCCGTCATACCGACCACCACGGCAGCGCCAGCGGACGCAACCGTAGATGCGCCAGGGGCGCAGGCGTCCCGATCTCCGCGTAGAAGCCCCGGTCGCTGCTCATCGAGCCTCACGCTCCCGCGTCTGCCGCTCGAAAACGATCTGCCAGACGTACGTCAGCAGCGGCGGATCGGCCGACGCCGGTCGCAACGCTTGAGCCGCTGCCGGGCGGCCTCTTGGCGGGTCGCCCATCGTCGCGTTGCGCGAGAGGTAAACGGTCATGGCCGGCCCCCGCTCGGGTCCGCCGCCTGAGTGCGGTGAGCTTGCCGGCGTACCGGCAAGCCCACCGCCATCGGCCAGCGGCGGGGAGCAGACCGCCGGTCACCCGCCCACACAGCCTCGATGGCGGTACGCGAACGGGGAGTCACCCGTATGGTCGACGGAGTGCCCGGCGCGAGCACTTGCCGGTGCGTCGGATCGCATTCCGACCTGTCGCCGATCGACACGTCCATCTGGTTCTCCCTGGCGTGACATTGCCGCTGACCCGCCGGCGCCATGGGATCAGGATGGTCCTGGATCGTTCCGCCGACGTGTTCCTGACGTCCACGATCGCGGGCGGCACGGGCCCGAGACAGACCCAGCGTGGTGGGCCACGGTGGGCCTCTATGTGGTCGGCCCCGACCGATGCGAGGAGGACAGGCGGTACTACGCCGTCCCTACGAGACTCATTTCAGAGGATGTGCCAGCGGCGGAGTTCCGGCCCGCCGTGGACAAGTCCTGCAATCCGGTGGTGCACCTCGTCGGCGGCCTCGGTCCCGGGGCGGGACTTTCGGGCGTTGGTAGCGATCATCTGCAGCTCGCGAAGCTGGCACAGCTCCTCGAACCCCGGCCAGCAGGTGGCATCCCAGCCGTAGGCGGCGGTAAAGCCGGCGAAGGCATCGGAGCCGGGCGGATCGAACCGGCGGCAGTGGACAGCGACCGTGGCGATGTCCCACTCGCGGGGCCCAAGGGCGGCGCCGTCCCAGTCGGCGAGTACGGGCGTGCCGTCGAAACGCCGGAGCGCGTTGCGAATCTGCGGATCTGACTGGATCAGGCTCGTGCCACGGGGAAACCGCATCGCCTCCCAGCCGGCGGCCAGCGTCTCGAGCTGGCCCAGCAGCAGATCCTGTTCCTTGCCGTTCAGGATCTCCGAACGGGTCACGGATAGCTCGATGCCATGGATCGGCCGCAGCACGGGCAATGGCAGCTGCGGAACAGGCAGGGAATGCAGATCCCGGAGAAGGCTTCCGAGTTCGGAGACGGTGATGGGATGGTCGTGTGCGGGGTCCAGACGCTGCCAGACAGTGACGGCGTGCCCGCCCACCTCCAACGGCTGGGACAGGCCCGGGTGAAGGCCGACCGTGGGGAACTCTCGGTCCACCAGCCAGTCGACCACGGCCACCATCGCGCGCACCCGGTTCAGGTCCTGGTCGCCAGGGGCGATCTTGATGACGACGTCCCCGACGGCGTAGACGGCGTTGGTGTGGTGCCGCAGCAGAGCCGCGTCCGAGTCGGGGTAGCCGAGGAGACGACATACCTCGGAGAGCACCGGCCGAGTGCGCGCCTCGACGAACATGGGGCTCCTAGGGACCGAGTGCGGCTGTGGTCCCAAGCCTACGGGCGCGCTCGCGGCAGGCCCGTAGGTAGTCCGTCAAGGTGGCGACCTCACCCCGCTGGCTCTCTCCAGGAATCGCCGTGGTCACATCGCTGGCCCGGGTCAGGATGATCTCCGTCCGCTGCGTCTCGGGCAGGTCCGCGACGGCGTCACGCGCGGTTACCAGTGCCTCGGTCACCCGCCGATCCCGCGCGAGGCACATCGACCGGTCCAGGGCAATGAGCGCCGCATCGATCGGCACGGCCGGAGCCGTGCCGTAGAGCCGCAACGCCTCGTCCTGGACCCGGTACGCCTTCACCGTGTCACCGAGCCAGGTGTACGCGCCTGAGAGGTAGAGCAGCAGCCGCTTCGCCGGGAACCTGAACGCCACGTCGGTGTCCTCGTCGCCAGCCTGATCGAACAGCCGGCGTGCCTGATCGACGGGCGACCGCGCCTGCTCGGTGGCACCGATTCTGGCCAGGGCACGTGCCCTGCCCGCAGCCGCCAGGGCACCCGACGACGATGCGGCCGGGGTGACCGCCAGAGCCGCATCTGCCAGAGCGACGGTCTGGGCGGGATCCCCGAAGTAGTACGGCAGCATCGCCGCCTGGGCACGCACGAGCACCCTGAACCGAGCCTCCCCGCTGTCGTCCGCCGCGTGGATCGCTGTGCCGTACCACCGTCGAGCCTCGGCAACATCCCCAAGCCTCATCAACGCGTCAGCGCACATCGTCGCCAGCAGCGCCGCCACCCCGGACAGCCGGGCCTGGACCGCCGCCGGCTGGCGCCGAAGCGACAGCATCTGCACCTCTCGGCAGTCGGCGGCCAGCAGCGCCAGCATCGTCTGTGGCGAAGCCGAGGGATAGACCCGCAGGTGCTCGCCAGCGCTTTGCTCGATCAGCTCAAGCTGCCGAGGGGCGACACTCGACGCCGCCAGAGCCTCGTCCAGTCCCAGACGGAGTCTGACCAGACCTCCGGCCTCGTTGCTCCCCATACGGGCAGGCGACCGATCCGCTTCACCGGCCACGGTCTCGATGCTGACGTCACGCGGCATAGTGCTGTCCTCGGCGCGGCCGAGCCCCATGACCGGACGCGGAATGTGAAGACCCACGGCGATCCGTTCCAGCACCTCGTACGCCGTGACCTGCCGGACGCCTTTGGCGATCTCCGTAGCGCGGTGAGGCGAGAGGCCTACGAGAGCGGCGATCCTGCCGTAGGACACGCCTCGGGCGTGAAGGAAGCGGAAGACCGCAGTGATGTCGCGCCGCTGAAGAAACTCGCTGATCGGTCGGCCGTTCCACAGCCCCGAACTCCACCACTCGGGATCCACCTGCGCGGCCACGATCACCTCCGATCGGACGACGACCACCCGACAGCACAACGCATCCGCGCCAACACATCAAGTCAATGACGGTCGAGTCGACAGCCCAACCAGAGTCGACGCTCGGGGTGGCATCCGGAAGACCCACGATGAGCCCTCAGCATGTCCCCTCCTGGGATCAGCGCAGGCTCCGGAGCGCCATGACCTGTCCAGCCCGAGCCTTGGTCGCCGGTCTGGGACGGAAGCGAGTGATGCAGATGAGGGAAGAGCCGTCTATCAATAATCCGTCGCAGCCCAGCAGATGAAGCAGGTCTATAGGCTCCCACCAGGCAGAACGCCCGCAGAAGGTGGAGGCCTCGAGTCGAGCTGCCCCGGCCCAGTCACACATCCATTGGCATCCATCGTTGCCTGACATAGAGTCACTGGCTAGTCACATTGAGCGCAAACGACCGGGCGGCGACTTGCGGATGATGACCAACACCCACAGAGCCAACTGCGCAAACGCCCAGAGGCCGGGCTGCACATGCTCCGGCTGCGGGGGCTCACAACACGGCTGGCAAGGATGGACATCTCTGGCCGCCGACCGGCCAGAGAAGCGCGACGACCGGCGGCGTGAACTCAAGGAGAAGGTGGAGGAAGACAGACGATCCGGACGCCAGAAGTTCAACGCCCACAACCGGGAAATCTACTTTGACCTCGCACGCCTGGACATCACCGACTACCTGTGGGCCGCCGACGGCCGAACCAGAATCAACGGCCGACTGCCACGCGATGTTGAGCCAACATCGATGTCATCAGACCTTGGCCGGATGGACACCCTTGCCCACCAGGTCATGGAGAACCCGTGGTACGAGATCTCAGCCGGCATAGACAGCCTCGTCCGGAATAAGGCTGACGCCAGGGAGGTCAAGAAGCGCCTGGCTGATCACACATGGTGCGGCCTGCTGGTGGCCCTGACCCAGTTGATCGAAAAGATCAACAAGACCGTCGAACTGCTGACGGATACCGCCAAGCAGTTCATCACCGACGCGTTGTCGCGGCGGTTCGATTCGGGGCTGCCCCGGCTGGTGACCGACGCCGTCATCCGCCTTGTCGTGGACAAGGTGTGGTCAGCCCTGGCGAGGCTGCTGGAGGCTCACTTTCCCCTCCTCGGAACAGACACCCTGCGCGTCTTGAGGATGCTGGCCATCTTCACCTGCCCCTCGGTCGAACACCACCCAGAGGTCTACAAGCACGCCGTCCGGCCGCTCATGGGCGACGGGCACGAGATCATCACGGACGAGATCAAGACGCACGTGGTCACCCTCTTCAGCGCGTGGTGGCGGCGGCGCACCCCGGAAGCTCTGGCCTGACGCGCCCCGGACACGCCCGGCCCCATCAAGCCCGGAAAAGACCAGCGGTGCGCGCCGGACGTACACGAGACCCGCGTTCAGTCCGGGCAACACCGGCCCGGTCCAACGGCTCCGGAGCACCCACCGAGCCACCACCCACTCTCGGCGTACGCGAAAAAGGCCCCGACCCGGTGTGAACCACCAGGTCAGGGCCTTGCTCGTCTGTGCGCCGCCAGGGACTCGAACCCCGAACCCGCGGATTAAGAGTCCGCTGCTCTGCCAGTTGAGCTAGCGGCGCTCGCTGACAACGGGAAGAAGATTAGCACGCCCGCCGAGGCGGGTTCCAATCCGATACCGGGGTCCACCCTTCGGACGAGCTTAACCGGCGAAAGCGGCCAAAACGGCCATCCGATCCGGCTCGGGGGCGGGCACGGGAGCGTCGATACGGCACGATGTCCGCCAGGCATGCGAGGACAGGGGTGGGCATGGGCAGGTTCGCGCGGGCCGGGGCGACGGTGGGCGCCCTGGTCCTGACGGCGTCGCTGGCGCTGACCGGGTGCGGCGGCGACGACGAGGGGAAGGCGCCGGAGTTCGTGCCCGGCCAGCAGCAGGTCGGCGGCGTCTCGTCCGCCGCGCCCGCGGACCCGAGCGCCTCGCCGAGCGACAGTGCCGCCGCGCCGCCGCTGACGGTGAGCCCGGCCGACGGCGCGAACGCACGGCCGGTCAGCACCGAGATCAGCGCCCGCATCCCCGGCGGCGGCACCGTGTCGAAGGTGGTGCTCGCCACGGCCGACGGGACCGCCGTCGCCGGGCGGATGCGGCGCGACGGGTCGAGCTGGGTGCCGTCGGCCGCGCTCAAGTACGGCACCAAGTACACGGCCACCGTCACCGGCGCCGGCAAGGACGGCCAGACCTACCAGGGCACCAGCACGTTCACCACGATGGCCAAGCCCAAGTCGATGATCGGCTCCGGCCTCTACATGTTCAGCGGCAAGACCTACGGGGTGGCGATGCCGGTGGTCGCCGAGTTCTCCCCCGGCATCCCGAAGAAGGACCGGGCCGCGGTGCAGAAGCGCATGTTCGTGCAGACCGACCCGCCACAGCCCGGCGCCTGGCACTGGGTCGACAACGGCACCCAGGCGTACTACCGCGCCCCGGAGTACTGGAAGACCGGCACCACGATCACGGTCCGGCTGGCGCTCGCCGGGATCCCGCTGAGCAACGGCCGGTACGGCAACATCGACCGCGGCGCCACCGCCAAGATCGGACGCGCGTTCGAGATGACCGTGGACAACGCGACCAAGCAGATGACGGTCTCCGAGAACGGCACGGTGATCCGTACGCTGCCGGTGAGCCTGGGCAAGAAGAGCACCCCCTCCTCCAGCGGCACGATGGTGGTGATGGAGAAGAAGGAGTCCACCGTCTTCGACACCCGCAGCGAGCCGGACCCGGCCAACCGCTACGTCACGGAGATCGACTTCGCCCAGCGGATCACCTGGGGCGGCGAGTACATCCACGCGGCACCCTGGTCCGAGGGCGTGCAGGGGCGCCGCAACGTCTCGCACGGCTGCGTGAACGTGTCGATGGCGAACGGCCGGTGGCTGTTCGGCAAGACGATGGTGGGCGACCCGATCACGGTGAAGGGCACCGAGCGCCGCCTGGCCCCTGGTAACGGCTGGACCGCGTGGAGCATGAGCTGGTCGCAGTTCGTCGCGGGCAGCGCGCTGCCCGTTCCGCAGGGCGGGCAGCCGGCGCCGTTCTGACCGGCGTAACGTGGTCGGACACGCCACCTCCGACGAAGCGTCGGACGCTCATGGAATCGTTACACCCGCGTGGGGTGTTCCGGTTCACGTCCGGCAACGCGTACCCGCTCCCGCGCGTCTGACCAGAGACGACGGGGAACGGCATCACCTTGTGAGGGAGTCATGCGAGCTGGCCAGGACGAACCGATCCGGGGCGTGAGCGCCCGACGCGTCGGGCGCCGCCGTGCGCTGGCGGCCGGGCTGCTCGCCGCCGCGATGGCCCTGACCGCCTGCACCAGCGGTGGCGGCGACAAGCCGTCGAGCTGGCAGGGCGGCGGCGACAGCGACGGCGGCGAGAAGGCCCCGAAGGCGGCGGCCACCATCAGCGAGCCCGCCGCCGACGCCAAGGACGTGCCCGCGTCCACCGGCGTCACCTTCACCACGACCGAGGCGCAGGAGACCACTGTCGAGCTGAAGGACGCGGCCGGCAAGGTCGTCGACGGCACGCTCGCTTCGGACGGCAAGAGCTGGTTGCCGTCCTCGGCCCTGGAGTACGGGCAGACGTACACGGCGACCGTGACGGCGACCGGCGACGACGGCAAGCCCGCCACCGCCACCAGCACGTTCACCACGATGGCGAAGCCGGCCAAGCAGATCCGGGTCACCAGCTTCCTCGGCGACAACCAGGTCGTGGGCGTGGCCATGCCGCTGATCGTGAAGTTCGGCCGGGCCATCCCGGAGGACTACCGCGACGACATCCAGCGCCGGATGACAGTCACCGCGAAGCCGGCCCAGGAGGGCATCTGGCACTGGGTGAGCCCGACCGAGGTGCGTTACCGGCCCAAGACGTTCTGGAAGCCCAACAGCACCGTCAGCTACAAGGTGCAGGCGGGCGGCCTGCCGCTGGGCGGCGGCTGGTACGGCCGGTCCGACCTCAGCGTCGACCTGAAGATCGGCCCGTCGTTCGTGATGACTGTCGACAACCGCACCAAGCGGATGACAGTCACGCGTGACGGCAAGGTGGTCAAGACCATCCTGGTGAGCCTGGGCAAGAAGAGCACCCCCTCCTCCAGCGGCACCATGGTGGTGATGGAGAAGCTCCGGCACACGGTCTTCGACACCATGGAGGAGCTGGGCCCGGAGGAGGGCTACCGCACCGAGATCGACTACGCCCAGCGGCTCACCTGGGGCGGCGAGTTCATCCACGCCGCGCCCTGGTCCGAGGGCGTGCAGGGCCGATCGAACGTGTCGCACGGCTGCGTGAACGTCTCGATGAAGGACGGCAACTGGCTGTTCGCCAACACCCGCCTCGGCGACCCGATCACCGTCAAGGGCACCGAGCGCAAGCTCCAGAACGGCAACGGCTGGACCGACTGGAACATGAGCTGGGACGAGTACGTAAAGGGCAGCGCCCTGCCGTACGAGCCGCCGTCGGACGACACCACGCCGGACGCCGGCACTCCGAGCGTCGAGCCGACCCCCTGACCCCGCACACGACGAAGCCCCCTCCCGGAGGAGGGGGCTTCGTGTTTGGGGTGACTGATGGGAATTGAACCCACGACAACCGGGACCACAACCCGGTGCTCTGCCAACTGAGCTACAGCCACCATGCTCGCCGCTCCGGTCGCCCGGGGCGGTGCGCGGACTAATCATAGCCACACTCCGGCCAGCCCCGTCCACCGGGTTCGGCGCGGGCGTCAGAGCTGGGCGGCGATCGCCTTCGCGGCCTCGACGTCCGGGCCCGGGAGCGGCACGAACACGGTCCGCCGGTAGTACTCCAGCTCGCGGATGCTCTCCCGGATGTCGGCGAGGGCCCGGTGGGCCAGGCCCTTCTGCGGCTGCCCGAAGTACACCCGCGGGTACCAGCGCCGGCACAGCTCCTTGATCGAGGACACGTCGATCATCCGGTAGTGCAGGTGCGCGTCGAGCCGGGTCATGTCGCGGGCCAGGAAACCCCGGTCGGTGGCGATCGAGTTGCCGCACAGCGGCGCGGTGCGGGGGTCCTTCACGTAGCTGGTCACGTAGTCGAGCACCATGTCCTCGGCCTCGGCCAGCGTCACCGTGGAGCGGCGTACCTCCTCGGTGAGCCCGGACTTGGCGTGCATGGTGCGCACGATCTCCGGCATGCCGTCGAGCGCCTCGTCGTCGGCGTGGATCACCACGTCGACGCCGTCACCGAGCACGTTGAGGTCGGGATCGGTGACGAGCGCGGCGACCTCGATCAGGGCGTCGCGCCGCAGGTCGAGCCCGGTCATCTCACAGTCGATCCAGACGAGAAGATCAGCCACCGGGACAGACTACGCGCCGCCGACCCGCCCGCGCCTCGGCCCGGCGGCCGAGGTGGACCGCTAGGGTTTCCTGCGTGCCAGCCGAACCCGTCGCCTCACCCGCCGTCGCCCGTGACGGCGCGGGCGCGCGTACGGCCCGCCGGGTGCTGACGGTGCTGGCGCTCGTCGCGATCCTGCCGGCGCTCTACCTGCCCAACCTGCGGCACAACTTCTACGACCAGAAGATCTACATGTCGGCGATGGACTGGTGGACGTCCGGGCATCCGCTCTACGACTACGTCCAGCCGGACCGGGTGCAGGGCGCGCTCTACTTCACCTACCCGCCGTTCGCGGCGCTGCTGCTGGCCCCGTTCGGGTACCTGCGGCTCGGTGTGGCTGTCGCCGCGTTCGCGGTGCTGACCGTGGCCGCCGTGGTGGTGACCACCCGCTGGCTGGTGCTGCCGGTGCTGCGGCGCCACGACCTCCCGCGCGGGTTCGGCCTGACGGTCGCCGTGCTGCTGGTGCTGGCGGTGGAGAGCACCCGGGAGACGCTCACGCTCGGGCAGATCAACATGCTGCTCGTGGTGCTGATCCTCGGTGACCTGCTGTTCGCCGTACCGCAGGGTCGGCGCTGGGCCGGTGTGGGCGTGGGGCTGGCCGCGGCGCTCAAGCTCTTCCCGGGCATCTTCGTGCTCTACCTGCTCGCCGCCCGCAAGTGGCGGGCGGCGGCGGTGGCCACGGTGACCGCCGCGGTGGCCACGCTGCTGGCCGCGGCGCTCGCGCCGGGCGACTCGTGGCGGTTCTGGACCCACGAACTGTGGACCACCGACCGGGTCGGCCGCACCGACTACACCGGCAACCAGTCGCTGTTCGGACTGCTCAGCCGCCTGTCCCCGACGGCCGAGGCGGGCCGGCTGCCGTGGCTGATGCTCGCGCTGGCGGTGGCCGCGTTCGGCCTGTGGCGGGCGGCGCGCGCGGCCCGGGCGGGGGACGCGCTCGTGGGTCTCACCCTGACCGGCCTGGTGGGCGGGCTGGTCAGCCCGATCACCTGGATCCACCACCTGTACTGGTTCATCCCCGCCGTGGTGGTGCTCGTCGACGCGGCGTTGGACGCCGATCCGGCGACGCCCGCTGGGGCCCGCCGTCGCGGCGGCCTCTTCGCGCTGACGGCCGTCGTGGGCCTGCCGATCGTGTACGGCCTGGTGTCGTTCCAGGACTGGGGCACCGCCATCGTGCACACCGACGACCCTGTCGATTTCGTCGTCCGCAACCTGTACGTGCTGCTCAGCCTGCTGTTGCTGGCGGTGCTCCCGATCCGTCATCACCGGGACGCGTCGCCGACGACCCGGACTGAACGGACACATCTCGCAACAAATGGCGATAAGCGCTAATCTGGTCGCAACTACCTCAGTTTTCTCCCAGGTAGCACCGATCCCCCGGTGAGAACGGCCCTCCGCGTCGGCAGCGCGGAGGGCCGTTCGGGTTCTCCGCGTCAGTCCTCGTGGTCCTCGCACCGGCCGGGCGGTGCGGCGATCGCCGCGCGGCCCCGCCCGCCGCACCCGGAGCCCACTGCCACCAGGTGCCGCTCGGGGCGCGACGCCGGGCCCGGCTGCCGGCCCAGCCCGCTCAGCGAGGTGACGCCGAGGCGACCGGCCAGCACCGGCACCTGGTCCGGTTCGACCACGAAGACCACCTCACGGGGCCGCAACGGGCGCAGCAGCAGCACGACGGCGAGGACCACGAGCAGCGTCCCGCCGGCCGGCAGCGCCCACGCCAGCCCGGGGAACCATCCGGCCCGCAGCTCGGCACGCATCCGCAGGTCGAGGCCGGCCGCACCGTCCACGCGCAGCACGACCAGACTCAACGACCGGTCGGCCAGTTCCGCCGGGCTCCACTCCAGGGAGCCGACGCCCTGGCGTACCCAGAAGGGCTCTGTCATCGGCGCGACGTCGCCGGCACCGGCGGTGGCCGGGTCGAGGTCGACAGGTAGCGGGCCCCGGGTGACGGCGACGCGGCGCACGGTGCTGTGCGGGACGTCGGCCAGCCACTGTCGCACCTGGTCGGCCGGGGCCAGGCCGAGGAAGACCGGGCCGCCGTCGTCCCGCGCGGTCAGGCGCAGCCGGACCTGACCGGTGCGGGCGAGCGGCGCGTCGGCGCGCAGCAACGCGTCCACGTCGGTCACCAGCACCGCCCGGGCGGGCGTGCGGACCGGCTCGAACCGGGCGTCGAACCCGCCGTCCGGGCCGGCGTGCCGGGCGGCGAACCAGAGGCCGCCGCCCGCCAGCAGCGCCGGAACCCCAAGCGCCAGCAACACCATGCCGGCGATCGTGCGTACGAAACGCATTCGCGTCGTCCCTCTCGGTAGCCGAATACCCGGCCGACCTTACCGACGCGCGTCGGCCGACCGCCGGATATCGGCAGCACCGGCCCGGGACGGCAACCGGCCCGGCGGATCGGTCCGCCGGGCCGGTGCGTCGCTCACGTTCGCTACGACGTCGCGGCGGGCTCCCGCCGGGTACGCGCGAACGCCAGACCGCCCAGGGCCAGGCCGCCCAGTCCGGCGACCAGGCCCGCCACACCGAGGGCGGTGGCCACGCCGGAGTCCTCGTCGTCATCGTCGTCGTCAGCGGCGGCAGCGGGCGCGCTCGCGCCCGGCGAGGCGGGCGCCGCCCCGGCCAGCTTCAGCACCGGCGCCGGGTTCTCCGGCTCCTCCGCGCCCGGCGTGGGCTCCTCGATCCACCGGGAGACGTTGCCGTCGGAGTACGTCTGGAGCACCTTGAACACCATCGTGTCGGCCTGCGGGAGCGGGCCCATCGACACCGGGAACTCCTGGAACTCGCCCGGCTTCACGCCGCCGCCGGGCGCGGCGGTGAAGGTCAGCTTGGAGACCGCCTCGGTGAGCTGGCTGCCGTGCACCTCGATCGGCGGGTCGACCTTGCGCTTCTCCACCGCCACCGTCCAACCCGGCACCGGCATGGTGGAGACCGAGCCGACCGGGGCGTTCTCCGGCAGGTTCACCTCGACCTTGACTGTCGACGCCGTGTCGCTCTCGTTCGGCACCCGGAACGCGAACCGGCCGTAGCCGCCCTGTGTGCCCTCGGCCGGGTTGATCGTGACGTGCGCCGAGGCTTGCCCGGCCAGGCCGAGTACGGCCGTGGCGACGGCGGCGAGGGTCAACGCGGCGACTGTCGCGGGACGCCGGAGACGGATCATGGGGGGACCTTCCGTTACTTGATCGGCACGGTGGCGGTCACCGTGGCCTGGTCGATGTCGGTGGTACGGACGGTGATGCGCAACTGCCAGTCGCCTCGGGCCGGCAGGTTGACCTCGCCGGTGGCGTGGTTGTCGCTCAACGGCAGCAGCGGGACGGCGATCGGCTCGATCCCGGCCGACGGCAGCGCGGCGGTCACCTTCCACTCCTGCACCGGCTGCGGGCGGCTGTCCTTGGTGTAGGCGTACAGGTGCAGCGTGTTGTTCCCGGTCTCGGCCGGGTCGAACTGGACCTCCAGCGAGTAGATCGGGCTGCTCAGCGTGGCGGAGAAGTAGCCCTGCTCGGCCCCGGCGACATTCGCGGTCGCGGTGCGCGCCGGGGTGGTCTGCACGAGCGTCGCGGACACGCCGAGCACCACCGCCGTGATCACCAGCTCGGCCACCACGGCCCGCCGCATCGCGCCCGGCCGGCCGGCGGCCACCCGCCGCCGCACCAGCGCCCGGGAGTACGCGGCCACGCCGATCACCAACGCGAACAGCGCGATCTTGGCGAGCAGCAGCCGGCCGTACGTGGTGTCGAACAGCGCCCCCAGGCTGGCCACCTCGATGAGCCCCTGCACGGTGCCGGCCAGCAGCAGCGCGGCCACCGCGAGCGCGGCCCACCGGGACCAGATCGGCAGGATGGCGTCCAGCTCGCGCTCGTCGGCCCTGCGCAGCAGGAACACCGCGAGCATGACCAGACCGCCCAGCCAGACCGCCATGCCGCCCAGGTGCACCGCGTCCACCATCACGGAGACCGCCGGCGCGGGCGAGGCCGCGGCGTGCCCGGCCAGCGGCCAGGTGAACAGCGCCGCGCCGCCGAGGACGGCCAGGATGATCCCGTCGGTACGGCCGATCGGACCGGCGAACAGCGGCCGGAGCAGGAACGCGGCGGCGGCGAGCAGGCCCAGCCGGACCAGGTGCGTGGTGCCGTAGGCGCTGCCCAGCACGTCACCCAGGCCGGAGCCGGTCACGTCGAACAGGCCGCCGCCGTTGACGTACGGCACCTGGAGCCACACCTCGGCCACCGTCGCCACCGCCAGCAGGCCCAGCCCGGTCCAGGCCAGCCGCGCCGGCCCCCGGCGGGAGAGCCGGCCCGGCCAGAGCGCGGCCAGCACCAGCGCCGGACCGACGAGCAGCAGCAACCCGACGTAGCCGGCGTACTTCGCCACCTTCACCGCGGTCTCGGTCACCGGGTTCGCCCGGTTGTCCGAGCCGCTGTCGGTGGGCGGCTCGGACGGCGCCCCGACCGAGTAGGTGAACGCGCCGGAGACCGGGTGGCTGTCGGCCGAGATGACCCGGTAGCTCACCAGGTAGGTGCCGCGCCCCCCGGAGGGGTCCACCGGGATGGTGACCTCGGCGCCCCGGAAGGTCGGTTCGCCGCGGTCGGCGCGCGAGCCGTCGGGGGCGATCACCCGTACCTTCCCCGGCACCTTGCGGACGCCCTCACTGAACGTGATCACCACTTGCGCGGGCGCCTCGGGAACCACGGCGGAGGCGGCCGGGCTGCTGCTCACCAGGACCGCGTGTGCGGCGGCCGGGGTGGCCGGGACGAGGAGCAGGGCGACCAGCAGGAGCAGCAGCCCGGCGACGGCACCGGAGCGGGCGGCGACGACCCGGGACGGGCGGCGTACGGCAGCAGTCATGCCGCCATGGTTCCCGAACCGGGCCGGGTCCGGCGAGCCGGTCTCCGGTGGGCGTGGCCCAGCGCGCGGCCGCCTCGACGGCACGCGCCACGCCGGGCCTGCTCGGATGTCATGGGTGGGTAGTCGGACGGCGGCGGGAAAAAGTTCCCGGCGTGTGCGGGACCACGGAATGGGTCGAAGGACCCTGTCCCGTCCGGGTACGCCGCGTAACCTCGGGTGACGTGATCCCCGGCCCGCGCGACACCGCCGCCGACCGCCCCGACGCCGCTCGGGACGCGGCCACCGGCTGGGCGCTGGCCGCCCGCGACGGGGACCGCGACGCGCAGGCCGCCTTCGTCCGGGCCACCCAGGCCGAGGTGTGGCGCTTCGCCGCCGCGCTCGTCGACCCGGACAGCGCGGACGACCTGACCCAGGAGACCTACCTGCGGGCGTTCCGGGCGCTGTCCGGCTTCGAGGGGCGCTCCAGCGTGCGTACCTGGCTGCTCGGGATCGCCCGGCGGGCCTGCGCCGACCACCTGCGGACGGTGGTGCGCCGCCGCCGGCTCGACGCGCGGCTCGCCGCCCAGGCCGCCACCGACCGCCCGTACCCGGACCCGGCCGGGCAGCTCGGCGCCACCGACCTGGTCCGCCGGCTGCCCGCCGAGCGGCGCTCCGCGTTCGTGCTCACCCAGCTGCTCGGCCTGTCGTACGCCGAGGCCGCCGACGTGGAGGGGGTGCCGGTGGGCACCATCCGCTCCCGGGTGGCACGCGCCCGCGACGAGCTGGTCGGCGCCGTCGGCGACACGATGACCGGATAGCGGGAACCTTTCATGGCGCTCGGACGACGAATGACTGTGACCCCCTCCCCCTCCCCCCGGGCCGGCGGCTGGCACGCCCTGCGCCCCTGGCTCGGCGTCGCGGCCCGCCTCGGACTCGCCGCCGTGTGGCTGATCGCCGGCGGCACCAAGGTCGGCGACCTGGCCGCCTCCGGCCGGGCCGTGAACGCGTACCAGGTGATGCCGTACGACGTGGCCACCGTGATCGGCGCGGCGCTGCCGTTCGTCGAGCTGGCCCTGGGCGTACTGCTGCTCGTCGGGCTGGCCACCCGGGTCAGCGCGGGCGTCTCCGCGGCGCTGCTGGTGGTCTTCATCGCCGGCATCGCCTCGGCCTGGGCCCGGGGCCTGGCCATCGACTGCGGGTGTTTCGGCAGCGGCGGCCAGCTCGCCGCCGGCCAGACGCCCAGCTACCTCCCGGAGATCCTCCGGGACATCGGGTTCCTGGCGCTCGCCGGGTTCCTGCTGATCTGGCCCCGCACCCCGTTCTCGGTGGACGGGTGGCTGGCGGGCGACGACACGGTGGAGGACGACGATGAGCAGTCGTAAGGGGCGCAGGGACGCGGCCCGGGTGGTACGCGAGCAGATCGCCCGGGAGAAGCGGCGCAAGCGGACGCTCTGGACCTCGATCGCCGCGGTGCTGGTGCTCGTCATCGCCGGTGGCATCGGCTGGGCCGCCTACTCCAGCCAGAAGTCCGACGAGTTCACCGCCCCGCCCGGGGCCAACGACGCCGGCACCGGCATCGTGCAGGGCACCGGACCGGTCACCATCGACCTGTACGAGGACTACCTCTGCCCGGCCTGCAAGCAGTTCCAGCAGATCAACGGCGAGACGCTCAACCAGCTCGTCACCGACGGCAAGGCGAAGCTGGTGTTCCACCCGGTCGCGTTCCTCAACCGCTTCTCCACCACCGAATACTCGACCCGCTCCTCGGCCGCCTCCGGCTGCGCCGCCAAGGGCGGCAAGTTCCGCGAGTTCACCGAGCAGCTCTTCGCCAAGCAGCCGCCGGAGGGCGGCGCCGGGCTCAGCAACGACGAACTCGTCGACGTCGGCGCGGGCGTCGGGCTGAACCGGGACGAGTTCGCGTCCTGCGTCTCCGACGGCACGTACCGGTCGTGGACCGAGCACGTCACCGACGAGGCGAGCAAGGCCGGCGTGACCGGCACCCCGACCATCAAGATCAACGGCAGTGAGCTGCGGGACCGCAGCCCCGAGGGGATCAAGGCAGCGGTGGAGGCGGCCGGCAAGTGATCGCACCCCTGCGCCGGGCCGCGCTGGTGCTCGCCGTCGCGGCCACCGCACTGCTCACACTCGCCGGCCCGGCCGCCGCACACGGCGCGGACGCGCCCGACGGCACCGACTACCGCGCCACGATCAGCGGCGTCGACCCGGACCGCCCCGGCCTCACCGCACGCATGGTGGAGGCCGGCGCGCGGCTGGAGCTGACGAACGACACCGGCGCCGACGTGACGGTGCTCGGCTACTCCGGTGAGCCGTACCTGCGCATCGGCCCGGGCGGCGTGTACGAGAACACCCGCTCCCCCGCCACGTATCTGAACCGGACGCTGGCCGGCGAGACCCGGCTGCCGGCCGAGGCGAACCCGGCCGCCGCGCCGGACTGGCGCCGGATCGACGACGGACCGACAGCCCGCTGGCACGACCAGCGCACGCTGTGGCGCGACGACGCCCCGCCGGCCGCCGTCGCCGCCGACCCGGACCGGGAACACCGGGTACGCGACTGGACGGTGCCGCTGCGCGCCGGTGACACCACCGGAGCCGTACGCGGCACGCTGGACTGGGTGCCGCCACCCGACCCGTACCCCTGGTGGGTGGCCGCCACGCTGGGCTTCCTGCTGATCGGCGCGGCGGGGCTGGCGCCGGGCGGCACCGCCGCCGGAGTGCGGGCGCTGCGCGCGGTCGGCGCGCTGCTCGCCCTGGGCGGCGCCGCCACTGTGGCGCTCACCGTCGCCCGCGCGCTGGACACCGGTGCTCCCGGCGTCGGTGGGACGCTCGCCGAGCTGGTCACCGGGCAGATCTGGACGCTGCTCACCGGGATCGGCGCGCTCGCCGCGGGCGGGTACGCGCTGGCCCGCCGCCCGGCCGCCGACTTCGTGCTGGCGCTCGCCGGCGCCTGCCTCACGCTGTTCGCCGGGGCGACGAACCTGGCCGCGCTGTCCCGCGCGATCCCACCGGCCGCCGGCCCGGCGGTGCTGGTCCGGGTGCTGGTGGTGGTCGGCCTGGCCACAGGCGCCGGCGCGGTGGCGGCAGGCCTGCTGCGCCTGCGCACCGCCGCAAGAGCAGCCCGCCCCACCCCGCACCCAGCCCCCGTGCCCTGACCCGAGCCGCCCCTCCCCCGGGTCTGGCCCCGCGATCTTGCAGTTGCTGCCCCTCGGGTGCGGCTTTCGCACTTTCTGCCCGGGCAGAAAGTGCAAGATCGCCGCAGACGGGGTGGGGCGGGGGGAGGGACGGCTCGGGTCAGGAGGGGCGGGGGGCGAAGCCGTAGGGGAGCTCCAGGCGGTGGGCGGCCAGCAGCGCCTCGTCGGACAGGAGTTCTGCGGTGGGGGCGTCGGCGACGATCCGGCCGCCGTCCAGGATCACCGAGCGGGGGCACAGCTCGGCCGCGTACGGCAGGTCGTGCGTGACCATGAGCAGCGTCACCGGCAGGGCGCGCAGGATCTCGGCAAGCTCCCGCCGGGCGGCCGGGTCGAGGTTCGACGACGGCTCGTCCAGCACCAGGATCTCCGGGCGCATGGCGAGCACCGTCGCCACCGCCACCCGGCGCCGCTGCCCGAACGACAGGTGGTGCGGCGCGCGGTCCCGGTGCTCGCTCATCCCCACCGCGGCGAGCGCCTCGTCGACCCGGGCGGTCAGCTCGGTGCCGCGCAGGCCCAGGTTGGCCGGGCCGAACGCGACGTCCTCGGCGACAGTGGGCAGGAAGAGCTGGTCGTCCGGGTCCTGGAAGACGATGCCGACACGGCGGCGCACCTCGGCCAGCGTGTCCCGGTCGCGGGTGACGGTCAGGCCGCCGACGCTCACCGTGCCCTCGGTGGGGGTGAGGACGCCGTTGAGGTGCAGCACGAGCGTCGTCTTGCCGGCACCGTTGGGCCCGAGCAGCGCCACCCGCTCGCCGCGCGACACGGTCAGGTCCACGCCGTGCAGGGCGACGTGACCGTCCGGGTACGCGTACCGGACGCCGTCGACGTTCAGGGAGGGTGGCTGCCGCACGTACCCGATCATTGCAGGACGAGCGCGACGGCGGCGATGGTGGCCGCGATCGCCGGCACCGTCGCGGCGGCCGCCCACTGGCCGGCGGTGGCCGCGCCGGCCCCCTGCCACACCGCCGGCATCCGGCCGGTGTAGCCGCGGGAGAGCATCGCCAGATAGACCCGCTCGCCGCGCTCGAACGCGCGCAGGAACAGCGTGCCGACCCCGGCCGCGAAGCCGCGCAACTGCCACAGGAAGCGTGGGTCGTCCCCGCGCGACACCCGGGCCACCCGCATGCGCCGGGCCTCGCCGACGAGCACCTCCAGATAGCGCAGCATGAACGTGGCGATCTGGGTGAGGATCTGCGGGCACCGCAGCCGGTCCAGGCCGAGCAGCAGGTCACGCGTCGTCGTGGTCGCCGCCAGCAGGAGCGACGCGAGTACGCCGAGCGTGCCCTTGGCGAGGATGTTGAACGCGCCGTGCAGCCCGTCGACGGACAGGGCGAGCCCGGCCACCTCGACCCGCTCCCCGGCGCCGAGGAACGGCAGCGCGAACGCGAACAGCACGAACGGCAGCTCGATGAGCGCCCGGCTGAGCAGCCAGCGCGGGCCGACCCGGGCCAGCGCGGCCACCACGGCGACCAGGAGCGCGTACCCGCCGAAGGCCCAGTATGCCTCCCGGGGCGTGGCCACCACCGCGATGGTGAACAGCACCATCGCGGCGATCTTCACCTCCGGCGGGAGGCGGTGCACCGGCGAGCCGGACTCGCGGTAAAGCACGTGCGCGTGCCCGGCACCCATGCTCAGCGGGTGCCGCTGGACGGGGTCGCGGCCCCGTCCGCCGCGTCGGCGCTCGCCGTGTTCGGGGAGGTAGTCGCGGCGGGCGCGGCGGGCGTGGCGGGGCCGCGGCGGCGGGCCAGCCAGAACAGGCCGCCGCCGAACGCGAAGGTGAGCAGCACGCCGAGCACGCCGGACAGGCCGGTGGAGACGAAGTCATTGCCGATCCCGCGTACGCCGTAGTCGGCCAGCGGGCTGTCCGCCAGCTCGTGGTCCTTCGCCTGCTGGGCCGGGCAGCTGCCGCCGGTGATCTCGTCGTCGGCGTTCACCGTGCAGCCCTTGAGCAGCGACGAGTCGAGCCCGTCCGGGTGCGACGAGGCGTAGTTGCTCACCACGCCGGCAAGCACCAGTGCCACCAGCAGGCCGCCGAGCAGGAACGGCCAGTGACGCTTGTTCATCGGGCACCTCCGGCGACCGGGACGGCGGGAGCCGGCGTGGCCGGCTTGAGGGCGCGCAGCGCGTACACCAGATCGGGCCGGACCTTCGCGACGGTGACCACCGTGGTCGCGGTGATCAGGCCCTCGCCGATGCCGATGAGCAGGTGGGCGAAGGCCATGGTGCCGGCCAGGCCGGCGAGGTTGCCGCCGAGGTCGGTGGTGCCGCCCAGCCAGTACTGGAAGACGAATCCCTGGGACGCGACCACGACGCTGACGAGCGCGGAGACGAACGCGGTGACCGCCAGCCCGGCCGGGGTACGCGGCAGCACCCGCAGCAGCAGCGCGACCAGCAGGTACGCGGCGGCGGTGCCGAGCAGCGCCATGTTGGTGATGTTGAGGCCGAGCATCGCCACCCCGCCGTCACCGAAGACCAGCGCCTGCACGATCAGCACCACGGCGACGCAGAGCGCGCCGACCCAGGGCCCGACGAGCAGCGCGGCGAGCGCGCCGCCGAGCAGGTGTCCGCTGACCCCGGCGGTGAAGATCGGGAAGTTGAGCATCTGCACGGCGAAGATGAACGCCGCCACCAGACCGGCCATCGGGGCCAGCCGGTCGTCGAGGTCGGCTCGGCCCCGCAGCACGCAGAAGGCGAGCGCGGCGAGGGCGAGAGCCGCGAAGATCGCGGCGACCGGACCGTTGATGATCCCGTTGGAGATGTGCATCGCCAGGGTGTCCACGCGCTCAGCGTATTTCCAGGAAGGCGCTGTTGCCAATATCTTGCAACAACCTCATGATGGCCGTCACCGCGCCCGCGCGTCGCCGTCGGCCGGCCGTACCGGCCCGGCGGTATCGTCACCGCCATGACCGACCGCCTCAAGCCCGGCGACCCCGCCCCCGACTTCACCCTGCCCACCGACGACGGCGGCACGCTGTCCCTGGCCGGCCTGCGCGGCCGCAAGGTCATTCTGTACGCCTACCCGGCCGCCATGACGCCCGGCTGCACGAAGCAGGCGTGTGACTTCCGGGACTCCCTCGCCTCGCTCCAGGCCGCCGGATACGAGGTGGTGGGCGTCTCGCCGGACAAGCCGGCCAAGCTCGCCAAGTTCCGCGACCGGGACGCCATCACGTTCCCGCTGGTCTCCGACGAGGACAAGGCGGTGCTGACCGCGTACGGCGCGTTCGGCGAGAAGCAGATGTACGGCCGCACGGTCACCGGCGTGATCCGTTCGACGTTCGTGGTGGACGAGGACGGCAAGATCGAGCACGCGTTCTACAACGTGCGGGCCACCGGCCACGTCGCCAAGCTGCGCCGGGATCTCGGCCTCGACTGAGCCGTACGCGCGGGCGGGCCGGCCTCGGTGGCTCCGGATGTGGTCTACGATCCGGAGGCTGTGACACCGACCGGCTTCCGCCCGGCTTCCGATCGCGGGCGCCCGCCGCGTCGGCCGCAACGGCCGTGGAGGACTACGGTGTTCACCATGGAGGGGCCGTAGCCCAACGGCAGAGGCATGCGGTTTAGGTCCGCACCAGTGCGGGTTCGAATCCCGCCGGCCCTACCATTCGTCCACGGCGACTGTCACGAAGGTCACGAACGCGGGTCCCGGCCGCACTGCCGCGCGCAGGATTACGGGCGTGGACCTGCGCTTCGTACTCGACCCCGACCTGACCCCTGAGCTGCGCGAACAGATCGTCGCGCTCTGGGTGGACGTGACGAACGCCGGCGGCGCCGTCGGCTTCGTCGCCCCGGTGACGGCCGACGACGTGCGCCCGCTCGCCACCTCGACGCTCGACGAGATCGCGGACGGGCCGGACCGGCTGCTCGCCGGCTACGAGGGCGGCCGACTGGTGGCCGTCCTGATCATCGCCGACAACCGGTTCCACCTCAAGACGCACTGGCGGGTGCTCAAGCGCGTCATGGTGCACCCCGGCACGCAGGGGCGCGGCCACGGCGCGGCGCTGATGCGCGAGGCCGAGCGGATCGCCCGAGGGCTCGGCCTGGCGGCGCTGCACGTGACGGTCCGCGACGGCCTCGGCCTGGACGGCTTCTACAAGCACCTCGGCTACCGCGAGGTCGGCCGCCTCCCCGCCGCGCTGCGCCTGTCCCCCACCGACGCCCGCGACGAGATCCTCATGTGGCTCCCCCTCCCCTGACCCCGCCGCCCACCCCACCCCACCTCGTCGATCTTGCACTTTCCGCCCCCGCAAAAGCCACATCCAGGGCAGAACGAGGGCCGCAAGTGCAAGATCAACGCGAGGCGAGGGTGGGGCGGGGTCAGGAGCAGGGGGCGGGGGCTGCCTGCACGAGGGGGGCCGTGCCGGCTGGGGCGGGGCTGGAGGACGAAGGCGTCGTCGTCAGGGAAGGGGTGGGGGTCCGGCTGGGGGTGGGTGTGGGGCTCGGCTTCTTCGGGGCGGGGGTGCGGGCTGCGGGTTTCGCGCCGTACATGCGGGCCGTGCCGCGCTGCACCTGACCGGGGAGCATCCGGATGCCGGCGGCTGTCGCGCGGTGGCCGTACACGTCGGTGACCCGGATCTCGTACGGGCCGGGTCCGGCCCCCGATTCGATCAGCCAGTAGTTGTAGTCCTGCCGCTGCGCCGTACGCCACGAGCCGTTCTGCCGCACCTCGACCGAGCGCAGTGGATTGCCGTGGTCGCCGACCAGGACGGCGAACCACCACTGCGAGGAGCCCTCCTTCATCCGGAAGGTGAGCGGCCCGGGCAGCGACGGGTTCACCACCGCGCGGTAGGTGACCTTCACCACGCCCCGCACCGGATCGGCGATCCGGGCGAACGCCTCGGCGGAGAGGTCGAGGTGACCCGGCGCGCACTCGGGGCACTGGTCCATCACCAGCACCCGGACCGTGCCACGCGGGCCGGTGACGTCGAGGAACCCGCCGCAGGAGGCGCCGGAGGCGTACTCGCCCGGGCCGAGCGCGACGTACATCCGGTCGGTGGGCGCCGCGGGCCGGGAGCAGTTGCCGCCGGCGCCCTCGGAGTCGTAGAAGGTGGCCTTGCCGCTGTGCGTCGCGCCGCCGACGGGCGGAGCGGCGGCCACCGGCAGGGCGGCGCCGGGCGGGAGAGCGGCCACTGGTGCCATTGCGGCGCGCGGAGGCGGTGCGGCGCAGGCGGGGGCGGCGCCACCGCGTACCGCGAGGGTCACCGCGACCGCGGCGGCGACGGCGACGAGACCGGCGGCGGCGAGCCGGTGGCGGCCGGTGGCGGTGCGGCGCCGGCCGTCCGGGGCCGCGGATCCGGGCGCGTCGCCGGTGGTCGGCGGGTGGGGTGGGGTGCCGTCGGTCACGCCGGTCGATGCTGCCGGACCGGCGTGCCGCCGGACAAGCGAGCTAAGCGAAAGCTAATCCGGGCGCGGCGCGCAGGCGGGGGCGACACGCTCCCGCGCGGGTCCACACGGTACGACGCGACTCAGTAGCATCGCGGCATGTCCGATCGCCACCAGCTCACCGACCCCGACGCGCGTTCGCAGGGCTCCGACGTGGAGCCGGGCGCGCCGGCGGAGGAGAAGGCGCCCCGGCGCCGCCGGGGCCGGCGGATCGCCCTGATCGTGCTGCTCGTCGCGGTGCTGCTCACCGGCGGCACCGCAGTGGCCGGTGGCCTCTACTACCGCTCGGTCGACAAGTCCATCGAGCGGGTCGACGCCTTCGAGGGCGTACCGGAGGAGTCGCGGCCACAGGTCGAGGCCAAGGGCGCGATGAACATCATGATTCTGGGCAGCGACTCCCGTGACCCGGAGAGCACCGGCGGCTCGCGCAGCGACACGATCATCCTGGCCCACCTGCCGAAGGACCGGGCGAGCGCCCAGCTCATCTCGATCCCCCGGGACACCTGGACGGCGATCCCGAAGTCGAAGGAGGGCCGCGGCGGCCGCGACGCGAAGATCAACGCCGCGTACGCCTGGGGCGGCGTGCCACTGATGGTGCAGACGGTGGAGAAGTTCAGCGGCGTACGTGTGGACAACGTGACGATGGTCGACTTCGCCGGATTCAAGGAGATCATCGACGCGCTCGGCGGTGTCGAGATCGACGTGGAGAGAGGCTTCACCACGAAGTACTCGCTGATCGGCACGCGGACGTTCAAGCAGGGCCGGCAGACCATGGACGGCGCCGCCGCGCTGGACTACGCGCGGGAGCGGCACGCCTTCCCCGACGGCGACTTCGCGCGCATCCGCCACCAGCAGCAGGTGATCAAGGCGATCCTGGACAAGGCCGCGTCGGGTGGCGTGCTGACCAACCCGGCCAAGCTCAACTCGTTCGTCCGCGCCACGTCCGGCTCCGTGGCCGTCGACAAGTCACTGTCGCTTGTGGATCTCGCGATGGAGATGCGCGGCCTGCGCGGCGGCAACCTGACGTTCTTCACCTGCCCGGTGAAGGGGACGGGCCAAGTCGGCAGCGAGAGTGTCGTGTTCCCCGATCCGGCGCGCTCGAAGACGCTGTTCGACGCCGTCCGCCGCGACTCGGTCCCCGAGATCCTCGCCATCAGCGGAAAGTAGGACGTCGATCTGCCATGCCGGTGCTGGCGGCGGGGCGGGGCCGCTCGTATCCTGCGATCGCCGTCGGTCTCTGTATCCGGACCGGGGGCGTCACGGGGAAGGATCGACAATGCCACGCCTGCCGGCGTACGAGCATCCGCCCGCACCGCCGTCCAGCACGGCCATGAACGCGCCGATGGACAGCGGCATGGACACCACGACGGTGCTGCCGTACGCGGGGTCGCGGGCGTCGACGCGTACCCGATGGTTGCGGGCCTGGATGGTGACCGCGCCCATCGACGTCGCGGCGCTGCTCACCCCGTTGCTGCTGACTCAGGACTACTGGCGTGGCACGTTGTTCAACGCCGCGCTGACCCTGGGCCTGTTCGCCGCGGGCGGGCTCTACCGGCCGCGGCGGCACATCAGCATCCTCGACGAACTACCGAGCCTCGGCGGCCGGCTGCTGGCCTCCGGCGCGGTGGGGGCGATCATCGCGGCGCTGCGGCACGACTCGGTGCCACACGTCAGCGGGTTCATGCGCGGCGTCGCGCTCTCCGCCGGCCTGGTGATCGTCGGCCGGGCGCTGAACAGCCGGCTCATCCTGCTGGCCCGCAGGCGCCGGTGGGTGGAGCACAACGCGATAGTCATCGGCGGCGGGCCGATCGGCGGCGAGCTGGCCCGGCTGTTGCGCCGCTACCCGCAGTACGGGCTGCGGTTCGTCGGCGCTGTCGACGCCCGGTCACGGGCGCGGATCGGCTCGCTTCCGCTCATCGGCACCATCGACGAGCTGGAGAAGCTCGTCGACATGCTGGAGTGCGAGGTCCTGGTGATCGCGGACCCGGACTGTCCCGAGGCCGACCTGATGGAGGCGCTGCTGCGCCCGGCCAGTTCCCGCTGTGACCTGTGGGCGGTGCCGCGCCTGTGGGGGTCGCGGTCGCAGGGCGGCTACCCGGACCACATCGGCGCCATCCCGATCATCAAGATCGGCGACACCACGCTCACCGGTCCCCGGTGGCGGCTCAAGCGCGCCTCCGACGTGGTGTTCGCGGTGACCGCCCTGGTGGCGCTGAGCCCGCTGCTGCTGCTCTGCGCCGTCGCCACGTTCCTCGACGGCGGCCGGGGCGTGTTCTTCCGCCAGGAGCGCATCGGGCGGTACGGCAAGCCGTTCCACGTGGTCAAGTTCCGGTCCATGCGCCCGTCCGACGAGCACGAGTCGCAGACCACCTGGTCCATCGCGCACGACGAGCGGGTCGGGCCGATCGGGCGGTTCATGCGGCGCACCTCGCTGGACGAGCTGCCGCAGCTGTGGAACATCCTGCGCGGTGAGATGAGCGTGGTGGGGCCCCGGCCGGAACGGCCGTACTTCGTGGAGAAGTTCACAGTGGAGTACCCGAGGTACGCGATGCGGCACCGCGTCCCGGTGGGGCTCACCGGGCTGGCGCAGGTCAGCGGCCTGCGCGGGGACACGCCGATCTCGGACCGGGCGCGGTTCGACAACTACTACATCGAGAACTGGTCGCTCTGGCTCGACATCAAGATCGTGCTGCGTACCGTGACCGAGGTCTTCCGGGGCGGCGGCCGCTAGCCGCAGTCGCCGGCCAGCGCCCGCGCCAGATCCGCGCGCCAGTCCTCCGGCGGCGGCAGCTTCGCGGCGGCCCACCGGCCGTGCGCCAGCACGCTGTAGTGGGGGCGCGGCGCCGGGCGCGGGAAGCGGTCGGTAGTGGTCGGCCGGATCCGCTCCGGGTCGAGGCCGCGCAGGGCGAAGACGGCGCGGGCCAGGCCGTACCAGGTGGTCTCACCCGCGGCGGTGCCGTGGTACGTCCCGGGTGCCGCGTCGCCGGCGAGCGCCGCGTCGGCGAGCGCCACGAGGCGCTCCGCGAGCCGGTACGACCAGGTGGGCTGGCCGCGCTGGTCGTCCACCACGTCGAGCCGGTCGCGTTCAGCTGCCAGCCGCAGCATCGTGGTGACGAAGTTGCGCCCGTGGGGGGCGTAGAGCCAGGCGGCACGGACGACGTACCCGGTCTCGGGCAGCAGCCGGGCCACCGCCTGTTCCCCGGCGAGCTTGCTGCGCCCGTACGCGTTGACCGGGCCGGTCGGCGCGTCCTCCGGGTAGGGCTCGGTGGCGTCCCCGGCGAACACGTAGTCGGTGGAGACGTGCACCAGGCGCGTGCCGGACCCGGCACACGCGCGGGCCAGGTGGGCGACCGCGTCGCCGTTCACGGCTGTGGCGTCCCGCTCGCGTGTCTCGGCGCCGTCCACATCGGTCCACGCGGCGGCGTTGAGCACCACGTCGTGCCCGCTCACCGCGTCCCGGACGGCATGGGCGTCGGTGACGTCGAGGTCGGCGCGGGCGGCGGCGGTGACCGACAGGTCCGGCCGGGTCCGCAGCACGGCGAGCAGGTCCCGCCCGAGCATCCCGCCCGAGCCGGTGACCAGCACCCGGGTCACCGGTGGCCGGTCGCGTCGCCGCCGGTGACGCCCGGCAGCATCCACACGTGCTCCGACCCGATGAAGCCGGCGCCGCCGGTGACGAGGATCCTCACGGGACGTGGAGTCTACGCCGCACCGACGGCGCGGCGTGGCACGTCGACGGGCCACGGGGGCGGCTGCGGCGCGGGTAGTCTCCCGCGGGTGCGTGGAATCCTTCTCGCCGGCGGCACCGGTTCCCGGCTCTGGCCGATCACCCGGGCCGTCTCGAAGCAACTGATGCCGGTGTTCGACAAGCCGATGGTCTACTACCCGCTCTCCACTCTGGTGATGGCCGGGGTACGGGAGATCCTGGTGGTGACCACGCCGGAGGACCGCGCCCAGTTCGAGCGGCTGCTGGACGACGGCAGCCAGTGGGGGCTGAGCCTGGCGTACGCCGAGCAGCCCCGGCCGGAGGGCATCGCGCAGGCGTTCCTGCTCGGCGCGGACTTCATCGGCGCCGAGTCGGTGGCGCTGATCCTCGGCGACAACATCTTCCACGGCGCCGGGCTCGGCCGGCAGCTCGCCGATCACGGCGATCCGGCCGGCGGCCGGGTCTTCGCGTATCCGGTCGCCAATCCGCAGGACTACGGCGTGGTCGAGTTCGACGAAGCCGGCCGGGTGCTGTCGATCGAGGAGAAGCCGGCCCGCCCCCGCTCCCGGTACGCGGTGCCGGGCCTCTACTTCTACGACAACCGGGTGGTCGACATCGCCCGCAAGCTGACCCCGAGCGCCAGGGGCGAGCTGGAGATCACCGCGATCAACGAGACGTACCGGGCGTGGGGCGAGCTGACGGTGACGGTGCTCGACCGGGGCACCGCGTGGCTGGACACCGGCACCTTCACGTCGATGATGCAGGCCGCCGAGTTCGTCCGGGTGATCGAGGAACGCCAGGGCATGAAGATCGGCTGTGTCGAGGAGGTCGCCTGGCGGTCCGGGCTGATCGACGACGGGCGGTTGCGGATGCTGGCCCACCCGCTGACCCGCAGCGGTTACGGTGACTACCTGCTGGGCCTGCTGGCCGAGCGGTCCGGTTCGGGGAGCGCGTCGTGAAGATCCGTCCGTTGAGCATCGAGGGCGCCTGGGAGGTGACCCCGCAGCAGCACGGCGACCCGCGCGGCCTGTTCCTGGAGTGGTACCGCTTCGACCGGCTCGCCGAGGCGGTCGGCCACCCGCTGCGGCTGGCGCAGGGCAACGTCTCCGTCTCCGCCCGGAACGTGGTGCGCGGCATCCACTTCGCCGACGTACCACCCGGCCAGGCCAAGTACGTCACCTGCGTACGCGGGGCGGTGCTGGACGTGGTGGTGGACGTGCGGGTCGGCTCGCCGACGTACGGCCGGTGGGAGGCAGTACGCCTCGACGACACCGACCGGCGGGCCGTCTACCTGGCCGAAGGGCTGGGGCACGGGTTCTGCGCGCTCACCGACGACGCGACGATCAGCTATCTCTGTTCGGCCACCTACAACCCGGCGGCCGAGCACACGGTGCACCCGCTGGACCCGGTCCTCGGCATCGACTGGCCGGCGACGACGCCGCTGCTGTCCGAGCGGGACGCGGCGGCCCCCCGCCTGGCCGAGGCACGCGCGGCGGGCCGGCTGCCCGGCTACGACGCCTGCCGCTCCTTCACGGCAGCGCTGGACGCCCGGCCGTTCGCCTGATCCGGCACCGCCGCGCCGGCCGGGCGGCGGCGCACGACTGTCGTCCAGAGCGTCCGCACGTCCGCGCCCACCGGGGTGCCGGCCCGGCGGTAGCCGAGCACGAGTGCGACACCGACCCCGGCAGCCAGGCCGCCGAGCGCGCCACCGGCGGCGTGCCACTGCCACCGCACCGGCTCGGGACGCCCCGGCGGGGTGGCGGCCCGGACCACGGCGACGTGGGCCTTGAGCCCGAGCCCGGCGGGCGGCAGGTCGCGCTCGGCGATCCGTTGCAGCTCGGCGGCGAGCGCCGCGGCTATCGCCGCGGCGGTGCCGGCTGACCGGTCGGTTACTGCCACGTCGATCGCCAGTGAGTCGACAGTGGAGGACGCGACGACGCGGCCGGCCAGGTCGTCGGTGGTGTACGGCAGCCCGAGCGAGTCGATCACCGGGCGCGTCAGCCGGGGCGTGTTCATCATGGTGGCGTACGTCTTCACCCGCCGCTGCATCAGCCGGCCCGCCTCGTCGGCCGGTGGGCGGGGCTGCGGCGTGGCGGACTTCTCGGCGGCGAACGTGACGACCATCTGGGTCTCGGCCCGGTAGGCCGGCGGCCGGCGTTCGGCGAGGACCCCGATGAGCGCGCCGCACAGCAGCGTCAGCGCCAGCACGATCGGCCACCGCCTGCCGATCGTGTCGCGGAAGTGGGCCAGGTCCACGACGCGACACCCTACCGGCGAGCTGCCGCAGTGGGCGCACCCGTCCGCCGGTCATTGCGCTGCGCAGCCCCGGTCGGGTAGAACAGGCCCGCACACATCCGCGCATCTTGGGGGAAGACGAGTGGATTACGCGTGGCCGGCTCGCGGCCGACACCGGCGCCTGGGCGCCGGGTGTTAGGCCGGGTCCGGCGGATCGTCTCCCCCGAGCGTCTCTATCTGGTCGCCCTGGGCCTGACCGGCCTCGCCGCGCTGGTGTCGGTCACGCTGCCGGCGGCGGAACGCGGCGAACTCGCGGCGAACATGGTCAGCGCCACTGTGGGAGCGGCACTCGGCGGCCTGTCCGTCGACACGTTCCTGCTGTCCCGGCCGGCCGGGTGGATCATGTCGCGGGGCCGGGTGTGGATCGCCGGCATCCTCGCCGTCTCGCTCGGTCTCACCGCGCTGGCCGCGGCGCTGCTGACCACGCTGGCCGGGCTGGGCAGCCATCCGGTGGGCATCGGGGCGGGCTGCGCGCTCACCGTGTTCAACACTGCGGCCTCGCTCGGCCTGCGCCTCAAGCGGTTCTGGTTCGTCTACACCATGCGGGCGCTCGGCGGCGCGGTGCTGGTGGCCGGGTACGGGCTGCTCTGGCTGGGTCACCGGCTCGACGGTGGCCTGTGGAGCGTGCTGTGGCTGGGCGTGCAGGTCGCCACCGCGACAGTGCTCGGGGTGGCGGTGCTGGGCTGGGCGCGGCGGTTCGGGCCGGGGCCGGCGGCGACGGCGGGACGCACCGAGTACCGCGCCGACCTGCTCGCGGTGGGTCGGCTGCACGTCGGGGTGTGCGCGCAGATGCTGACGTACCGGCTGAGCCAGGTCCTGGTGGCCCGCTTCGCCGGCGCGGGCGCGCTCGGCGTGTTCGCGCTGGCGGTGGCGGCGCTGGAGTTCGCGCAGTCCGGCGCCGTGGTACGGGCACAGCGGATCCTGGCCGAACGCGACCCGGACGCGATCCGCGACCACGGCCGCGACGTGGTGAAGTCGGCGCTGCCGATCGCCGCGCTCGCGGTGATCGGCCTGGCGGTGCTCGGCGTGCTGGCGACCGACTACCGCGACGCCTGGATCTTCGGGCTGCTCCTGCTGCCCGGCACGCTGGCGTTGTCGGCCGGCAAGACGTGGAGCGCGGCGCTGCTCAAGCGCGCGGGCGAGCAGGCCACCACAGCAGTGGCCCTGGTCACCATGTCGGTGTCGGTGGTGCTGTACGTTCTGCTCATCCCGTGGGCCGGCGCGCTCGGCGCCGCGGTCGCGTCGTCTGTCGCCTACGGCGTCTACGCGTTGCGCACCCGGCAGCGACTCCAGCGGTCCACGCACCTCCTCGTCAATCGGATGGCCTAGCGGTGGACGTCTCAATCGTCGTGTTGACCTGGGAAGACTTCGAGCGCACCGACGGCTGCGTCCGCTCGCTCCCCGAGGGTGTGGAAACCGTCGTGGTGGACAACGGCAGCGCCTCCGAGATCAGCGACAGGCTGCGGGCGATGTGCGCCGAGACGGGCGCCCGGTACGTGCGCTCGGAGACGAACCTCGGCTACGCCAAGGGCATGAACCTCGGTGTGCGGCACAGCACCCGGTCCCGGGTGGTGCTGTCGAACAACGACATTCTCGTCCGGCCGGGCGCGATCGAGCGGCTGGCGGCCGAACTGGACGAATCCACTGTGGGTGCCGCGTTCCCCAAGGTGCTCGACGCGGCCGGCCGGGACCAGACCGCCGCCGGCCGCTTCCTGACGGTGGGCACCGGCGTCGCGCACGCCACCGGGCTCAGCCTGCTGTTCCCGAGGCTGCGGATCGTCGCGCCGCCGGAGCGGGGCGACTGGCTCTCCGGGCCGTTCGTGGCGATCCGGCGGGAGACGCTGGACCGGATCGGCGGCGTGGACGAGTCGTCGTTCTTCTACTCGGAGGACCTGCGGCTGTGCTGGGCGGTGCGCCGGCTCGGGCTGCGCCTGGCGTACCTGCCGGACGCCGTGGTCACGCACGAGGACGACGCGAGCGCGAAGCGCCGGTGGGCGGCCGAGGAGATCTCGCGCCGGCAGACCCGCGAGTTCATCCGGGCCAGCCGTGAGCTGGCCGGGTGGCGGGGCACAGTGGCCTGTTCCGCGTACACCCTGGGGGTGCTCGCCCGGGCGGCGGTGGGCGGCGGGACAGCGCGGCGGGCTATCGCCCGCGGCGCCCTGGAAGGCATGGGCGTCCGATGAGGGTGCTGTTCGTCTGCACCACCGGCGGGTCGGGGCGGCGGCAGCTCGGCGGGGCCGAGCGCTTCCTGATCGAGATGCTGCCGGCGCTCGCGGCCCGCGGCGTCGACGTGGTCGCCGCCACCCCTGACGACGAGGTCGCGGCGGCGTTGCGGGACGCGGGCGCGCCGTGGCGTCCGCTGGGCGCGGCCAAGCGGGTGGACCTCGGGTACGCGCGCGGCATCCGCACGCTCGTCGAAGAGCTGCGGCCGGACGTGGTCAGCGCGCACCTGCTCTCCGCCGCGATGCACGCCCGCGCCGGACTGGGCGTTCGGGGCCGCCGCACGCCGCTGGTGGTGACGCTGCACAACAGCCTCTGGCAGTACCGCGACACGGCCGAGACGTGGCGCGCCAAGGCCGCGGTGCAGGCAAACATCAGCACCGACCTGATGTTCCGGCGGCTGCGGCCGCACGCGACGGTGGCGGTCTCCGACTTCGAGGCCCACGAGCTCCGGGTACGCGGGCGGATCCGCGACGTGCGGGTGATCCCGAACCCGCTGCCCGCCATCTGGCCGCAGGTGGCCGACACCGGCCGCCTCGCACCGGACGGCCCGGTGCGGGTCGGCTTCCTCGGCCGGCTGGAACGGGAGAAGGGCGCCGACCTGCTGGCGGACGTGGCAGCGGCGCTGCCCGACGTGGAGTTCCTGGTCGCCGGCGCCGGCGCCGTCGAGGTCGCGGAGCGGCCGAACCTGCACCTGGTCGGGCGGGTCGACGCCGCGCCGTTCCTGCAACGGCTGCACTGCCTGCTGGTGCCGTCCCGGGTGGAGGCGTTCGGGCGCAGCGCGCTGGAGGCGATGTCGCTGGGGGTGCCGGTGGTGCACTCCGGCGCGGGCGGCCTGACCGAGGTGACAGCCGCCGGTGACGGCGTGCTCGCGTACCGGGCGGAGCTGACGCCGCAGGCGCTGGCCGCCGCCGTCCGGACGGCCACCGACCCGGCCGCGTGGGACGGGCGGCGGCGCGAGCTGGCCCGGCGGTACGCGGACCGGCACTCGTTCGACGGGTGCGTGGACGCCTGGCACGACCTGTACCGGACGGTCGCCAGTGACAGCCGCTGAGCGACGCCTCTGGTCGGTCGGGATCCCGTTCGCGCTCGGTGCGGCGCTGCTGCTGGCGACGCACGACGCCGGGATCGCCGTCGCGCTCGCGCTGGCCGTCGGCACGCTGCTCGCCGCGCGCCTGCGGATGTGGGCGCTCGCCGCCTGCGCCGCCGTCTGGACGGCCGCGCTGCTCGCCGTGCGGGTGCTACCCGGCCCGTACGACTCCTGGGCGGGTCGTGGGGTGCTGCCGGTGCTCGCCGGATACGTGACGGTCTTCCTGCTGGCCTGGGCGGTCGGGCGGCGGCTGATCGACAGGCGGGACGAGGACGGCGACCGCACCCGACCGGCGCTGTCCTGGCCGTCCGAGCGCCGCCTGCTGACGTACTTGTTCGTGCTGCTCGGTGTCGCCGTGGTGACCTCGGCGATCCGGTTCCGGGGCACCGTGCCGCCGCTGCTCGCCGACAACCCGGACGCTGCCCGGCAGGTGCTGCGCGAGCAGGCGAACCTGGTCGTCGGGCTGCTGTCCGAGGCGTGGACGCTCGGCATGGCGGTGTCGCTGCTGCGCGCGTTGTCCGCGCGCGGCCGGGTGCTGCCGCTCTACTACGCGCTGGCCGCGCTCTTCACCGTCGGGGCGGCGCTGGGCGCGAGCAAGAACTCGGTGCTCGTGGGCGTCGCGCCCGCGCTGATCGCGGCGCTGTCGGTCCGGCGTACCCGGGGACGGGCCGCGTCGTTCCTGGCCGCGCGCACGCCTGTGGTGCTGCTGATCGGCGCGGTGGCGCTCGGCGCGGCGGTGTTCCTCGGCGGGCAGCGCACCATGGCCGGCACCGGCGCGTTCGAGACCGAGTTCCGGGCCCGCTACGGCAGCAACGCGCTGACCAGCAGCGCCGGATCGCTTGACCTGTCGCTGAGTTCGTCCACCGAGACGTTCGGGCGGGTCTGGTCGCAGCGGGAACACCTGGAACCCCGGTACGGCACGTACTCGCTGACGTTCCTCGGCTCCCGGGTCGAGCCGATCGTCGGCAAGGCGGACCTGTACGGGCTGACGTCCCAGCTCAGCCAGCCGTACCTGATGAACACGGCGACGTTCGTGGCCATCCCGCTACTCGACTACGGCCCGCTGGGCGCGGTGTTCTTCCTGGCCGCGCTGGGGCTGGCGGTGGGCGCGACCGAGCGGTGGTTCGAGTTCTCCCGGGCGCCCGCCGGGCAGCTGGCGCGGGCGTTCGTCGTCTACTTCGCACTGTTCGGCGTCTACGAGCTGTATCCGCTGATCTATCCGACCTGGCTGAGCCTGGTGCCCGGCCTCTGGGTGCTGCACCGGCTGGGCAGGAGCGCGGCATGACGTTCGACGGGCTCACCGTGGTCACCGTCCTCTACCGGTCCGCCGGCATGCTCGCCGAGACGCTGCCGACCTGGGTCCGCAGCGCCGGTGACCTGCCGGTCCGGTTCGTCTTCGCGGACAACTGGCCCACCGACGGGTGCGCCGAGGTGATCGCCGGGCACCTGCCCGCCGACCGGTACGCGTACCTGCCCGACGCCACGAACCCGGGCTTCGCGGCCGGCTGCAACCGGGCGGTGGCGACGGTGACCACGAGCCACCTGCTGCTGCTGAACCCGGACGTGTGGCTGCCGGACGACGCGCTGGCCCGGATCTGCGCCGCCGTCGCCGCCGAGCCGGACGCCCCGCTCGCTGTCGGCCTGGCCATGCACGGCGGCGAGTACGTGGGCATCGACCTCAACCCGGTGTCGCTGTTCATCGACAGGCGGGCCACTGCCGGCCGTACGCCGCTCGGACCGTCCGGGGGCGCGGCGGTCTTCCCGGCCGCGCTGTACCGGCGCTTCGGCGGCTTCGACGAGCACCTGTTCGCCTGGGGCGAGGACGCCGACCTGGCGTTCCGGCTCTACGCCTCCGGGCTGCGCACCCGGGGGCTGGACGTGGTGCTGCCGCACGCCGGCGGGCACAGCGTGGACGGCGACGACCGGTTGCAGGGGTTCCGGGCGTTCCTGCTGGCCCGCAACCGGCTGCTGGTCGCCGCCCGCACGTTCACCTGGCCGCTGCTGCTCGTGGCGGTGCCGGTGCTCGCGCTGGCGCACCTCGCGCTCGCCGCCCGGCGGGCCCGGCAGGGCCTGCTGCGCCCGTTCCTGCGCGGCATCGGACGCGGGCTGGCCGAAGGACCGGCGGCCCGCCGCCGCTGGACCGGGCGGCGGTTCGGGTTCGCGTCCCTGCTCGGCTACCTGACCGCTCGGAGGGCGTGATGACGGCACAGCCGTGGACCGTGGTGACAGTCACCTACCACTCGGCGGACACGCTGCGCCGCTGCTGGCGCGGCCCGAAACCGTACGAGTGGCTGGTGGTCGACAACGCCTCCACAGACGACTCGGCGGCGGTCGCCGAGAAGCTGGGCGCGAGGGTGATCCGGCTGCCGGAGAACGTCGGCTTCTCCCGCGCCAACAACGTCGCGCTGCACCAGGCGACCGGCCGGTACGTGCTGTTCGCCAACCCGGACCTTGAGGTGCGCCCGGACGGGCTGGGCGCGCTGGCCCGGCACCTGGACACACACGGTGGGCTGGTCGCGCCGCAACTGCTGGCCACCGACGGCACACCACAGGCGAACGGGCGCGGCTTCCCGTACGCGACGGCGAAGCTCGGCAACCGCAAGGTGTGGCCGCTGTCCCGGCTGCACACCTCGTACCGGCTGGTGGCCGCGCCCGGCGAGACACGCCACGTCGCCTGGGTGATGGGCGCGGCGGTCGCCGGCCGGACCGCCGACGTCACCGCGCTGGGCGGGTGGAACGAGCGGTTCTTCCTCTACTACGAGGACCACGAGCTGGGGCTGCGCGCCTGGCGGCACGGGTTGCCGGTGGCGGTGCTCGGTGACGTGCGGTGGACCCACCACTGGGCCCGCGCGACCAACTCGGTGCGCTGGTCCCGGGCGCACACGCTGGAGCTGCGCAGCGCCCGGACGTTCTTCGGCATGTTCCCGGAGTTCCTGGTCGGCCTGCCACGGCCGGCCCGCCGGCACCGTCTGGCCGCCGGATCGGTGGGTACTGCGGTGCCGCCGGTCCCGTCCGTTCCGGGCCATGCCGGGGAGTGATCGAGGCCGGTCGCGGGGCCGCTGACGTGAATGAGGCTTTGATACCGTCTCGCCGTGTCCGTGACACGCCCGGCCTTCTCCCCCTCGACGGCGCCCGCGTCGGCGACGCCGGTGGCGTCGCGGCCGGGCACGCCCGCCGAGGTCGTCGCCGTCGCGTGGGACCGGCTGAGCCGGTCCCCGTACTGGGCCGTCGCGGGCCTGCTTGTCACGCTCGGCGCGGTGCTGCGGATCCGGCAGTGGGCGTACGCGCGCAGCTTCTGGAGCGACGAGCTCTACATCGCGCACAACATCCGGGAGCGCGGCTACCTGGACCTGTTACGGCCGTTGGCGTTCAGCCAGTCGGCGCCGCCCGGCTGGCTGTGGCTGGAACGGTTCGCGTTCGCGCAGTTCGGCGACGGTGAGCGGGCGCTGCGGCTGGTGCCGCTGCTGTTCGGGCTGGCGCTGCTGCCGCTCGTGGCGTGGCTCGGCCGGCGACTCCTGCCGCCGCTCGCCGCGCTGGCGGCGCTGCTGCTGGTCGCCGTCGCGCCGTTCCTGATCGGCTACTCCAACGAGCTGAAGCAGTACAGCGCCGAGGCGTTCGCCGTCACGCTCGTGGTCGGGCTGGCGCTGCTGCTCGTCCGGAACGGTCCGACCTGGGCCGGGTCGGCGGTGTTCTGGTCGGTCGCGGCGGTCGCGGCGTTCGTCAGCACGTTGTCCATTCCGGTCACCGGCGCGCTCGGCGTGCTGATCGGCGGGTACGCGTTGTCCCGCCGGGACCGGCAGTGGACGAGCAGGTGGCGTGACCTGGGCCGGTTCCTCGCCCCGGCGCCGGCCTGGGCCGTGGTGGCGCTCGTGGTGTACGTGCTGTTCCTCGCGCCGGGGCTCGCCGATCAGCAGCTCTCCGCGTACTGGCGGGGAAAGTCGATCTACCCGGCCCACTCGCTGACCGACCTGCCCGCCACTGTGGAATGGCTCGCGGCGACGTACCGGAGTCTCGCCACCGTGCCGTTCGTGGCCTGGTCGGCATGGGTCGTCGTACCGCTGCTGGTGCTGGGCACGGCGGCCGGGCTGCGCCGGCTGTCGACCGTCGCGGTACTGGTGCTGCTCACGCCGCTGGCAGCAGGGCTGGCCGGCGCGGCGGTGTCGATCTACCCGTTCAACGGCCGGCTGGCGCTGTACGCGGTGCCGGCCTGCCTGCTGCTCGCCGCGCTCGCCGTCGCGCCGCCACCACAGCGCGCCGGCCTGCCCGCCCAGGTCAGGTGGGCGGTGGGGGTGGTGCTGCTGCTCGCGCTCGCCGTGCCGCAACTGGCCACCGCCGTCGTGGCGACTGTGCATCCGGCGCGGGCCTTCGCCCAGGGCGGCGGCGCCAACGCGGTCGACTACCGGGGCGCGCTGCGCCACCTGGACGACAAGCGCCGCCCGGGTGACCTGGTGCTGGCCACCACCGTCTCGTGGAACGCCCAGGCGTGGTACGGCCCGCCGGCCGACGCGTACGTGGTCGCGGCCGGGCCGGGCGGCTGCCCGGGGCGGACCGTGTCGACGCTGCTGCCCGGCCGGTCCCGGGTCTGGCTGTTCCAGGCCACCGACTGGGCCGACGCCGCGAACCGGGACGTCATCGTCCGGCTCGGCGGCAGTGGCGTGGCGGTCACCGAGCGGCAGTTCGGCGGTGCGCGTGTGGTCCGCTTCGACCTCGCAGCGGGCGTCACCAAGGGCGGCGACGTCTGCCTGGTGCCACCGCCCAACGGGGCGGCTGTCCGCTAGCTGTGGCGCTGCCAGAGGTCGCGCAGCGCGTCCCAGTTGCCGCCGAGCCCGGCCCCGCACGGCGTCTCCATGTAGATCGCGCTGGTGTCGTTGTCCCGGCCCCACCAGATGCCGCAGACCGGGCGGCCGTCCTGGCCGTTGCCGGCGTACTCGACGTAGCTGCCCTGCGCCCCGCTGACACCGCCGGTGGCCGGCCCGGCCTCCCGCATGCCCGGCGCGAGCGCACGGCCGATGATGCCCATCTGCTGGCGGAAGGCGCGAGCCGCCTCCTTCTTCTCAGCCGACTCGTACTCGGCGAAGTGCAGCGACACGCCCAGGTAGCGGCAGAAGACATGCTGCTTCTCGCCCGCGGCGAGCCCGGGGCCGCTCTTCTCGGTGTTGATCGCGCAGCCGCCCACCCCGTCGAGCCACGGCTCGGCGATCGGCATGAGCGTGGCGTCGAACTTCGCCTTGTTCAGCGACTGCTGGGTGGCCTCGTAGAGCGCCGGCGAGGTGCTGGCCACCGGAGTGGACGGTTCGCCTCCGTCGGCGAGCGAGCGCCCGGCCAGCAGCCCGGCGCCACCGGCCAGCACCGCCGCCATGACCACGCCGCCGATCCACAGGCCGGTACGGCTCTTGGGCGGACGGGCGACCGGTGCGATCCGGGGCCCTCCGGTGGCCACGAGCGGGTCCGAGGCGCCGGCCTGGGCCGGGATCGCCCGCACCGGCATGCCCGGCGACACCGGCATACCTGGTGACACCGGAGCGCCTGCGGAGACGGGCGCACCGGCGGACACGGGTGCGCCGGAGACCGGCTGCTGCGGCGCCATCGCCCACGGCTGCGGGCTCCACGGCAACTGCGGCGGCGACGAGACCTGCCGCGGCGGCGCGGACACCGGCGGGGGCGGCGGAAGGATCTCGGCGGTGGCGATGCGCTGGTAGTCCATGCCCAGGCTGCGGAACAGCCGCTCGGCGGCGCCGTCCTCTTCGGAGGGGTACGCCACCCAGGGCTGGCCGGCGGCGAAGTCGGAGTTGACGTACCGGTGGCCGCCGGGCGTCTGGGCCAGCACGTTCGCCGCGTTGGTGAACGCCTCGCGCCAACGCTGGTCCCCGGCTGCGGCGCCGTCCAGCACCGCGACGGTCAGCGCGCGGTCCTGCCCGTCGAGTGCGGCCCAGGCCCTGCCGACCTGGCACTCCCCCAGCACCTCGGTGAACCTGTACGGACCTTCCGGCTGCATGCCCCACTCCTCTGCTCACCCGCCGTGCGGATAGTACAGAGAGCACGCTCATCAGATCTCTTTGCGGTCGCGCCGCCCTTGCGTACTGAAAGTTTTCATGCATAGAGTCGCAGTGTGAATGAAAGCGGTGCGGCCACCCCCGACCGCCTGCTCGACCTGTTCCACGGCGTGCGGCTCACCCCGACCCAGCGCCGCATCGCCCACTGCCTGGTGCGGCACGCGGGCGCGGCGGCGTACCTGTCCGCCGCCGAAGTGGCCGAGCTGGCCGGCGTCAGCCAGCCGTCGGTGACCCGGTTCGCCATGGCGCTCGGGCACGACGGCTATCCCGCGCTGCGCCGCCGCCTGCGGGAACTCACGGTCACCGAGCCGGCCGAACCGACCGCCGGGAACGCGCTGCAACGGGCGGTGCACGCCGAGCGGGACAACCTGGACCGGCTCGCCGCGCAGCTCGCCGACGCCGACCGGGTCGCCGAGGTGGGGAGGTTGCTGGCGGTCAGCCGTCCGCTGCCGGTGCTCGGGCTGCGCGCCGCCGCGCCGCTGGCCGCATACTTCGCGTATTTCGCCGCGAAGGTGCACCCGGACGTGCGGGTGCTCGACGACGGCGGCAGCATGCTCGTCGACCGCCTGGACCAGGCCGTCGCGGCCGGCGCGACGGCGCTGCTCGCGTTCGTGCTGCCCCGCTACCCCCGGGAGACCCTGGACGCGCTGCGCGAGGCCCGCGACGCCGGCCTGACCGTCGTGGCGATCACCGACTCGCCGGTGAGCCCGGCCACCGAGTACGCCCAGGTGGTGCTGCCCGCCGCCGTCGGCGCCGACCTGGTCTTCGACCTGCACACCGCACCGATGACGCTGGCCATGGTGGTGCTCCAGGCGATCTGCGACGCCGCGCCGGCCGAGACCCAGAGCCGGCTCGAGGCGTTCGAGTCGTCCGCCGCCCGCCGCCAGTTGTTCCTCGGCTGAGAGGAGTACGAGATGCACCAGCCCGTCCGCGCCGCTCGCGGCACCGCACGCACCGCGAAGGGGTGGCCGCAGGAGGCCGCCCTGCGGATGCTGATGAACAATCTCGACCCGGAGGTGGCCGAGCGTCCCGAGGACCTGGTGGTCTACGGGGGCACCGGAAAGGCCGCCCGGGACTGGCCGTCCTATCACGCGCTGGTGCGCACGCTGACCGACCTGCGCGACGACGAGACGATGCTCGTGCAGTCCGGCCGCCCGGTCGGGGTCATGCGCACCCACGAGTGGGCGCCGCGCGTGCTGCTCGCCAACTCCAACCTGGTCGGCGACTGGGCCACCTGGCCGGAGTTCCGCCGCCTGGAGTCGCTGGGCCTGACCATGTACGGGCAGATGACCGCCGGTTCCTGGATCTACATCGGCACCCAGGGCATCCTCCAGGGCACGTACGAGACGTTCGCCGCGGTGGCGGCCAAGCGCTTCGAGAGCACGCTCGCCGGCACGCTGACGCTCACCGCCGGGTGCGGTGGGATGGGCGGGGCGCAGCCGCTCGCGGTCACCATGAACGGCGGTGTCTGCCTGGTCGTGGACGTGGACCGGTCCCGGCTGGAGCGGCGGGCGCACGACCGCTACCTGGACGAGATCGCCGACTCGCTCGACGACGCGGTCGAGCGGGCCCTCGCGGCGAAGCGGGACCGGCGCGCCCTGAGCGTCGGGGTGGTCGGCAACGCCGCCACCGTCTTCCCCGAGCTGCTGCGCCGGGGCGTGGCCATCGACATCGTGACCGACCAGACCAGCGCGCACGACCCGCTGTCGTACGTGCCGGAGGGCGTGGACCTCGGCGACGCCCGGGACTACTCGGCGGCCAAGCCGGCCGAGTTCACCGACCGGGCCCGAACGTCGATGGCGAAGCACGTCGAGGCGATGGTCGGCTTCCTGGACGCGGGCGCGGAGGTCTTCGACTACGGCAACTCGATCCGGGGCGAGGCCAAGCTCGGCGGATACGAGCGGGCGTTCGACTTCCCCGGGTTCGTGCCCGCGTACATCAGGCCGTTGTTCTGCGAGGGCAAGGGCCCGTTCCGCTGGGCCGCGCTCTCCGGCGACCCGCGCGACATCGCGGCCACCGACCGCGCGATCCTCGACCTGTTCCCGGAGAACGAGTCGCTGGCCCGGTGGATCCGGATGGCCGGCGAGCGGGTCGCGTTCCAGGGCCTGCCGGCGCGGATCTGCTGGCTCGGCTACGGCGAGCGGGACCGCGCCGGGGTGCGGTTCAACGAGATGGTCGCCTCCGGCGAGCTGAGCGCGCCGGTGGTGATCGGCCGGGACCACCTGGACTGCGGCAGCGTGGCCAGCCCCTACCGGGAGACCGAGGCGATGGCCGACGGCTCCGACGCGATCGCCGACTGGCCGCTGCTGAACGCGCTCGTCAACACCGCCAGCGGCGCGTCCTGGGTGTCCATCCACCACGGCGGCGGCGTCGGCATCGGCCGGTCCATCCACGCCGGCCAGGTCTGCGTGGCCGACGGCAGTGAGCTGGCCGGGCAGAAGATCGAGCGCGTGCTCACAAACGACCCGGCGATGGGCGTGATCCGGCACGTCGACGCCGGCTACGACGACGCCCGCGCGGTCGCCGAGCGCACCGGCGTGCGCGTCCCCATGGCCGAGTAAGGAAGGGCCCCTTGTTAACGCATTCTGCATGTGAAGGGTCCCTTCCTAACAGATTCCGGAAGCTGTGGGACGAGGTCGCGCCGATCGGGCGCGACGAGGGCAGCAGCGGCTACCTGCGCTACGCGCTCACCGAACCGGAGTTGCGGCTGCGGGAGTGGTTCCACAACCAGGCCGACGCCCGCGGGATGCCGGTTCAGCAGGACGGCAACGGCAACCTGTTCGCCTGGTGGGGCGACCCGGAGACCGGGGGCGCGGTGCTCACCGGCAGCCACTTCGACTCGGTGCCGCACGGCGGCGCGTACGACGGTCCGCTCGGCATCGTCAGCGCGCTCCTCGCCGTGGACGAGCTGCGGGCCGCGGGCGTCACCCCGGACCGGCCGGTGGTGGTGGCCGCGTTCGTGGAGGAGGAGGGCGCGCGGTTCGGCGTACCCTGCCTGGGGTCGAGGCTGCTCACCGGCGAGATCGACGTCGACCGCGCGGCCGGGCTGCGCGACCAGGCCGGGACGACCTTCGCCGAGGCGCTGGGCGAGCGGCCGGCGGGCGCCGGCCCGGCGCTGCTCGGCCGCTTCGCGGCCTTCGTGGAGCTGCACGTCGAGCAGGGCCGCGCGCTGGTCGACCGGGACGCGCCGGTCGCGGTGGCCTCCGCGATCTGGCCGCACGGCCGGTGGCGGTTCGACTTCACCGGCGAGGGCAACCACGCGGGTACGACAAGGATGGCCGACCGCCGCGACCCGATGCTCACCTACGCGTTCACGGTGCTGGCGGCGAACAAGGAGGCCCGGCTGCGCGACGCGCACGCCACTGTGGGCCGGGTGTCGGTCGAGCCGAACGCCACGAACGCGATCCCGTCCCGGGTCACCGGCTGGCTGGACGCGCGGGCGGCCGAGGCGGAGACGCTGTACGGTCTGGTCGAGGCGGTACGCACCAAGGCCGCCGACCGGGCCGGCCGCGACGGGACGGCGCTGACCTGCACGCAGGAGTCGGCGACCCCGCTCGTCGCGTTCGACCGTGGGCTGGCCGACCGGCTGGCCGCGCTGCTCGACGCGCCGGTGCTGCCCACCGGCGCCGGGCACGACGCGGGCGTGCTGGCGGCGCACCTGCCCACCGCGATGCTGTTCGTGCGCAACCCGACCGGGGTGTCGCACTCCCCCGCCGAGGCGGCCACCGACGCCGACTGCGCCGCCGGGGTGGCCGCCCTGGCCCGGGTGCTGGAGGAACTGGCATGCCGCTGACCCGCTGGCTGGCCGAGTACGCCTGGCTGCCCGACCGTGCCGAACCCACCCGGGACGTGCTGATCGAGGCCGTCGACGGGCGGTTCACAGCGGTCACCCCGCTGGGCCGCGACAGCCCGCCGACCGCCGGCGTGGAGGTGCTCGGCGACGCGGTCCCGCTGCCTGGGCTGACCGTGCCCGGCCTGGCGAACGCCCACTCGCACGCGTTCCACAGGGCGCTGCGCGGGCGCACCCACGACGGGCGCGGCGACTTCTGGTCCTGGCGCAGCCTCATGTACGCGATCGCGACCCGCCTCGACCCGGACACCTACCTGGCACTGGCCCGCGCCGTGTACGCGGAGATGGCGCTGGCCGGGATCACCTGCGTGGGCGAGTTCCACTACCTGCACCACGGTCCCGGCGGCACGCCGTACGACGACCCGAACGCCATGTCCGCCGCGCTGGTGGAGGCCGCCGCGCACGCCGGAATCCGGCTCACGCTGCTGGACACCGCGTACCTGGCCGGGGGCGTGGACGGCACGCCGCTGTCCGGGCCGCAACGCCGCTTCGGTGACGGCGACGCCCTGCGCTGGGCGGCGCGGGTGGACGCGTTCCGCCCGTCCGACGAGCACGTCCGGCTCGGCGCGGCCATCCACTCGGTACGCGCCGTCCCGGCCGAGCAGCTCGCCACGGTGGCCGGCTGGGCCGACCGCAACGGGCTGCCGCTGCACGTGCACCTGTCCGAGCAACCGGCCGAGAACGACGCCTGCCGGGCGGCGCACGGGTGCACCCCGGCACGGCTGCTGGCCGACCACGGGGTGCTCGGCCCGCACACCACGGCCGTGCACGCCACCCACCCGACCGCCGCCGACGTGGCGCTGCTCGGCGACAGCCGTACCCGCGTCTGCCTGTGCCCCACCACCGAACGCGACCTGGCCGACGGGATCGGCCCGGCCCGCCGGATGGCCGACGCGGGCAGCCCGCTCAGCCTCGGCAGCGACAGCCACGCCGTGGTGGACCTGTTCGAGGAGGCTCGCGCGGTCGAGCTGGACGAGCGGCTGCGTACCCGCAGGCGGGGGCACTTCACGCCGGCCGAGCTGGTCGGCGCCGCCACCGTCGGCGGGCACGCCGCGCTGGGCTGGGGCGACGCCGGCCGGCTCGCCGTCGGGCAGCGCGCCGACCTGGTCACGGTACGGCTGGACAGCGCCCGCACCGCCGGGGTGCCGCCGGTCGGCGCGTTCTTCGCCGCCACCGCCGCCGACGTGACGAGCGTCGTGGTGGACGGCCGGCCCGTGGTGGCCGGTGGCCGCCACCTGACCGTCGACGTGCCCACCGAGCTGCGGGACTCGATCGCGGCGGTGACCGCGAAGGAGGATTCGTGATGCGCGGCAGCCTGCTCGTCGACCACATCGGCGAGCTGGTCACCAACGAGGGCCGGCCCGACGACCCGCTGGGCATCCGGCGCGACGCCGCGCTGCTGGTCGAGGACGGCCAGGTGGCCTGGATCGGGTCGGCCCGCTACGCGCCCGCCGCCGACCGGCGGATCGACGCCGCTGGCGCGGCCGTGCTGCCCGGCTTCGTGGACAGCCACGCGCACCTGGTCTTCGCCGGGGACCGGGCCGCCGAGTTCGCCGCCCGGATGGCCGGCGAGCGCTACACCGGCGGCGGCATCCGCACCACAGTCGGCGCCACCCGCGCGGCCTCCGACGACGACCTGCGCGCCACAGTGGGCCGGCTGCGCGCCGAGATGCTGCGGCAGGGCACCACCACCGTCGAGATCAAGAGCGGGTACGGCCTCACCGTCGCCGACGAGGCCCGCTCGCTGCGGATCGCCGCCGAGTTCACAGCGGACACCACGTTCCTCGGCGCGCACGTGGTCCCCGCCGAGTACGCCGACCGCCCGGACGACTACGTCGGCATGGTCTGCGGCCCGATGCTGGCCGCCGCCGCGCCGTACGCCCGCTGGATCGACGTGTTCTGCGAGCGGGGCGCGTTCGACGCCGACCACGCGCGGGCGATCCTCGCCTGCGGGCAGGCCGCCGGTCTGGGCGTACGGCTGCACGCCAACCAGCTCGGCCCCGGGCCGGGCGTGCGGCTCGGCGTGGAGCTGGGGGCGGCCAGCGTCGACCACTGCACCCACCTGACCGACGCCGACGTCGACGCGCTGGCCGGCTCGGAGACGGTAGCCACGCTGCTGCCGGGCGCGGAGTTCTCCACCCGGTCGCCGTACCCGGACGCCCGGCGGCTGCTCGACGCGGGCGTCACAGTCGCGCTGGCCACCGACTGCAACCCCGGCTCGTCGTACACGTCGTCGATGCCGTTCTGCGTCGCTCTCGCCGTACGCGAGATGCGGATGACCCCGGCGGAGGCGGTGTGGGCCGCGACCGCCGGCGGGGCGGCGGCGCTGCGCCGCACCGACGTGGGGCGGCTGGTCCCCGGGGCACGGGCCGACCTGGTCGTCCTCGACGCCCCGTCCCACCTGCACCTGGCCTACCGGCCGGGGGTGCCACTGATCCGCCAGGTTCTGCACAACGGAGTGCCGCGATGACCACAGTGACCATCCTGTCCACCGGGATCACCCCCGCCGACGTGCTCGCGGTGGCCCGCGGCACCGCCAAGGTCGTGCTCGACCCGGCCGCCACCGAGGCGATGGCGACCAGCCGGTCCATCGTGGACGGCATCGAGGCGGCCGGGCGGCCGGTGTACGGCGTCTCCACCGGCTTCGGCGCGCTCGCGAACACGTTCGTCGCACCGGAACGCCGGGCCGAGCTTCAGCACGCGCTGATCCGCTCGCACGCCGCCGGGGTGGGCGCGCCGATGCCGCGCGAGGTGGTACGCGCCATGATGCTGCTGCGGGTCCGCTCGCTGGCGCTCGGCCGCTCCGGGGTCCGCCCGCTCGTCGCCGAGGCGCTCGTCGACCTGCTCAACCACGAGGTCACGCCGTGGGTGCCCGAGCACGGCTCACTCGGCGCGTCCGGCGACCTGGCGCCGCTGGCGCACTGCGCGCTGGTGCTGCTCGGCGAGGGCTGGGTGCTCGGCCCGGGCGGTGACCGCATCCCGGCCGCCGACGCGCTGCGCCGGGTCGGGCTCAAGCCGGTGTCGCTCGCCGCCAAGGAAGGGCTGGCGCTGATCAACGGCACCGACGGCATGCTCGGCATGCTGCTGCTCGCCGTCTCCGACGCCCGGCACCTGTTCGCCATGGCGGACGTGACGGCGGCGCTGGCCATCGAGGCGATGCTCGGCTCGGAGCGGCCGTTCCTGCCCGAGTTGCACGCGATCCGCCCGCACCCGGGTCAGGCCGCGTCGGCGGCGAACATCCACCGGCTGTTGCAGGGCTCGGCGGTGATGGACTCGCACCGCGACGACCTGGCGCACGCGGTGCAGGACGCGTACTCGATGCGCTGCGCCCCGCAGGTGGCCGGCGCGGCCCGGGACACGCTCGACTTCGTCGAGGTGGTGGCCGGGCGGGAACTGCTGTCGGTGGTGGACAACCCGGTGGTGCTGCCGGACGGGCGCGTCGAGTCGACTGGGAACTTCCACGGGGCGCCGCTCGGCTTCGCCGCCGACTACCTGGCCATCGCCGCCGCCGAGGTGGGCGCGATCGCCGAGCGCCGGGTGGACCGGCTGCTGGACGTCACCCGCTCCCGGGACCTGCCCGCCTTCCTGTCCCCCGACGCCGGGGTGAACTCCGGGCTGATGATCGCCCAGTACACGGCCGCCGGGATCGTGGCGGAGAACCGCCGGCTCGCCGCGCCCGCCTCGATCGACTCGCTGCCCACCAGCGGGATGCAGGAGGACCACGTCTCGATGGGCTGGGCGGCCACCAAGAAGCTGCGCACCGTGCTGGACAACCTGACCAGCCTGCTCGCGGTGGAGTTGCTGGCGGCCGTACGCGGGCTTCAGCTCCGCGCGCCGCTGACGCCGTCACCGGCCGGACGGGCGGCGCTGGCCGCGCTCGGCGACACCATCGGCGAGCCGGGCCCTGACGTGTTCCTCGCGCCGCTGATGGAGGCCGCGCGCGAGGTGGTACGCGGCCCGGAGCTGCGCGCGGCGATCGAGCGGGAGATCGGCCCGCTCGGCTGAACGGCCCGGTCCGGGCGCCGGCTCGGCGCCCGGCCGGAGCGGGAGCGGTCAGGCGGGCGGGAGCACCTTGGCGACCAGCTTGGCCAGCTCCCGCAGCGCCTTGCCCCGGTGGCTGACCGCGTCCTTCTCCTCGGGGGTCAGCTCCGCGTTGGTGCGTTCCTGCCCGTCGCCCAGGAAGATCGGGTCGTAACCGAAGCCGCCCTCGCCGCGCGGCGCGCGCAGCAGCCGGCCGGACTGGCGGCCGTCGACCAGGTGCTCCTTGCCGCCCGGCAGCACCAGCGCGACGGTGCAGACGAACGCGGCGCCCCGGTGCTCGTCCGGCACGTCGCCGACCTGGTCGAGCACGAGCTGGAGGTTGGCCCGGTCGTCGCCGTGCCGGCCGGACCAGCGGGCGCTGAACACACCCGGCATGCCGTTGAGGGCGTCCACGGCCAGGCCGGAGTCGTCGGCGATGGTCGGCAGGCCGGTGCGCCGGCAGCCCTCCCGCGCCTTGATCAGCGCGTTCTCGCCGAACGTGAGGCCGGTCTCCGGCAGCTCCGGGTACTCCTCGACGTCGTCCAGGCCGAGCAGGGCGATCCGGTGCGCGCCGAGTGCGCCGTCCAGGATCCGCTGGAGCTCGACGAGCTTCTTCCGGTTCCGGGTGGCGAGCAGGACCTTGTTCATGACGAGAGCGCCTTCCGCTGCGCGTCGGCCAGTTCCAGACAGCCCGCCACGCCCAGGTCGAGCAGCGCGTCGAGCTGGTCGCGGGCGAAGACGCCCGCCTCACCGGTGCCCTGCACCTCGACGAAGTCGCCCGTGCCGGTGCAGACCACGTTCATGTCGACCTCGGCGGTGACGTCCTCGGCGTAGCAGAGGTCGAGCATCGGCTCGCCGCCGATCACCCCGACGCTCACCGCGGCCACCGACCGGTGCATCACCTTCTCCACCTTGCCGGCCAGCGCCTTGCGCTCGGCCAGCCAGGTCACCGCGTCGTGCAGCGCGACGTACGCGCCGGTGATCGCGGCGGTACGGGTACCCCCGTCGGCCTGGAGCACGTCGCAGTCCAGCACGATCGAGTTCTCGCCGAGCGCCTTGAGGTCGACGCACGCGCGCAGGCTGCGGCCGATCAGCCGGGAGATCTCGTGGGTCCGCCCGCCGACCTTGCCGCGGACGCTCTCCCGGTCCGAGCGAGTGTTCGTGGCCCGCGGCAGCATCGCGTACTCGGCCGTCACCCAGCCCAGCCCGGAACCCTTGCGCCAGCGGGGCACGCCCTCGGTGACGCTGGCCGTGCAGAGGACCCGGGTCGCGCCGAACTCGACGAGCACCGAGCCCTCCGGGTGGGTGCTCCAGCCCCGGGTCAGGGTCACCGGTCGGAGTTGGTCGGGCTGCCGCCCGTCAGGTCGCGCCATGCCTGCACCCTATGCGGTGCGGTGAGCGCACCGCCCGCGGGTGCCCGCCGAGGAGGACCGGCCGCCGCCGGGCTCAGACGTCGTAGCAGGCGCCGGGCCGGACCACGTCCAGCGGCCCGGCGTACGCCCCGGCCGCCGCCTCCACCGTCTGCGACTCGCTGCCCCAGGCGGGTACGAGATGGGTGAGCAGGAGCCGCCCCACCCCCGCCTTGGTGGCCGCCTCGCCGGCCTCCCGGCCGGTCAGGTGCAGGTCCGGCGGGTTCTCCACGCCGTCCATGTAGCTCGCCTCGCACAGGAACACGTCGGCGTCCTGGGCCAGGCGCAGCAACGCGTCGCAGGGCGCGGTGTCGGCGGAGTAGCAGAACACCCGGCCGCCGTGCTCCAGCCGCACCCCGTACGTCTCGACCGGGTGGTTCATCCGGTCGACGGTGACTGTGAACGGGCCGATCGGGAACGTGCCCGGCTGGAGGCCGTAGAACTGGTAGACGTCCTCCACCGAGCCCTCCTCCTGCCCGTACGCGCTGGCCAGCCGGTCCGGCGCACCGGAGGGGGCGTACATCGGCAGGGGCGGGTACGGGCCGTCCGGTGCGTACCGGCGCACCACGACGTAGTTGACGGCGTCGAACATGTGATCGCAGTGCAGGTGGGTGAGCAGGATGGCGTCGGGGGCGTGCAGCCCCACGTAGCGCTGGAGCGTGGAGAGCGAGCCCGCTCCGAAGTCGATCAGGAGCCGGAAGCCCTCGGCTTCCAGCAGATAGGCCGAACACGGAGATTCGGGACCCGGGAAGCTGCCCGCGCAGCCAAGGACGGTCAGTCTCATCCGGTGGCCTCGATCTCACCATGCGTAGTCGACGCGCCAGCGGCGGCGCCGCCGATGATCTCTACCGACGCGCTCGCCACGCTGCGCAGCCTACGCGTCGCCCGGTCGAGCAAGAATCATCTGCCGGAAGTTGTCATCAACGTGACACCGACACGCGTCCGTGACGGGCGGGACCGGCGGTCCGGCCGGCGGGCGAACCACCGACCGGACCGGCCATCGGCCCGTCAGGCCCAGAGCTGACCCTCCAGGGCCTCCTCCGCGTCGGCGAGGGTGCCGCCGTACGCGCCGGTCGAGAGGTATTTCCAGCCGCCGTCGCAGACCACGAACGCCACGTCGGCACGGCGGCCGTCGCGGACCGCCTCGTGCGCCACCGCGAGCGCGGCGTGCAGGATAGCGCCGGTGGAGAACCCGGCGAAGATCCCCTCCACCTCGACGAGCTGCCGGGTCCGCAGCACGGCGTCCCGGGTGCCCACGGAGAAGCGGCGGGACAGCACGCCGGCGTCGTACAGCTCGGGCACGTAGCCCTCGTCGATGTTGCGCAGGCCGTAGACCAGCTCGCCGTAGCGCGGCTCGGCCGCCACGATCTGGATGCCCTCGACCTTCTCCCGCAGGTAACGCCCGGTGCCCATGAGCGTGCCGGTGGTGCCCAGCCCGGCCACGAAGTGGGTGATGCCCGGCAGGTCCTGCAACAGCTCCGGCCCGGTCGTCTCGTAGTGCGCCCGGGCGTTCGCCTCGTTGCCGTACTGGTAGAGCATCACCCAGTCCGGGTGCTCGGCGGAGATCTGCTTGGCGGTCGCGACCGCCTGGTTCGAGCCGCCCGCCGCCGGCGAGAAGATGATCTCCGCGCCGTACATGCGGAGCAGTTGCACCCGCTCGGTGGAGACGTTCTCCGGCATCACACAGACCAGGCGGTAGCCGCGCAGCTTCGCCACCATGGCCAGCGAGATGCCGGTGTTGCCGCTGGTCGGCTCCAGGATGGTGTCACCCGGACGCAGCCGGCCGGCCTCCTCTGCCGCGCGGACCATGAACAGCGCCGCGCGGTCCTTGATGCTGCCGGTCGGGTTCCGGTCCTCCAGCTTGGCCCAGAGCCGCACCGGCGGCGCCCCCTCGGGCACCGTCGGCGAGAGCCGGGGCAGGCCGACCAGCGGCGTGCCGCCGCAGGCGTCGAGCAGGCTGTCGTACCGCGTCATCGCGGCCCCCTCAGCGGGCGGCGCGCGAGGAGACCGCGTGCGAGGCGATCGCCGCGGCGGCCGCGAAGCCGAACGCGCCACCGGCCACGGCCGGCAGGATGGTCACGCTGTCGCCGTCGTTGAGCTTGGCGTCGAGCGCGCCGAGGAAGCGGACGTCCTCGTCGTTGACGTAGACGTTGACGAACCGGTGCAGCGCGCCCGCGTCGGTGACCAGGCGTGCCTTCAGGCCGCCGTGCCGGGAGTCCAGGTCGGTGAGCAGGTCGGCGAGCGTGTCGCCGCTGCCCTCGACGACCTTCGCGCCGCCGGTGTAGCTGCGCAGGATGGTGGGGATGCGAACCTCGATGGCCATGATGTCTCGTGCTCCTCGTTCGGGATCGTGCCAGGTGACGGGAAAAGGAAGGTGCCGGCGCTGAAGGTCAGCGGTCGGAACACTCGTAGTCGACCGTCGCCGGGCTCTGCCCGAACATGTAGGACTGGACGGCGTTCGGGTCCACGCCCGCATCCACGATCTTCACCGGCTCCTCGGTGATCACGCCGTCGACGATCCGGAAGGAGCGGATCTCCTCGGTGTCGGGCTCGCGGGTCGAGACGAGCAGGTAGTGCGCGCCCGGCTCGCCGGCGAAGGAGACGTCGGTACGCGACGGGTAGGCCTCCGTCGCGGTGTGCGAGTGGTAGATGACGACCGGTTCCTCGTCACGGTCGTCCATCTCCCGCCACACCCGCAGCTGCTCCATCGAGTCGAACTCGTAGAACGTCATGGAGCGGGCCGCGTTGTCCATCGGGATGTGCCGGGTCGGGGTGTCACTGCCGACGGGGCCGGCGACCACGCCGCACGCCTCGTCCGGGTGGTCCCGACGCGCGTGGGCGACGATCGCGTCGATGATCGACCGGTCGATGCTCAGCACGCCTGCCAGCCTAGCCCCTGGTCACCCCGGGCGGCGAGGTGGCGACCGTCACCACTCAGTCGATGAGCGCGTTGAGCAGGGACTCCTGGAGATAACCGAGATAGCGGTAGACCGACAGTTGGAACACCCGGGACGAACCCGGGTCATCGGCCACCGCGTCGTCGAGTTCCTCGTCCAGGTCGGTGCCGTCCTTGATCTCCAGGCGTACGCCCATCGCCAGCCGGGCGTCGTTGAGCGCGCGCAGCCAGGCCTCGGCCGCCTCCGCGTCCAGCCGTACCTCGCCACCGGCGTCGCCGTCGGGCAGCGCGGCGAGGATCGCGCCCGCCTGGTCGATCTTGGCGGTCTTCAGGTCGCCCTCGGTGTAGCGGCGGAACTCGGCGGTGCCGGCGTCGTCGTCCGGGTAGACGTCGGGAAAGAGCCGCCCGACCACCGGGTCGGTGTGGTCGAAGCCTTCGGTCAGCAGGCCGACCACCTCGCCTGCGACCTTGCGCAGTACGCGGACCTCGTCGACCGCGAACGTGGCCACGTAGTGGTCGCCCCGGCGGCGGAACATGCTCATGACCTCTCCACCGTCGCCCAGAGCCCGTACGCGTGCAGCTGCGCCGCGTCGTGCTCCATCCGCTCCCGGGCGCCGCTGGAGACCACGGCCTTGCCCTTGTGGTGCACGTCCAGCATGAGCCGCTCCGCCTTCTCCCGGCTGTACCCGAAGAGCTTCTGGAACACCCAGGTCACATACGTCATCAGGTTGACCGGATCGTCCCAGACGATGGTCACCCACGGCCGGTCGGAGACCGGCACCTCTTCGGTGTCCGGCGTCTCGACCGGCGCAACCTGTGGAGCCGCCATGCCCCCCATCGTGCCACCGGATCCCGGGAACCGATGAACCGGAACGGCGCGCCGGTCGTCGTCACCCGCCCGGGCCGCGTACGCGAGCCCGGGTCGCCGCCGGCCGGCGGCCCCGTCAGGCCAGCAGGATGCCGTGGTCGACAGCATCTGCGAGCACCGTGCCCAGCGAGAGCCGGATCACCTCGAAACGTCGGGACACCTCGCGGGACAGTTCGAGCTCGACCTCGCGCAGCGTGCGCTGGGCCCAGGAGCGGGCGGCGTTCGGATCGTCGTTGCCGGGCGCCCGCCAGTGCTGCCAGCAGCCGCCGTTGAGGGCGACGCCGACCGGCGGGAGGACCTCGTCGCGCGACGCGCCGGGCAGTCCGGCCAGCGCGTCCAGGGCACCGGGACCGGTGAGCCCGGCGACGCCCGCCGTGCTGGTCACCAGGAGCACCCGGTCCAGCTCGGCGGCGTCCGGGTGGTCGGCCACACCCCGCCGCAGCGCATGGATGATCCGCCGGCGTACGCCCTCGGCCGGCGGCTCGCCGAAGACCCGGGCGGCGGCCTCGTCGACCAGGTCCCGCACGGCCTCGTCGCACTGTGCGGTGGCGAGCAGCGACAGCGCTTCCAGCTCCCGGTCGAGCAGCGGAGGAAGGCCGGCGCAACCGGCCCCGAAGACGATCTCCTGCACCACCCGCAGGTGGATGTTCGCCAGCTCCAGGGCGAGGTGCTGCCGGATCCGGTGGGCGCAGGCGCGGGCCTGGCGGTCGATCCGGTCGGCCAGCTCGCCCGGCTCGACGCCGGCCGGCACCGGCACCCGGCCGGGCGCGCCGTCCGGTGCCGGCGGGCCGGCGGTGCGGCGCCGCACCTCGTCGGCCCAGCCCACCAGCGCACGGCGCAGGCGCGGCAGCTCGGCCCGCCGGGCCGGGAACCACCGGGCCCGGTCGAGCGCCGGGACCGCGGCCAGCAACGTCGCGCGGTGCGCCTCGGTGGAGACCGACACCGGGTCGAGCCGGCCGGTGGACCCGGACCGGCCGGGCGACGGCACCGCAGCCACCCGGCCCGGTGCCTGCCCGCCGTCGCCCGGCGGGCCGGTCACGCCGGGCGTGACGGCGAAGAACACCTCGACCCGGGTACGCGCCACCTCGGCCAGCAGATGCAACTCGGCCGCGCTGAACGCCTGGTCGGCGGAGATCACGAAGAGCAGCGCGCCGGCCCGGCCGACGGCGTCGCGCAGGACCCGGGCGCCGGCCACCCCCAGCGTGCCGGTGTCCGGGGTGTCGACCACCGTGACGTGCCGCAGCAGCGGATCGGGCAGGCCCAGCTCGACCCGCCGGGGTGGCCGGGCCGAAGCGGCGGCCGGCGGGGCGGCGTCGTAGAGCTGCGGCCGGCGGTAGCCCGGGACGTACGCCGCGCGGGTGACGGTGGTGGCGTGCCGGACCAGCAGGTTGCTTCCCGGCGGCACGGCGAGCGTCGCGGCCTCGGCCCGGAGCAGGCCGGCGATCAGCTCGCGCCGGTTCGCACCGGCCGGACCGGCGACGACCACGACGCTCGGATCGTCCGGGCCGGCGGTGGTCACCACGGGCCGGGCCGGCTGCGGGACCCGTCCGGAGCGCTGGGCCCGGCGGCGCGGCTCGGGCACGTCGACCGAGGGGAGCGGACCTGGCGTCATCAGGTGGCCTCCCGGTGAGGCGACCAGGGGGGGGCGGTCGCGGGATTTCCCCCGATTGCAGGGATTGCCGGAAGAGTACGAGTGCCGGCCACCCGACGACCAACACATCGGACACTCACGGGCAATGAACAGATTACTCAGCTTCTCTGCGTGACGGCACGTACGCGCACCGGAACGATCGGTCTGCCGGGTCGATGGGCGGGTGGGAGGTCGTCGTCCGTATGCCCTCCACCGTCGGCGACCGGCGGTCGGCGGCCCGGAGGGACGCGGCGAGTTCGTGGGCCGCTCCGCGGTCGATGCCGGGGCACGACGGCGCGGATCCGGGCTGAACTCTAGGCTGGAGCGGTGAGCACCCTTCGTCCCGCGCTGCTGACCGACCACTACGAGCTGACCATGGTCAGCGCGGCCCTGCGTGACGGCACTGCCGATCGACGCTGCGTCTTCGAGGTGTTCAGCCGGCGGCTGCCGGCCGGGCGCCGGTACGGCGTGGTCGCCGGCACCGGCCGCCTGATCGAGATGATCCGCGACTTCCGGTTCGACCGGGCGGAGATCGACTTCCTGCGCCGTACCGGCGTGGTGGACGAGCCCGCCGCGCAGTGGCTGGCCGACTACCGGTTCACCGGCGACATCGACGGCTACGCCGAGGGCGAGCTGTTCTTCCCCGGCTCCCCGATCCTCACCGTGTCCGGCACGTTCGCCGAGTGCGTGGTGCTGGAGACGCTCGTGCTGTCGGTGCTCAACCACGACTGCGCGGTCGCCGCCGCCGCCGCCCGGATGGTCACCGCGGCCCGGGGGCGGGCCCTGATCGAGATGGGCTCCCGCCGGGCACACGAGGAGGCCGCCGTCGCCGCGGCGCGGTCCGCGTACCTGGCCGGATTCCGGTTCACCTCCAACCTGGCCGCCGGGCAGCGCTACGGCATCCCCACCGCGGGCACCGCCGCGCACGCGTTCACGCTGCTGCACGACGACGAGCGGGCCGCGTTCGCCTCCCAGGTCGCCACGCTGGGCAAGGACACCACGCTGCTTGTCGACACGTACGACATCGCCCAGGGCATCCGCAACGCCATCGCGGTGGCCGGGCCGGAGCTGCGGGCGGTCCGGATCGACTCCGGCGACCTCGCGGTGATCGCCCAGCAGTCCCGCGAGCTGCTCGACTCGCTCGGCGCCACCGAGACGAAGATCATCGTCTCCGGCGACCTGGACGAGTACGCCATCGCCGCGCTCGCCGCCGAACCGGTGGACATGTACGGCGCCGGCACCGCAGTGGTGACCGGCTCCGGTGCGCCCACCGCCGGACTGGTCTACAAGCTGGTCGAGGTGGAGGGGCGGCCGGTGGTCAAGCGCTCCGAGCACAAGGCCACCATCGGCGGCCGGAAGGTGGCGGTCCGCCGGCACAAGCCGACCGGCACCGCCACCGAGGAGGTCATCGTGCCGCAGGGCGTGCCGGACCGGCAGCCCAACGACCGGTTGCTCCAGCACTCGTACGTGGTGTCCGGCGAGCCGGAGACGCTGCCCACGCTGGAGGAGTCCCGGGACCACCTGCGCCAGTGCCTGATCTCCATCCCGTGGGAGGGGCTCAAGCTCTCCGCCGGGGATCCGGCCGTACCGGTGACCGTCGTACCCGCGAGCTGAGGAGGAACCCGTCAGATGGCGAACGCCCTGATCATCGTGGACGTGCAGAACGACTTCTGTGAGGGCGGCTCCCTCGCGGTCGGCGGCGGGGCAGGGGTGGCCGCCGGCATCTCCCGGCTGCTCGCCGCCGAGCCGGAGCGGTGGGACCACGTGGTCGCGACGAAGGACTACCACGTCGACCCGGGCGCGCACTTCGGCGACCCGCCGGACTACGTCGACTCCTGGCCCCGGCACTGCGTGGTCGGCACCTCCGGCTCCGAGTTCCACCCCGAGCTGGCGACCGACCGGGTCGAGGTGATCTTCCACAAGGGCGAGCACGCGGCCGCGTACTCCGGTTTCGAAGGCCACGCCCCCGACGGCGAGTGCCTGGCCGACTGGCTGCGACGCCACGACGTGGACCGGGTCGACGTGGTCGGCATCGCCACCGACCACTGCGTGCGCGCGACCGCCCTGGACGCCGCCCGGGAGGGCTTCCGGACCACGGTGCTGCTCGACCTGACCGCCGCCGTCGCGCCGGACACGCTCGACGTGGCGCTGCGGGCGCTGGACGGCGCCGGGGTGACGATGGTCGGCGAGCCCGTGATCACCGCCGCTTGACCCGGTAATCGCTTGCGGGTGTCGTACCCCGGCCCCAGGATGGCGCCGGAGGTACGGACCGTCGTGAATCTGAAGCCTTACCGGGAGGCGCTCGCCCTGCCCGGTCTCCGATCGTTGCTGCTGGTGTCGGTGCTGGCCCGGGTGCCGCTCACCGCCACCGGGGTGACGCTCACCTTCTACGTGGTGCTCGACCTGGGCCGCGGCTACGGCGCCGCCGGCCTGGTCGGCGCCGCGTCGACGGTCGGCGCGGCGGTCGGCGCCCCGCTGCTCGGGCGGCTCATCGACCGCCGAGGGCTCCGGCCGGTGCTGGTGCTCACCACTGTCGCCGAGGCGCTGTTCTGGTCCGCCGCGCCCACGCTGTCGTATCCGGTGCTGCTGCCTGCCGCGTTCCTCGCCGGGCTGCTCGCCCTGCCGATCTTCTCGATGGTCCGCCAGTCGATCGCCGCGCTCGTGCCGGCGGAGAAGCGCCGCCCCGCGTACGCGCTCGACTCGATGGCGGTGGAGTTGTCGTTCATGGTCGGGCCGGCGCTCGCCGTGGCCCTCGCCACCGCCGTCACGCCGCGCCTGACGCTCTGGGCGGTCGGCGCCGGCATCGTCACCTCCGGTATCTGCTTCTGGCTGCTCGACCCGCCGATCCGGGCCGCCGACGAGCCGGCCGGGCCGCCGCGCCCGGTGCACCGCCGCGAGTGGCTCACCCCGCGCCTGCTGGCCGTCCTGGCCGTCAGCCTCGCCGCCACCCTGGTGCTCGGCGGCACCGACGTCGCGGTGGTGGCAGTGCTCCGCTCCGGTGGCGAGGTCGGCTGGACCGGCGCCGTGCTGGCCGCCTGGGCGGTCGCCTCGCTGGCAGGTGGCTTCGCCTACGGCGCGGTACGCCGCTCCTTCTCCCCGCTGGCGCTGATGGCCGCGCTGAGCCTCACCACCATCCCGGTGGGGCTGGGCGGGTCGCACTGGTGGCTGCTCTGCCTGGCGCTGATTCCGGCCGGCGCGCTCTGCGCCCCCACCATCGCGTCCACCTCCGACGCGGTCAGCCGGCTGGCCCCGTCCTCCGTCCGGGGTCTGGCGACGGGCCTGCACGGCTCCGCCGTCACGGTCGGCATCGCGCTCGGCGCACCGCTGGCCGGCGCGGTGATCGACGCCTCCGCGCCCGCGTGGGGGTTCGTGGTCACCGGTGCGATCGGCGCGCTGGTGGCGGTGGCGGTGGCGGTGCTCCCGATAGAGCTGCGCCACCGCCGCACCCCGGTCCCCACCCCAACTCCAGACCCCGCCCTGGCCCTGGCTCCCCGCTAGCCCTCCGCCATCGCCTCGAAGCGGGGCGAAGCCAGTACGGGGAAGTGGCTGGGTCCAAGCGCCCCGGACACCACCACTTCCCCGAGCTGGCGCCTGCCCTCCACCCCCGCACCGCTGATCATGAGGTTAGCGGCGACATAACGGACACGAACTGCCGTCAACTTCATGATCAACGGAGACAACCGGCCGGGGCAACCAGCCGGGGGCAACCGGCCGGGAAAGCGGCGGGCGCCGCACCCCCGTGAGGGAGTGCGGCGCCCGGTTCGACGTGGCTGCGCGGTACTCAGCGCTTGTCGAGGTTGCCCGCGGTGTCCTCCTGGTAGCTGGCGCCACCGTTCACCTCGCTGGTCAGCGGCTTCGCGCCGCCCTCGGGCGGGCCGGCCAGGCTCTGCCCGGCGGCCAGCTCGGGGAACTTCGCGTCGAACGCCGGCCGCTCGGAGCGGATACGCGGCATGCGGTCGAAGTTGCGCAGCGGCGGCGGGGAGCTGGTGGCCCACTCGAGCGAGTTGCCGTGGCCCCACGGGTCGTCGACCTCGACCACCGGGCCGGTCTTGTACGACTTCCAGCAGTTCCAGATGAACGGCAGCGTCGAGATACCGGTGATGAACGCGCCGATCGTGGAGATCGTGTTCAGCGTGGTGAAGCCGTCGGCGGCCTGGTAGTCGGCGTACCGGCGCGGCATGCCCTCGTTGCCCAGCCAGTGCTGCACCAGGAACGTGGTGTGGAAGCCGATCATGGTCAGCCAGAAGTGGATCTTTCCGAGGCGCTCGTCGAGCATCCGGCCGAACATCTTCGGGAACCAGAAGTAGATGCCGGCGAACACGGCGAACACGATCGTGCCGAACAGCACGTAGTGGAAGTGCGCCACCACGAAGTACGAGTCGTGCAGGTGGAAGTCGAGCGGCGGGCTGGCCAGCAGCACACCGGTGAGACCACCGAAGAGGAAGGTCACCAGGAAGCCGATGGAGAACAGCATCGGCGTCTCGAAGGTGATCTGGCCCCGCCACATGGTGCCGATCCAGTTGAAGAACTTCATACCGGTGGGCACGGCGATCAGGTAGCTCAGGAAGCTGAAGAACGGCAGCAGCACCTGGCCGGTGGCGAACATGTGGTGCGCCCAGACGCTCATCGACAGGGCGGCGATGGCGACGGTGGCGGCGACCAGGCCCTTGTAGCCGAAGATCGGCTTGCGGGAGAAGACCGGGATGATCTCGCTGATGATGCCGAAGAACGGCAGCGCGATGATGTACACCTCGGGGTGACCGAAGAACCAGAACAGGTGCTGCCACAGCATCGGCCCGCCGGTCGCCGGGTCGTACACGTGGGCGCCCATCAGGCGGTCCGCGGCGAGCGCGAACAGCGCGGCGGCCAGCAGCGGGAAGACCAGGATCGCCAGCAGGCTGGTGACCAGCATGTTCCAGGTGAAGATCGGCATCCGGAACATGGTCATGCCGGGCGCGCGCAGGGTCAGGATCGTGGTGATCAGGTTGACCGCGCCGAGGATCGTGCCCAGACCGGAGATGGCCAGGCCGACGACCCACATGTTGGCGCCGACGCCCGGTGCGTGGTCGGCGGTGCTCAGCGGCGTGTACGCGGTCCAGCCGAAGTCGGCAGCGCCGCCCGGGGCGATGAAGCCCGCCGTGGCGAGCGTGCCACCGAACAGGTACAGCCAGTACGCGAAGGCGTTGAGCCGGGGGAACGACACGTCCGGCGCGCCGATCTGCAGCGGCACCACGTAGTTCGCGAAGGCGAACACGATCGGCGTCGCGAAGAACAGCAGCATGATCGTGCCGTGCATGGTGAAGAGCTGGTTGTACTGCTCGGGCGACAGGAACTGAAGGCCCGGTTGCGCGAGTTCCGCGCGCATGATCAGGGCCATCAGGCCGCCGATCATGAAGAACACGAACGCGGTGACCATGTACATGATCCCGATCTGCTTCGCGTCCGTGGTGCGCAGCAGCCGCGCGAGGGCCGACCCCTTGACCGGCTCGCGGACCGGCCAGGGCCGGGTCACGACCGGCTTGGGTGCGACGGTGGTCACGAGTGGCCTCCGGTTCTGGTTGTCCCGCTCGGCGCGCTGGTCATCGGCGCAGCCGTCATCCGCAAGGAGGATAGTCCCCGGTAGGTGGCCCCGCCGCGTGGGGTGGGCGGCTACGATCTCGGCCCGCTAGAGGGGGCCGGTCAGGAGCCGGTAGTGCTCCCGGAAGATCCGCCCGCCGCGTCCGCGCAGCAACGGGTCGCGCAGCGCCGGCGGCACGTCGCGGGTGCGGTTGCGGTCCCGGGTCCGGTCCCGCACCCAGCGGGTACGCGGCCGGCGACGGCTCTCGTACGCGAGCAGCGCGGCCTCGACGCTGCCGGCGGCCCGCAGCGACTCGGCGAGCACGACGGCGTCCTCCAGCGCCATTGCCGCACCCTGGGACAACGTCGGCGCGGTGGCGTGAGCGGCATCACCGACGAGCAGCACCCGGCCGTGGAACCAGCGCCCCAGCTCGACCTCCTCGGTGCGCTCCACGTGCACGGTCTCCAGCGCGGCCAGCACCTCGGGCACCGGGCCGCCGTAGGAGCCGAACAGCTCGCGCAGGCGGGCGAGCGGGTCGGCGGGCAGGTCGGTGCCGGCCTCGTCGGCATAGCAGTGGAGCCGTCCGGCGCCGAGCGGCACCACCAGGAAACCGGCCCGCTGGCCGAGCAGGGCGGTCCAGTCCGCGATCCGGGGGCCGCCGCGCACCAGGGCGCGGTAGACCACCTGCCCGGCGGGGCGTGGCGGTCCGCCGAGCGCGGCGAGCGTCCGTACCGCCGAGCGGGGCCCGTCGGCGCCGACGACCAGGTCGTACTCGCCGCCGGTGCCGTCGGTGAAGCCGACGGCGACCCGGCCGGGCAGCGGATCGACGGTGCTCACCTCGGCGCCGTGGCGCACCGCGCCGCCGGCGCCGGTGAGCAGCACCCGGTGCAGCTCGGCCCGGGGCAGCGCCCGGCACTCCCCCACGCCGGCCCAGAGCGCGTCGAGGTCGACCTCGCACAGCGGCGCCCCGGCGGCGTCGAGGAAGCGCTGCCGGTGGATCACCTCACCGAGCGGGCGCAGCGGCCCGTCGAGGTCGAGCCGGCGCATCGCCCGGGCGGCGTTGCCCGGTAGGTAGAGGCCGGTCTCGGTCGACTCGGTGGGCGGCAGCCGCTCGGTGACGTCGGGCCGGAACCCCGCCAGGCGTAGCGCCCGGGCCACGGCGAGGCCGGCGATGCCCGCGCCGACGACGAGGATGCGCAGGGGGGAACCACCCATCACGGGGTACGCCTCCGGAGGGGGATCGGAACGCGTTGGAGGCAAGACATTACTCGCCGCAACCAGGTGGCGGAAGTGTCCGTGCGCCCTGGCGCGGGCCGCCGGTCGGCGGCACACCCCGTCCCACCGGCAGGAATCCCGCCCCCATCTGGGGGAAGGGCGCGGCCGGGGCCCTCCCCCGCGCCACCGGGCGGACGCGGAGCGTTAACGACCCCGGCGCATTTGCGCAATGATTTCAGACATGTAAATGTATTCCTTGCACCGTGGGAGCGCTCCCGCCCGTACCCCCGACCTAACGGCGCCGTCCCGCGCCGAGCCAAGGAGCATCATGAAGCGTCCACTCAGGGCCCTCGCGGCGGCCGGACTGCTCGCCGCCGGCACCCTCGTCGCCGTCGCGCTCGGCGGCACCGCCTCCGCCGACACCCAGATCTGCGAGCAGTACGGCTCGACCACGATCGGCGGCAAGTACGTGGTGCAGAACAACCGCTGGGGCACCAGTGCCCAGCAGTGCATCAACGTCACCTCGACCGGCTTCTCCATCACCCGCGCGGACGGCTCCGCGCCGACGAACGGGGCGCCGGTCTCCTACCCGTCGATCTTCGTGGGCTGCCACTACACCAACTGCTCGCCCGGCACGAACCTCCCGGTGCAGGTGAAGAACATCAGCAGCGCGCCGGCCAGCATCAGCTACAACTACGTCAGCGGCGCGATCTACGACGCCGCGTACGACATCTGGCTCGACCCGTCGCCGAAGCGCGACGGCGTGAACCAGATGGAGATCATGATCTGGCTCAACCGGCAGGGCCCGATCCAGCCCATCGGCTCGGTGGTCGGCAACGCCAGCATCGCCGGCCGGACCTGGGAGGTCTGGCGGGGCAGCAACGGCTCCAACAACGTCATCTCGTACGTGGCGCCGTCGGCCATCCCCAGCTTCAGCTTCGACGCGCTGGCGTTCATCAACGACACCCGCAACCGGGGCGCGATCACAGGCGACTGGTACCTGACCAGCATCCAGGCCGGCTTCGAGCCGTGGCAGGGCGGCGTCGGGCTGGCGGTGAACTCGTTCTCCCAGAGCGTCAACACCGGGGGTTCCAACCCGCCGCCGACCACGTCGGCGCCGACCACGCCCCCGCCGTCGGGCGGCGCGTCCTGCACCGTCACCTACAAGGCGGCCAACGTCTGGAACAACGGCTTCACCGCCGACGTGACAGTCAAGAACACCGGCTCCGGCACGATCAACGGCTGGACGCTCAACTACAACCTGCCCTCCGGGCAGACCGTCACCAACGCGTGGAACGCGACGGTGAGCCAGAGCGGCTCGGCGGTGACCGCCCGCAACGCCGGCTACAACGGCACGCTGGCACCCGGCGCGTCGACCAGCTTCGGCTACCAGGCGACGCTGAACGGCAGCTACTCCGCGCCGAGCAGCTTCACCCTCAACGGCTCCACCTGCGCCCAGGGCTGACCACCACGCACGAGGGGGCGCGGTCCGCGACGGACCGCGCCCCTTCCCGGTACGCCTCAGCCGGCGAGCGCGTCGATGTCGCGCATCTCCTCGGCGGTCAGCGAGAACCCGAACACGTCGATGTTGGCCCGGATCCGCTCCGGCGTGACCGACTTCGGGATGACCACGATCTCGTGGTCGATGTGCCAGCGCAGCACCACCTGGGCCGGTGACACGTCGTGCGCCTGGGCGATGCGGACCAGCACCGGGTCGGACAGGTCGCTGGCCTTGAACGGGCTGTACCCCTCCAGCGCCACGCCCCGGTCCCGGTGGGCGGCGTGCGTGTGCCTGTCGTACAGCGCCGGGCTCCAGCGGATCTGGTTCACCGCGGGCGTCTCCTCGGTGGCCTGGATCAGCTCGTCGATCTGATCGGTCGAGTAGTTGCTCACCCCGACCGTGCGGGCCATGTTCTCGTCGCGCGCGGCAAGCATCTCCCGCCACACCGGGATGCTGTCGCCGGGCGCGGACGGCGGCCAGTGCACCAGCCACAGGTCGACGTAGTCGGTGTCCAGGGCGGCCAGGCTGGCCTCGATCGTCTCGCGCTCCCGGCCCACCCGGTCCGGCGGCAGCTTGGTGGTGATGAAGACGTCCTCCCGGCGCAGCCCGCTCTCCTGGACCGCCCGGCCCACCTCCTTCTCGTTGCCGTACATGGTGGCCGTGTCGATGTGCCGGTAGCCGGCGTCCAGCGCGGCGAGCACCGCCTGGAACCCGGCCTCGCCGGTGGCCTGCCACGTGCCGAAGCCGAGCAGCGGGATCCGGACGTCACCGGCGAGCGGGAGGGTGGGCTGATCGAGGTCCATGTCCCCCGTTCTACCCCGGTTCGCCGCGCACACACCGGCATCCCGGCGCGTACGGCACGTCTGGGGGAGGATGCGGGGATGGCGGACCGGCTGGAGGAGTACCGGCGGAAACGGGACGCCGCGCGTACCCCGGAACCGGTGCCCGAGCGGGTGCGGGGCCGGAAGCGGTCCGCGCGGCGCGCGCCACGCTTCGTCATCCAGCAGCACCACGCCCGGAGCCTGCACTGGGACCTGCGGCTGGAGCACGACGGCGTGCTGGCCTCCTGGGCGGTCCCGCGCGGCCTGCCCCGCGACCCGGGCCGCAACCACCTGGCCGTGCACACCGAGGACCACCCGATGGAATACCTGACGTTCCACGGGGAGATCCCCGCCGGGGAGTACGGCGGCGGGCGGATGACAGTGCACGACACCGGCACCTACCGCGCGGAGAAGTGGCGCGACGACGAGGTGATAGTGGTGCTCGACGGCGAGCGCACGAAGGGGCGGTACGTCCTGTTCGCCACCGGTGGCCGGGGCCGGGACTGGATGATCAGGCGCACCGATCCGGCGCCGGAGGGCTGGACGCCGATGCCCGAACTGGTCCGCCCGATGCTCCCCGCGCAGGGCGGGCGGCTGCCACGCGACGCCGCCGCCTGGGGGTACGAGCCGCGCTGGGCGGGCGTGCGCGCGATGGCGTATGTCTCCGGCGGCCGGCTGCGGCTGCTCGACGGCGACGACACGGAGATCACCGGCTCGTACCCCTGGGCGCGGGCGATGGCCGAGGCGCTGGCCCCGGCGGAGGCGGTGCTCGACGGCGTGCTGGTCCGGATCGACCCGGCCGGGCGGGTCCGCGCGCCGACCCGGCGCGACGGGCAGTTCCTCGCCGTCGACCTGCTCTGGCTGGAGGGCGTGCCCAGTCTCGACGTGCCGTACGCGCAACGCCGTGACCTGCTCGACGGTCTGGCGCTCGCCGGTCCGCACTGGCAGACTCCGCCGTGGTTCCCGGGAGTCGGCGCGGACGCCCTACGGGCCGCACGTGAGCAGGGGCTCCCGGGAGTGGTGGCGAAACGCCTCGACTCCCCGTACGAGCCGGGCCGGCGCAGCCGGCACTGGCTGAGCATCGACGCGAGCTGAGGACCACCGTGCATCTGACGCACCTGGAGTGCCCGCGCTGCGGCCGTGAACATCCGGCCGACGTGTTGCAGAACCTCTGCGGCTGCGGCTCGCCGCTGCTGGCCCGCTACGACCTCGCCGCGGTGGCCGCCACCGTCACGCCGGAACAGTTCGGGCTGCGCCCGGCCGACCTGTGGCGCTACCGCGAGCTGCTGCCGGTGGCCGATCCCCGGTGCGTCACGACGCTGGGCGAGGGCTGGACGCCGATGTGGCGCGCGCCCGCGTACGGCCACGAGATCGGTGTGGCGGACCTGATCGTCAAGGACGAGGGGCTGACCCCGACCGGGTCGTTCAAGGCGCGCGGCGCGTCGGTGGGCGTGAGCCGGGCCCGGGAGCTGGGCGTGCGGCGGATCGCCATGCCCACGAACGGCAACGCCGGTGCGGCGTGGGCCACCTACGCGGCGCGGGCCGGGATGGGCGCGACGATCGCCATGCCGCTGGCCGCGCCGACGATCTGCCGCGAGGAGTGCCTCGCCGCCGGCGCCGACCTGCGGCTCATCGACGGCCTGATAAACGACGCGGGCCGGGAGATCGCCGAACTGGTCGCCGGATCGGACGGCGGGATCTTCGACGCCGGCACGCTGCGCGAGCCCTACCGCCTGGAGGGCAAGAAGACCATGGGGTACGAGATCGTCGAGCAGCTCGGCTGGCAGGTGCCCGACGTGATCGTCTATCCCACCGGCGGGGGCGTCGGGCTGATCGGCATCCACAAGGCGCTGCACGAGCTGCGCGAGCTGGGCTGGGTGGAGGACCGGCTGCCCCGGCTGGTGGCGGTGCAGTCGACCGGGTGCGCGCCGATCGTACGGGCGTTCGCGGCCGGCGAGGACCGGGCCACCCCGTGGGCGGACGCGCACACAGTCGCGTTCGGCATCACGGTGCCCGCCCCGCTCGGTGACGAGCTGGTCCTGTCCGCGCTGCGGGAGAGCGCCGGCACCGCGATCGCCGTGGACGACGCGGAGATCCTCACCGACCTGCGTGACTTCGCCGCCCGGGAGGGGCTGCTGCTCTGCCCGGAGGGCGCGGCGTGCCTGACCGCCACCCGGCACCTGCGTGCGGGCGGCTGGATCCGGCCCGGGGAGCGCGTGGTGGTGCTCAACACCGGGGCCGGCGTCAAGTACCCGGGCCTGGTGCACAGCGGGGCGCCCGTCTGACCTGCGCGGTCGTGGCGCCCCGCTCGGCTGGGGTTCAGGAGGTGGGCGGCTCGTCCTCGCCCGCCTCCTCGGCGGCGTCCGCCTCCTCCTTCGTCTTGTGCACCGCGCCGTCGGCGTGCTCCGGCGGGCCGTAGACGGTGTAGAGCACCAGCGGGTTCGGTCCGGTGTTGACGAAGTTGTGCTTCGTGCCGGCCGGCACGACCACCAGGTCGCCGGAGACGACCTCCTTCTTCTCACCGGCCACCCGCGCCTCGCCGGTGCCGCTGACGAAGGTGAGGATCTGGTCGATGCCCTCGTGCACCTCCTCGCCGATCTCGCCGCCCGGCGGAATGGTCATGATGACCAGCTGGGTGTGCTCCCCGGTCCAGAGCACGCGGCGGAAGTCGGGACTCTTCTCGGCGACTGTCGCGATCGTGAAATGCTCCATGGCTCGCTCATACCCCGATCACGCGCCCGCCACGCCGGGAGTGGCAGATGGTGGAATTCCCCACGCCCGGCGGGTTTGGCTCCCTCCGGAAGGGGCATGTGCTCCCGACAAGACCGGTGCGGTGCTGGCCGGTCGAGCCAGGTCCCCGTCGGCGTACCGCCGTACGGCTGCGGTGGCGGGAGACGGCCGGAGCGCGGCGACGTTACGACCGGAGGTCGTGCGGCGCCGTGCGCTCGTCTCCGCGCCCGGACGGCCTGTCGCCGGTTCCCCCGCTAGCGCCTGACGCGGCGCAGCCCCCTGGTTACTCTGAAGTATGGTGCCGCTCCGAGGTCGGCCGACGGTCTACCGTCCGGTGCTGGCCGCGCGGCGTGGGGAGCTGGAGGCGCTGGCCCATCTGGACGACGCCTCCGCCGCGCTCGTCGCACCGGTCCTCGACGTCCCGGCGGGCATCCCGTCCATCGTGGACGGCCTGACCCGGCTGCCGGACGGGCTGCTGTGCGCGGTCGACGTGTCGGCGGTGCCGGACGCCCCGGAACACGATCCGGTCCGCTGGGGCGTACCGCTGGTGCCGGTGATCGGTCTCGCGGACAGTGACCGGCGGCTGGCCGCGCACGGCGCGGCGGCCCGGGCCTGGGCGCACCACGCGGTCGTCCGGTTGCGGGTCGGCCCGGACCGCGCCGGACCGGACGCGGCCACCGCGGCGGCGGAACGGGTGTGGCGGGTGACCGGCCTGCTGCCCGAGCAGTGCGACCTGCTGCTCGACGCCGGGGACGTGTGCTGCCGGGCCGACGTCCGGCTGGCCGAACCGCGGCTCCGGCGGGCCGCGCAGTGGGCACTGCGGCACGCCTGGCGTTCGGTGACGGTGGCGGCCGGCGGGATGCCGCCGGCCCTGTCCCGGCTGCCGGTGGACGAGCCGGTCCGGCTGGACCGCCACGACTGGTCGCTCTGGCGGCGCCTGGCCGACCTGCGCCTCGGTTACGGCGACTACGGCGTGGGCTGCGCGGTACGGGACGCGGACGAGCCGGGCGACCGGGCACCGACGCTGCGCTGGGCCGACGACGAGGCATGGTGGGTCTACCGCTGGTCGCGGCGCGGCGGCCGGGCCGACGACCGGTTCGCCGACCTGTGCCGCACGCTGACCACCGCGCCGCACTGGTCACCGGCCGGGGCCGGCTTCTCCTGGGGCGACCACGAGGTCGTCCGGCGGGCGCGGCGGGGCGCCGGCGCGGGCTCACCCGCCAACTGGATCGCGTGGAGCACCTCGCACCATCTGGCGCACGTGCTGGCCGCGCTGGTCCGGCCGGAACCGGACCAGCGCGCCGGCTGAGCTCACTCCTGCTCGGTGAACCCGAACTGCACCACGCCCTCCTCGTCGACGACCGCGTCCACCGACGTGTCGTTCAGCAGCTCGGCCGCGTCGGAGTCGAGGAAGATGCGCGCCCCTTCGGTGTCCACCACCTGGTCGCCCTGCACCGGCTGCGGCACCAGCTCGATCGAGAGCGAACCGGCGTCGGTGTCGGCGGCGATGCGCAGCCCACCGGCGTCGGCGACGTCCTGCTGGGCGGCGAGGTCACGGATCACCAGGACGGCGTTGTCGGTCATGGTCAGCATGGCTGAACTCCTCATGGCTGGATGTCGGGTTCCGCGGGCGACACGGCCCACGCGGTCGGCTCGCGACCCGGAAGCGGGCGGAACAGGTTCTCGCCGCGCTGGAGGCAGGGCGTTCCACCGCCCTCACCCCCACCGTGCCCGCTGCCCGGTCATCCGTCAAACGGAACCCGATGATCGGCCGCTCCCCGGTGAACAGGGGTTTCCCCCGGCCCGGCCGGGGAACTCCCCGCGTTCGCGGTGTCCGCGCCGGCCCCGCAAATAACCTTTCACGCGGGAGTCTTCTCCGCAGGAAATCTCCATGGCAGCATCTGCACATGGATCGTCGCCTATTCCCCCGGGCGCTGGCGGTGCTGGTGCTGGTCGCCACCGCGGCCACCGCCGGCGCCACCACCGCCACCGCCGAAGCGCCCACCCCCGCGCAGACCCGGCTGCACGCCACCATCGACGCGGTCCTCGCCGACAGCCGGCTCAACGGGGCCCAGGCGGGCGTGGTCGTCGTCGACACCACCACCGGCCGCACGCTCTACGACCGCAACGGCACCCGCCGGCTCATCCCCGCCTCCAACACCAAGCTGCTCACCTCGGCGGCGGCGATGGAGCTGCTCGGCCCGGGCCACCGCTTCGCCACCGAGGTCAGCACCGACGGGCAGCGCCACGCCGGGATGCTCTCCGGCGACCTCTACCTGCGCGGCGGTGGCGACCCGACCATCCTCGCCGCCGACTACGACCGGCTCGCCCAGCAGGTCGCGGCGGCGGGCGTACGGGTGGTCGCGGGCGACCTGGTCGCCGACGACACCCGGTACGACCGCGACCGGCTCGGTCCGGACTGGACCTGGGACGACGAGCCCTACTACTACGCCGCCCAGGTGTCCGCGCTCACGGTGGCCCCGGACACCGACTACGACGCCGGCACCGTGATCGTGCGCGCCGCGCCGGGCACCCGGGAGGGAGCCCGCCCGAAGATCACCATGACGCCGGAGAACGGCTGGCTGCGCATCGACAACCGGGCCGAGACGGTCGCCGACGGCGAGACCACAATCTCCTTCGAACGCGAGCACGGCGGCAACACCGTGGTGGTGACCGGCCAGATCGCGGTCGGCGACGCCGCCGAGAGCGACTGGGTGACCGTCTGGGAACCGACCGGGTACGCCGCCGACGTGTTCCGCTCCGCGCTGCGGCGGCACGGCGTACGGGTGCTCGGCCGGACCGTGCTCGGCAGCGCCACCCCGGACACCGCCAAGCCGCTCGCCCGGCACGACTCGATGCCGCTGGCCGACCTGATGGTGCCGTTCCTCAAGCTCTCCAACAACGGGCACGCCGAGGTGCTGACGAAGGAACTGGGCCGGCAGCTGTCCGGTTCCGGGACCTGGGCCGCCGGCCTCTCCGCGATCAGCGGGTACGTGGGCGACGCCGGAGTGGACACCGGCACGCTGCGCCAGCGCGACGGGTCCGGCCTGTCCCGGCGCAACTTCGTCCCGCCGGCCCAGTTCGTCACGCTGCTCTCGGCGGTCCGCTCCGAGCCCTGGTTCGACACCTGGTACGCCGCGCTGCCGGTGGCCGGCAACCCGGACCGGTTCGTGGGCGGGACGCTGCGCAGCCGGATGGGCGGCACGCCCGCCGCGAACAACGTGCACGCCAAGACAGGCAGCCTGACCGGGGCGTCGGCGCTCTCCGGTTACGTCACCGACGCCGACGGGCGGCTGCTCGCCTTCTCGATCGTGCTGAACAACTACCTCACCTCGTCGGTGAAGGGGCTGGAGGACCAGATCGCGATCGCGCTTGCCGCGCACACCGAGAAGGAGACGGCGACCGCCCGGCGGACGGTGCCCACCGCGCCGGACTCGCCGCGCGTGCCGGAGGGGCGGGAGTGCTCCTGGGTGAAGCCCGCGCTCTGCTGACCGGCCGGGCCGCCCCGGCGCTCAGGCGCCGGGGCGGTACGGGCGCGGGCCGGCCCCGGGATCGCCCCGCTCGACGAGCGCGTCGATCTCGGCCGGCGGCAGCCCGCGCAGGGTGAGCACCCGCCGGCCCCACCGGTGCAGGCGGCACGGGTGCGGGCTGGCGTCGTTGCGGCAGACGGTCCCACCCGACCAGGTCCGGGGCGCGTGCACCACCACCGCCCGCACCGCGAACTGGACGTCCTCGACCGTCACGTACGGCGGCATCGGGATCTCGCGCGGCACGTCGGCGTCGCTACGCGGGCGGGCGGGGACGACGGGGGCAGAGCCGGTCATCGGTCGGGCCTCCACAGAGGATGGTCGGACGTGGCAACGGAAACCTACGACGCCCGGCCGGGTAGGCGACGGACAAACTGTCCCCGCTCAGCGCAGCGCCACCGCCTGGAGGCTGACGTTGCCGCAGTCGCCCAGTGACTCCTCCACGGTCCAGTTCAGCAGCAGCTTCGCGCCGCGCGGGGCGCGGAACCTGACGGTGAACTCGGTGGTGAGCGCGGTGTGCGGATCCTCCATCCGCAGCGTGGTCACCGGGCCGCCGGTGGAGACGCGCACGTCGAGGCGGCCACGGGCCATCCAGAGCCCGGCGTACAGACGCACCGTTCGTGGGCTCCCGTCGGCGGCCACCGCCAGGTTGAACCCGCTGCCCCGGTGGCAGGTGTAGACGCCGGACATGGTGCCGCTCGCCGAGGCGACAGGGGCGCCGTCGCCCCAGGCGTACGCCTCCGGGTTGTTGCTGAAGCTCTCCCGCCGCCCCCGGCCGCCCTCGTCGCGGATCTCACCGGAGCCGCCCCGCTTGCGGACCGCCCGGTCGGCGCCGATGAGCCCCCAGTGGACCCAGTCGGTGGGGCCGGCGGCCGTGAGGTCGACGGTGGCGGGCACCTCCGCGCGGGTGACCGTGACGGTCGGCGGCAGCGCGCTCGGCGGCGACGGCGACGGCGTGGACGGCGACGGGCTCGGCGACGGCGGCCGCTGCCGGGGGCGCAGCCCCGGGTTGACCACCGTCTCGCCGGCCTCGTTCGGCAACCCGACCGGGCCGGGCGGAGCGACGGGCAACCCGGCGTGCTCCTCGCGCGGCGCCTCGTGCCGTTCCCCGCCGAGATAGAACGCCAGCGCCGCCAGGCAGAGGACCGCGGCCAACCCTTCCAGCATCAACCGCCGCCGACGGCGCAGCCGGCGCAGCGCGGACCGGGTACGCGGAAGGCCGTGCCGATGCGATCCGGGGCCGGTACGCGGACGGTCCTCCTGGCCCACCACACCCTCCACTTCGGTCACCGCACCGTCCGATACGACCGGAGCGTGACGGGCTTCACGGTGTCACCGGAAGAGAGTTCGCGCCACATGTCGAGCGACGGGAGTTTCCAGTTCGTTACCTCACGGCCGGCCACCGGGCCGCTCAGCTTACCGTGATCGCCTGCAACGCCACCCCGTCGTTCTGCCCGCCGGTCACCGTCAGGGCCTGCCACCTGATCAGCAGCCGCTCCCCCGGCGTCGCCCGGAAGCGGATGACGTACTGGTAGAAGCGGTCACCCGCGGCGAGGGCGACCTCGCGGACGGCGGGATCGCCGCCGCTGGACAGCGACAGGTCCAGCCGCGCGCCGGCCGAGAACGTGCCGACGAACAACCGGACCGTACGCGGCTTCCCGCTCCCGGCCACGCCGAGCGTGAAGCTCTTGCCGGCGCCGCGCTGGAAGACCCCCGCGCGGGTGCCCTCCTGGGCGGCGGTCGGCGTGCCGTCGGTCCATTGGAGATCGCTGGCGCCCGCGTTGTGCTCCAGCCGCTCGCCGCCCGGATCCTGGATCTCACCCGTGCCGCCCGCCTTGCGATGGAAGCTGTCCGCGCCGGAGCCGCCCCAGTGCCGCCAGTCCCGCGTACCGAGCGCGGTGAGCGACACCGTCCCGGGCAGCGGCACCAGGTCCACGTCGAGCAGTGGACCGCCGGGCGACACCGGGTCGGCCGGCACGGCCGGCGCCTGATCGTCGGGTGCCTGATCGTCGGGCGCCTGGTCATCGGACGCCTGATCGCTCGGCGCCGCCACGGGCGAGGTCTCCCGGGTCAACGGCGGTGGCGCGGGTGACCGGACCGTGAACGCAAGCGCCGCCGCCAGCCCGGTCACGGCCACCGCCGCCAGCACGGCGCGCCGACGCCGACGCCGGCCCCGGGCCACCGCGACCCGGGTGGCCGGGGCATCGACCGGAGGCCGGGTCGAGCCGAGCGTCCGGCCCAGCCGGGCCCGCACCGTCCGGGCCGCGTCGCGCAGCCGGAAGCCGATCCGGCCCGCCAGGCTGGTGATCCCGCCGGCGAGGTTGGTGATCCCGCCGACCAGCTTGCCGATCTTCCCGCCGGCGAGGTTGCCGATTCGGCTCGCCAGGTCGGCGAGGCGGGCCGGGATGCTCTCCCGGGCGGAGTGCCGGCCCGGCCTCGCCTCCGTGCCGGTCACCTGCGGCGGGCCGGGTTCGGCCGGATCGGGAGCGGGACCCTGCCGGACCGGCGACGGAGCGGACAGGTGCAGTCCGATCGGCGCCGGCCCGACCAGCGGAACCCGGCCGCCGGGCGGGTTCGGACGCAACTCGGGGCCGGCCGGCGCAGCGGAAACGAGCGGTCCCGGAGCGACTGCGCCCGGAGCGGGCAGGCTGGGTGCGGACATGTCGGCCGGGAGCGGGCCGGCGGGCGGAAGGTCGGGAGCCGGCGGGCCGGCGGCGCGCGGAGGCGGCCAGACGGCGGTACCGGGCGGATCCAGGTCGACCGGCGGCACCGGATCGTCCGGGTCGGACGGTGAGCGCTCGGCGTCCCGTGGCGTCACCGGCCGGGGTACGCCGGGATCGGTGTCCCCGGGCAGGCGGCGTGGACCGGCGGGCCGCTCCGGCGCGTCTGCCGAATCGTCCGGCGTGGGCAGCCAACCCCCGACCCGGATTCCGGTCCGCGCGATGTCGTCCTCAGCCACCGACCCTCCCTCGGCCACCGGCGGCGAGCGGCCCGGCCCCGTGGCTCGCCGTAGGGAGGATGACACAGAACGCGATCTTGCAGAAGGGCATCAGTCCGCGCGATTCCCACGCGCCACACCCCGCCGCACCCCTCCCTGAACCAGATCTTGGAAGAATTAGGCCCCCATAGGGGCCATTTCCTTCCAAGATCTCCCCAGGCTCGGCGCCCACCGACGCACCGGGCGGGTGGGCGGGCGCGCGCCGGGGTGGGCGGTGGGTGGTCAGTGGCGGGCTCAGCCGACCTGGAAGCCGAGCGCCTGGGCCAGCACCATCGCCTGCTCGACGTCGATCCGCGCACCGGAACGCTGCACCGCCGTCGGGTCGAGCGAGGACAGGTCGCTGCCGCGCAGGTCGGCGCGGATCAGCTTGGCGGCGTGCAACTGGGCGCCGGAGAGGTCCACGCCGGTCAGCGTCGCGCCGGTCAGGTCGGCGCCGGTCAGGTCGACCTCCCGCATCCGTACGTCGGTGACCCGCGCCCCGCGCAGGTCGGCTCCGGCGAGCGTGACGAAGGACCAGTCGCCCCGGTCGATCCGCAACGGGCGCAGGTCGCAGCGGTCGAACGTGCTGCCGACCAGCTTGCAGCCGGTGAACTCGGCCTCGAACAGGTTGCACTTGCTGAACGAGCACCTGGTGAACGCCGAGTCGGTGTGCCGGGAGGCGTTGAACGCCACGTTGCCGAACACGCAGTCGGTGAAGACCGCGCCCCGGCTGACCGCCTCGGTCAGGTCGACGTGGAAGAACTCGCACCGTACGAAGTGCCGGTCGGCCAGCTCCTCGGCGTACCAGTCCTCCTGGCGGTAGGTGACGTCCTCGACCTGCTCGGGCATGCCACCGACAGTAGTGACACTTCCCGGCCGCGATACCTGCGGGTAGGTTCGCGTCGTGAGCGTCACGGTGAGCACCGACCCCGGCCACGTCGGCTTCGATCCCGCCCGGCTGGCGCGGATCGACGAGCACTTCGCCCGGTACGTCGACGACGGCCGCCTCGCCGGCTGGCAGATCGTCGTCACCCGCCGGGGCGAGGTCGCCCACTCCTCGACGTACGGGCTGCGGGACCGGGAGGCCGGTACGCCGGTCGAGGCGGACACGCTGTGGCGCATCTACTCGATGACCAAACCGATCACCTCGGTCGCCGCGATGATGCTCTGGGAGGAGGGCCGGTTCGAGCTGAACGACCCGGTCAGCCGCTGGCTGCCGGAGTTCGCCGACGTCCGCGTCTACGACCGGGGTTCGGTGCTCAAGCCGTACACCGTGCCGGCGGTCGAGCCGATCCGGATCTGGCACCTGCTCACCCACACCGCCGGCCTGACGTACGGCTTCGCCCAGGTCTCGGTGGTCGACGGCCTCTACCGGGCGGCGGGCTTCGACCTGGGCGTGCCGCCGGGCGCGGACCTGGCCGCCGCCTCGGCCGGGCTGGCCCGGCTGCCGCTGCTGTTCCAGCCCGGCACGAGCTGGAACTACGGCGTCTCCACAGACGTGCTGGGCCGCCTGGTCGAGGTGATCTCCGGGCAGTCACTGGAGGCGTTCTTCGCCGAGCGGATCCTGGGCCCGCTGGGCATGACCGACACCCGCTGGTGGGTGGACGCGGCGGACGCGAAGCGCCTGGCCGCCCTGTACGCCCCGCACCCGGCCACCGGCCAGGCGGTACGCGCCGACGGGGTGGGCCGGGCCGCGCTGGCGGAGCCGACGTGGCACTCCGGCGGCGGCGGGCTGGTCTCCACGGCGGCCGACTACCACCGCTTCACCCAGTTCCTGCTGCGCGGCGGTGAGCTGGACGGGGTGCGCCTGCTCGGTCCCCGCACGGTGCGCTTCATGACCCGCAACCACCTGCCCGGCGACCGGGACCTGGCCTCGTTCTCCCCGGACGGCTTCGCCGAGACGATCCTCGACGGGATCGGCTTCGGGCTGGGCTTCGCGGTGGTGCTGGACCCGGTGCCGTCGCGGGTGCCGAGCAGTGTCGGCGAGTTCTACTGGGGCGGCCTGGCCAGCACCGCGTTCTGGGTGGACCCGGTGGAGGAGGTCACCGCGCTGCTGTTCACCCAGCTGATGCCGTCCAGCACGTACCCGCTGCGCAGCCAGTTGCGCCAGCTCGTCTACTCGGCGATCGTCGACTGAGCCGGTTCGGCGGAACGCCCCGCCGCCCGCCGGTGGGCTGCCTAGCCTGTGAGGCATGAGCGACATCGTCGTGTTCGGCGCCGGTGGGACGGCGGGATCGCGGATCGCGGCCGAGGCGGTCGAGCGGGGGCACCGGGTCACAGCGGCGGTGCGGCGTCCGGAGGCGGTCGGCTACCTACCCCCCGGCGTACGCACGGTGACCGGCGACGCCACCTCGGCGCGGAGCGTACGCGAACTGGCGCAGGACGCGGACGTGCTGGTGGTGGCCATCGGCGGCGGTGAGCGGGACCTGTGGCGCGACGCCGCGCGGACGCTGGTCGACACGCTGCGTGAGTTGCCGGACCCGCCCCGGGTGATCCACGTCGGCGGCGGCTCGACGCTGCTCACGCCGAAGGGCACCCGCTACCTGGACGAGCCGGACTTCCCGGAGGAGTACCGGGACTCGGCGCACGGCCAGGCCGACGCGCTGGAGTTCTACCGCTCCAGCGCGGACGGGGTCACCTGGACGTACGTCTCCCCGCCGCCGCTGGAGTTCCACCCGGGCGAGCGGACCGGGCACTACCGGACCGGTACCGACCAGCCGGTGACCGACGCGCAGGGCCGGTCGGTGCTCACCTACGAGGACCTGGCCGTGGCGATCGTCGACGAGATCGAGAATCCGCGGTTCGGCAACGCCCGGTTCACTGTCGCGTACTGAGTCAGCCGGCCAGCCGGGCCGGGAAGCCGCCGGTGGCGATCGGACCCCAGGACTCGATGGTGACGCGGATCAGCGACTTGCCCTGCGCGACCATCGCCGACCGGTACTCGTCCCAGTCCGGGTGCTCACCGGAGATGCTGCGGAAGTACTCGACCAGCGGCTCCAGCGCCTCGGGCAGGTCGAGCACCTCGGCCACGCCGTCGACCTGCACCCACGGGCCGTTCCAGTCGTCGGAGAGCACGCACGCGGACACGCGCGGATCGCGGCGGATGTTCGTCACCTTGGCCCGCTCCGGATAGGTGGAGATCACCAGCCGGCCCTCGGCGTCCACCCCGCAGGACACCGGGGAGGACTGCGGGCGGCCGTCGGAGCGGGTGGTCATGAGCACGACCTGGTGCCGGGGGCGGAGGAACTCGATCAGGGCGTCCCGGTCGACCCGGGTGTTCTTCGCGATGCTGCGTGCCATGCCTCGGTTCTACCAGCCCGGTCGATGGTCCTCAGCGCGGACGGCCGGCGGCCCGCTGTGCGGTGACCTGTTCCGGCACGCGCGGGCGGGCCGCCGGCCGCCAGGCACGGCCGTTGGCGTAGATGACCCGGAAACCGAGGTACGCGGCGAGCGGCGCCCAGTGCGCCGAGCGCATCCGCACCTCGGCGGCGTTGTGCCGCTGCCCGTTCGCGAGCACGTCGAGCAGCACCGTCTCGAAGGCGGCCGACTCGACCCAGTCCACCTCGCGGGTGAAGCCGCAGATCAGCGCCGCGCCGGTGATGTCGAGGAACTCGCGCAGCGTGGCGTCGGAGGCGCGCAGCACCGAGCAGCTGCCGAAGTAGAGGCGTCGGCCCTCGCAGCGGCCGGCCATCCGCTCGGCCACGTCGGACAGCTCGACCGAGTCCCAGTCGGTGAGGCAGAGCCGGCTCGGCTCGCCGTGCATGGCGAAGAAGCCCACCCGGTGGTCCGCGTACTGCTTGAGCAGCCAGCGGTCGACGAAGTAGAACAGCTCGTCGCGGGTGGCCGCGTCCTTGTGGATGTAGCGGATCCGGCCGAGCCGTTCGAGCAGGTCGAGCGTGGGCAGGACGGACCCTCGCTCGTTGAGGTCGCGGTGCCACTGCCCCTCGACGCAGAACACGCCGCCACGCGCCAACGCCCACCTCCCGCCCGTCGAGGTCGCCGCCCGGGTCCGGGAGCAGACGTTACCGCTCACCTCCGACGGGCGACACCCGGCAGCGCGTTCGCAAACGGGCACTATTCACAGCTGATACTCAGCAAGCGCCTGATGTGAGAACAATTTCGGCTAATCACCACGAAGAGTCCTCGCACCTGTCACGGTGAGAGAGACGGGACGTACCGGTCGATGTGCCCGTCGGACCCCAGTTCCGCTCTGACATCGGGAGGACTCTGTGCGCGTCAACACCCTGAAGCGGGCGGCGGTCGCGTTCGCGCTGGCCCTGCCCGGGGCCGCCGTGGCGACCGTCGTGGCCGCGCCACCGGCCCACGCCGACGGCTGCTACACCTGGAACCGCACCCTGTCGCAGGGACGCTCCGGCTCCGACGTGCGGCAGCTCCAGATCCGGGTGGCCGGCTGGGCCGGGTACGCCGGCGTCGTCCGGGTCGACGGCATCTACGGCCCGGAGACCGCAGCCGCGGTCAAGCGCTTCCAGGCCGCGTACGGGCTGCGCGCCGACGGCGTGGCCGGGCCGCAGACGTTTGCCAAGATCTACGACCTGCAGAAGGACAGCGACTGCACGCCGAAGCACTTCAGCTACGCCGAGCTGGACAACGGCTGCGGCAAGGGTGGGTGGGCCGGCGGCCCGCTCTCCTCGGCGGCCACCAAGGAGAACGCGCTGCGCACCATGTGGAAGCTGGAGGCGCTGCGCCGCAGCCTCGGCGACAAGCCGATCTACGTGACCAGCGGGTTCCGCAGCATCGCCTGCAACCGGCAGGTCGGCGGGGCCACGGACAGCCAGCACCTCTACGGCAACGCGGCCGACCTGATCGCCAAGCACCGCAGCCTCTGCGAGATCGCCCGGTCGGCCCGCGACCAGGGCTTCAGCGGCATCTACGGGCCCGGCTACCCGGACCACGACGACCACACGCACGTGGACTCGCGGCGGGAGAACAACCGGGACAAGGTGGCTAACACCAGGGACTGGGCCGCCCCGGACTGCGGGGTCGAGTGACGCGGTGACGGCGGCCCGGCACGGGGGTGGGGGCTCCCCGGCCGGGCCGCCGTCGGCATGCTCCGGCGCGATCGACGCCACTCCGCGACGGGGCGTGGACGCGACCGGAACGGGACGCCGGGCGTCAGCTCACCCGGACCTGCGGGCCTGGGGTGGGCCCGCCCGGCACCGGGCGAGGGGCCGGCGTCAGCTCGCCCGGGACCAGGCGAGGGCTCGGGGTCAGCTCGCCCGGGGCCAGCGAGGGCGGGCGGCGGGTGCGGGCCGCCCGGCGACGGGCCGCAGACCGGGCCGCACCGGCGGCACGGCGACCCGGGGGACCGGACCGCGGGCCGCCTGGCCGGGCGTACGGGCGGCCTGACGCGGCCCGGTCAGCACGAACGGGAAGGGCACGTGCACGAACGGGTTGCCGTGCCGGATCAGCGCGTCGATCTGCCGGTCGTTGAGACCGTGAGTCTCCAGCACGCGCCGGCCCCAGCGATGCAACCGGCAGGGGAACGACGACCCGTCGTTGCGGCACTTCGGCCCCGCGGGCCACTCCTCGGCGGCGTGCACCACCACCGCCCGGACCGCGAGGCGGACGTCCTCAGGGGTCAACGGCGCCGGTACCGGCACCTCGCCCAGGATCTGGTCGATGGGATCCGTCGACTGCTCACCAACTCGCACGGCAGGCCTCCCGCAGCTCGGCAGCGATACGGCGGAACGGCCGCACCACATCCTCGACCACTGGTACGGCCCGGAAACGGCAGTAGTTCAATCCCGCCACGCGGCGAGCAGTTCGGCCGGCCCGAGCGCGGTGACGCCGTCTACCGCACGGCCACTGCGCACCACCGCGACGAGCGGCGTGTGGTCGTCGGCACCCGGCAGCTGGGCGCGGTGGTGGAGCAGCCGGGCCAGGTCGTGGGCGTCGAACGCGCCGTTCTCCAGCCATTTGACCAAACCCACGAACGTGATCCGCTTGGCCACCGGGCTCCGGTCACCGCCGACCAGGTCGATCTCGGGATCGTTGGTACGCGTCCAGTACCCGCCCACCTCCCCCGTCCCGGACGGCAGGTGCCCCGGCGGCAGCCGGCGCAGCGACTCCCGGATCACCGGCTCGACCGCACGTCCCCGCCAGGAGGTCCAGGACGAGTGGATGCGGGCGAGCGTCAGATCCCCTCTGCCGCGCTCGATCTCGGCGAGGTGCGGATCGAGGAAGGCGAGCCAGAAGCGGAGGTACGGGTCGACGACCGTGTAGCGGGTCTCGCGCGACGGACGGGTGGACAGCGGGAGGGTGGCGTCCACGACCCGCTTGTCTGTCAGCAGCCGGAGCGCGCGGTGCAGCGAAGCCTGCGGGATCCCGCCGGCGGCCCGCGCGATGGAGGAGGAGGTGCGCTCCCCCGAGCCGATGGCGCGCAGCACCACGCCCGGTTGGGACCGCGGCGGGAACTCGGCGGCGAGGGCCCGTTCCCCGCTGACGAGCAGCGCGGAGGTGGGGTCCGGGACGGCCTGGGCGAGGTAGTCGCGCACGGTCTCGCCGGGGGCCCAGTCGTCGAGGACGAGCGGTAGGCCGCCGGTGACGAGGTACGCGTCGATGGCATCGGCCGGCGGCAGCTGGAGCATCTCGGCCACGTCGCCGGGGCTCAGGGGCGGCACGACCATCTCGGTCGCGCGTTGGTGGAACGGCCGGCCGTAGTCGTTGAGCGCCTCCATCATCGCCAGGTCGGAGCCGACGCAGATCAGCAGGACCGGCCGGCGGGACAACTCCCTGTCGAAGACCTTCTGGAGGGTGCCCTCGAAACCCGGGTCGGTGGCGATGAGGTAGGGCATCTCGTCGAGCACGACGACGCTGGGCTGGTCCGCGGGCAGCGCGGCGGCGAGGAGGGCGAGAGCCGCGTCCCAGGTAGCGGGCGCCTGCGCCGTGAAGAGCGCCGCGCCGGGGAGCGTTGAGCCGGCCGCCGCCTCGACGAAGAGGCGCAGGTCTGCGGCCACCGTGGGTTGCGCCGAGGCGGTGAAGAAGAGGTGCGGTACGTCAGCGCGCTCGACGAACTCCTCCACGAGCCGGGACTTGCCCACCCGGCGGCGCCCTCGCATGAGCACCGCCCGCCCCGGCCGCCCCGCCCGGCCGCCGCGTTCGACGCGCGCCAGCATGCCGTCGAGCCGGTCCAGCTCCCGCGTCCTGCCGACGAAACCGGCCACGTCATCACCTCACGCCATCATCGCCGATACTCTCACTCTTGATAGTATCGCTAATGAGAGCTTCTGGCGTCAGACCAGGCCGGCGTCCTGGACCAGCAGGGCCACCTGCACGCGGTTGTTCAGGTCGAGCTTCGTCAGCAGCCGCGACACGTACGCCTTCACCGTCGCCACACTCATGAACAGCTCGGCGGAGATCTCCGCGTTGGTCCGGCCCCGGCCGAGCAGCACCGCGACCTCCCGCTCCCGCTCGGATAGCCCGTCGAGCAGCCGTACCGCCCGCTCCCGTTTCGGGTCCGGGCCGGACACCGGCGCGGCGCCCGTGACGTGCGCGATGAGTTTGCGGGTCACCGCCGGGGACAGCGTCGCCTCCCCCGCCGCGACCCGGCGTACCGCCGCCACGATGTCGGCCGGCGGGGTGTCCTTGAGCAGGAAGCCGCTCGCCCCGGCGCGCAGCGCCCGCAGCACCTGCTCGTCGGCGTCGAAGGTGGTGAGCACCAGCACCTCGGGCGGATCGGCGGTGGCACGCAGCGCCTCGGTGGCGGCCAGGCCGTCGACCCGGGGCATGCGGATGTCCATCAGCACCACGTCCGGGGCGTACGCGGCGACGGCGGCCGGCACCTCGGCTCCGTCGGCGGCCTCGCCGACCACACTCAGGTCGGGCACCCCGCCGAGGATCATCGACAGCGCACCACGCACCAGCGGGTCGTCGTCGACGATCAGCACCCGGACCGGGGCGCTCACTGAGCCGCCGCCCAGGGCAGCCACGCGGTCAGCCGGAACGTGCCGTCGGCGTCGCGCCCGTGTTCCAGGCGGCCACCGGCGAGCGTGACCCGTTCGGCGATCCCGACCAGCCCGGTGCCGGCGCCCGGGATAGCGGTGGCGGGCGCACCGACGGGCCACGGGTTGACGATCTCCACCGCCAGCCCGTCCCCCGGACCACCGGCCAGCCGGACCGTCACCACCGCGCCCGGTGCGTGCTTGCGGGCGTTTGTCAGCCCCTCCTGCACGATCCGGTACGCGCTGCGCCCGATCGCCGCCGGCACCGTCTCCGGCCCGGCCACCTCGTCGACCACGCCGACCCGTACCCCGGCGTCGCGGCTCTCGGCGACCAGCGCCGGCACGTCGGCAAGCGTGGGCTGCGGCCGTTCCGGTGTGGCCTCGGAGCCCACCTCGGCCCGGAGCACGCCGATCACCTCGCGCAGGTCCTGGAGCGCGGCGTGCGCGCTGGCCCGGATCACACCGGCCGCCCGCGCCACCTCCTCCGGCGGCGCGTCCGGCCGGAACTCCAGCGCGCCCGCGTGCAGGCTGAGCAGGGAGATCCGGTGCGCGAGCACGTCGTGCATCTCCCTGGCGATCCGGCCGCGTTCGAGCCGCCGGGCCTGGTCGAGCCGGAGTTGCTGCTCGGCCTCGGCCCGCTCGGCGCGGTCGCGCAGGGACAGCACCAGCTGGCGGCGGGCCCTGACGAACAGGGCCCACGCCACCACCACGCCGATGAACAGCGCGGTCCAGATCACGGAACCCCAGAACGGCATCGTCGGATCGGGCCGCACGGCGAGGTAGACAGGCAGGCTCAGCACGTTCCAGGCCGCCAGGGCCAGGCCCACCGGCAGCGGCCGGTGCACGAGCACGGTGAACGTGATGACGAGCAACGCGAGGCCGGAGGTGACCGAGAAGAACACGAGCGGCGCGGTGGCCAGCGCCAGCCCGATCGGCCAGCGGCGGCGCAGCCAGAGCGCGCCGCTGACGAGCAGGCCGATGAGCAGGTCGACCTCCACCAGCCAGGCCGGACCGGCGTTGAGGCCGAACTCCGGAGTGGCGCTGGTGACGTCGCCGTGCGCGATCAGCACCCAGAGCAGCGAGGCCACGAACACCATGCCGTCCACGAACCAGTCCCGCGGCGTCCGCCGGGCCCGGGCGGGCACCAGGGAGCCCGGCAGGAGCCAGGGATGATCGGGTACGGCGGCGCTTGTCACCCGTCCATGCTAGGAAGCCGCCCGGACCCGCTACCAGCTACCAAAGTCGACGTCTGCGGTGAACCGAGGTCGACGGCGGCGCCGACCGCCGGCCGCAGCGCGTGACCGGGTGGCCCCGGCAGGCTCGACGGCATGATCGAAGTCGACCAGCTCAGCAAGCGGTACGGCCCGCACACCGCCGTCGAGGACGTCACGTTCCGGTGCGAACCGGGCTCGGTGACCGGTTTCCTGGGCCCGAACGGCGCCGGGAAGTCCACCACCATGCGGATGATCTGCGGGATGACGCCGCCCACCTCGGGTGCCGCCACCGTCGCCGGCCGCGCCTACCGCGACCTGCCCAACCCGGGGCGGGAGATCGGCGTGCTGCTCGACGCGTCGGCGCAGCACGCCGGGCGCACCGGGCGGGAGACGCTCACGCTCGCCGCCCGCACCATGGGCGTGGAGCGGGGTCGGGTGGCGGACGTACTCGACCGGGTCGGGCTGAACGACACCGCCGCCCGGCGCCGCGTCGGCGCGTACTCCCTGGGGATGCGGCAGCGGCTCGGCCTGGCGCTGGCGCTGCTGGGCGACCCCCGGGTCCTGATCCTGGACGAGCCGGCAAACGGCCTCGACCCGGAGGGGATCTTCTGGATGCGCGGCCTGCTGCGCGACTTCGCCGACCGGGGCGGCACGGTGCTGCTCTCCTCGCACCTGCTGCGCGAGGTGGAGGCGGTGGCCGACCGGCTGGTGGTGATCGGCGGCGGCCGGGTGGTCGCCCAGGGCGGCAAGGACGAGCTGCTCGCCGGTGCCGGCACGCTGGTGCGCGCCCGCGACCCGCACGCGCTGCGCCTGACGCTGGACCGGGCCGCGCTGCCCGCGTCCCCCGGCACCGACGGCGGCTTCGTCGTCCGGGCCGAGCCGGGCGTGGTCGGTCAGGCAGCGGCCGACGCCGGGCTGGTCCTCACCGAGCTGCGCCCGGCCGGCAGCGGCGGCCTGGAACAACTCTTCCTCACCCTCACCGCCGGCGCGTCGACCAAGGAGGCCGTCCGATGACCACCACAGCCGTTCCGACCGCACCGGCGCGGCACGAGCCGGCCACCGGCGGCCCCTCGCTGGCCCGGCTGACCGGCGTGGAGCTGCGCAAGCTCGCCGACACCCGGGCCGGACGCTGGCTGCTCATCACCATCGGCCTGATCGCCGCGGCGATCGTGGTGGTGCAACTGTTCGTCCTCGACGGGGCGGATCAGACGTTCACCGCCTTCTTCACCCCGTCGCTGCTGCCGGTCGGCCTGCTGCTGCCGGTGCTCGGCATCCTGTCCATCACCGGCGAGTGGTCGCAGCGCACCGCGCTCACCACGTTCGCGCTGGTGCCCCGCCGGGAGCGGGTGGTCGTCGCCAAGCTCGTCGCGGTGGTGCTCGCCGCGCTCGCCTCGGTGCTCGTCAGCCTGGCGGTCGCCGCCGTCGGCACGCTCGCCGCCCGCGCCACCGGCGGGGCGGGGGCCTGGACGTTCGACTGGCTACTGCTGCCGCACGCGGCCGTCTTCCAGGTGGCGAGCGTGCTGATGGGCGCCGCCTTCGGCCTGCTGCTGCTGAACACGCCGCTGGCGATCGTCGCCTACCTGCTGCTGCCGACCGTGTGGAGCCTGCTCGCCGCGATGATCTCCGCGCTGCGTGAGCCGGCCCGCTGGCTGGACACCTCCTACACCATGGAGCCGCTGCTCGGTGCCGAGATGACCGGCGGGCAGTGGGGCCGGCTCGGCGTCTCGCTGGCCGTCTGGGTGGTCCTGCCGCTGACCGCGGGTCTGGTCCGCACGCTGCGCCGGGAGGTGTCGTGACGGTGGCGGCCCGAGGGCTCGGTGAGGACGTCGTGGTCGACGGCGGACGCGGTGAGCTGGTGCTGATGTGGGCGGGATTCCCGCTGGTCGGGGCGGGGCTGGGCGCCGGGCTGACCGCGCTGTCCGGCTGGATCGCCGGGCTGCCCTGGTTCCCGTTCCAGGGCCTGTTCGAGCTGCTCGCCCGGTGGCCGGACGAGCGGGCGTACCCGATCGGGGCCGGGGTGGGCCTGCTCGGCGGCCTGTTCCTGGCGGTGGTGGCGGTCCGCGAGCGGCTGACCGTCACGGTCGGGCACCGGACGGTACGGCTGCACCGAGACGGGCACGACCGGGACGTGGCCCGCACCGACGTGGCCGGCGTGTTCGTCGACGGAAACACGCTGGTGCTGCTGGACACCGCCGGCGGCGAGCTGGCCCGGGAGAAGTCCGACCTGGACGCCGAGCGGTTGCGCGCGGCGTTCACCCGGCAGGGCTGGCCGTGGACCGGTCAGGACCCGCACCGGGACGCGTACCGGCGGTGGGTCGAAGGGCTGCCCGACCTGCCGCCGGGCGCGGACGCCCTGCTGCGTGCCCGGCAGCGGGCGCTCGACGGCGGCCACGACGCCGAGACCCGGGAGCTGCACGGGGAGCTGGCCCGGCTCGGCGTCGTGGTCCGCGACGAGGGCAAACGGCAGTACTGGCGGCTGGTCGCCGGCCCGCCGCCGGGGTGAGAGCGGCCGTCGCGCTGCGATCTTCGCGCCGAGGATTTACGTTCGTCCATGGCGGGGTCACGGCTCGTCGGCCGCGATGGCCCCGGGCGGTACGACGCGGGCGACGGGGAGGGGCCGGCAATGGCCGTGGCACAGGGCATCTTCCGGCGCAAGCCGGTCGAGCAGATCGCCGACGAGACCGACGAGGGCCTCTCCCGCGAACTGGGGTTGTGGCAGCTCACCGCGATCGGCGTCGGCGGGATCATCGGCGCGGGCATCTTCGCGCTGGCCGGGGCGGTGGCGAACGAGACCGCCGGCCCGGCCGTGCTGGTGTCGTTCCTGATCGCCGGCCTGGCCAGCGCCGCCGCCGCGCTGTCGTACGCGGAGTTCGCCGGCATGATCCCGAAGGCCGGGTCGGCCTACACCTACGGGTACGCGGTGCTCGGTGAGGCGGTCGGCTGGTTCATCGGCTGGGACCTGCTGCTGGAGTACACGGCCATCGTCGCGGTGGTGGCGATCGGCATCTCCGGCTACTTCGGCTTCCTGGTCAACGAGCTGGGCGCGGATCTGCCGGCCTGGATGCTCGGCGCGCCCGGCACCGGCGACGGGCACCGCGTCGACCTGTTCGCGGTGGTGCTCTGCCTGCTCATCGCGTTCCTGCTGACCCGGGGCATCAAGGCCGCCGCGCGGTTCGAGACGTTCGTGGTCGGGCTCAAGGTCGCTGTCGTGCTGCTGGTGATCGTGGTCGGCTTCTTCCACGTGAAGACCGCCAACTACTCGCCGTTCTTCCCGTTCGGGGTCGGCGGCGCGATCACCGGCGCGGCCACCGTCTTCTTCGCCGTCTTCGGGTACGACGCGATGAGCACCGCCGCCGAGGAGTCGCGCGACGCCCGCCGGCACATGCCCAAGGCGATCATCTGGTCACTTGTCATCTCGATGGTGCTGTACGTGCTGGCCACGCTGGTGCTCACCGGCATGCAGAACTACCGGGACATCGACCCGGAGAGCGGCTTCTCCTCCGCGTTCGCCGCGGTGGGGCTCTCCGGGCTCGCCAGCGTGATCGCGGTCGGGGCGATCATCGGCATCCTCACCGTGAGTTCACGTTCATGCTCGGCGTGACCCGGGTGTGGTTCTCGATGAGCCGGGACGGACTGCTGCCCGGCTGGTTCGCCAAGGTCCACCCGGTACGTCGGGTGCCGACCCGGGTCACCTGGATCGTCGGGGTCGGCTCGGCGCTCATCGCCGGTTTCCTGCCGATCCGGCAGGCCGCCGAGCTGACCAACATCGGCATCCTGCTCGCGTTCGTGGTGGTGTGCGTGGCGGTGATCGTGCTGCGCTACCGCCGCCCGGACGCGCCGCGGACGTTCCGGCTCCCCGGCATGCCCGTGGTGCCGGCGATCGGCGTGATCTTCTCGATCTGGCTGATCACGTTCCTCGACCCGGTGACGTGGCTGCGGTTCGGCGCCTGGTTCCTGCTCGGCGCGGTCGTCTACGCCCTGTACGGCTACCGCCGGTCGGCGCTGGCCCGGCGCGACGGGGACAGCGGCACGCCCCGCTGACCGCGCGGCCCCGGGCTCAGGCGGCGATCACCACCACTGCCAGCGCGGCGAAGGCGGCGGACAGCGCCGCGCCCGTCCAGCGCCGCCACCGTGGCGTCCCGGCCACGAGCGGCAACCCGCGCCAGCGCTGCGCGGCGGGCACCACGGCGGCCCCGGCGAGCGCCACGCCGAGCGGCCAGACCCAGCCCGGCACCACCGACCAGTCGCCGAGCCGGTGGCCGAGGCCGAGCGAGACCACCGCCCAGACAGCGTCGGAGAGCACCGTCACCCGGTCCGTCCCGCGTCGCGCGGTGCTCCAGAGGGAGAGCCCGCCGAGGAACGTGAACGCCAGCGCGAGCGCGGCGCCGATCCACCCGTCCAGGCCCGTCGACTCCTCCGCCGCGTCACCGCGGACGCCCAGCAGCCGCAGGCCGATCGGATCCACGTCGCGGGTGGTGTTGCCGAGCACCACCACGCCCCGGTCGGCCGCCCGGTCGAAGCCCAGGTAGGCCCGGAAGCCGCCGGTGCCTCCGTTGTGCCAGACGATCTCCCGGTCGCCGTGACGGCTGGTGAACCAGCCGTACCCGATCCGGCGATCGTCCCCGGCGTCGAAGCGGGGCGTGGCGGCGTCGGCGCCGGGGGCCGTGCCGGCGAGCATCGCGGCGGTGAGCCGGGCCAGGTCCTCGGCGGTGGACCAGATCCCGACACCGGCCGGGGCGTACCCCGCGCCTAGCCACGGGTCGACGGGCCGGTCGGCGGCGGTGGCGCCCTCGGCCCGCCCGGCCGGGAGGTCGTCGGCGCCGGTGGCGGCGACGGTGGCGGTCATGCCCAGGGGATCCAGCACCTCGCGCCGGATCAGTTCCGGATAGTCGACTGCGGCCCGGGCCGCAAGCGCCTGGCCGAGCAGCGCCGCGCCGAAGTTCGAGTAGGACACGGTGCCACGGTCGTCGGGCTCGGTACCCCTGGCGGCGGTGACGATCCGCTGCACGTCGTAGCCGGCGTACGCGTTCCCGGCGGTGGACGTCGCCCACCACGTGCGGACCATGGCGCCCGCGGAGTCGAGTGCCAGCCGGGGTAGCCCGGCCCGGTGACTGGCCAGTTCGGCGAGGGTGACCGCACCGGCCGGGCCGGTCACGTCCGGCAGCACGTCGGCCAGCCGGTCGTCGGGACCGACCGCGCCGGACGCGACCTGCCGGGCCAGGAGCATGCCGGTGAGCGGCTTGGCGATCGAACCGATCTCGAACGGGGTGCCCGGTTCGACGGCCGACCCGCCGGGAGCTCGGTTGCCGAGGCCCGCGACGCGGACCCGGTCGCCCTCGATCACCGCCACCGCGAGGCCGCGCAGGTTCTCGGGGTCGTCGACGGCGGCGCGGACGGTCGCGGCCAGTTCCGCGTCGCCGGTCCGCTCCGGGCCGAGGTGCGGGGGCCCGGGCATGAGGACCGCCGCCGCGGCTGCCGCGACGAGTCCGGCGGCGGCGAGAACGATCGGGGTACGCATGGTGCTGCCTTCCGTCGGGGTGGATGGCCGGGTCAGCGGCGGGCGGCGGTGAGGATGGCCAGCAGCGGCACCACCCGCTCGGGCGGTATGTCGTAGCGCCCGCGAGCGCCGCTGCGCAGCCAGCCCGCGGCGGCGAGTTGCCGCAGGTGGTGGTGGAGCTGGCCGGTGGTGCCGATCCCGTCGAGTTCGGCCAGTGCGGCGGTGCCGTGTCGGCCGCCGAGGATCTCCCGCAGCAGCCGCAGTCGCACCGGATGCGCCAGCGCCGTGAGCGTGCCGGCCAGTGCCGCCCAGTCGGCGTCGAGCAGGTCGTCGACCGTGGCGCCGTACTGCCAGTCGTAGTGCCGGTCGGTGGTGCGGACGGTGCCGGTGTAGAGCACCGCCCCGGTGCCGTCGGCGGGGATCCGCCGCTTCAGGCCGCCGAGCGCCCAGAAGACGTCCTCCGGTGTGACCTCGGTCTCCGGCCTGCCCCCGGCCCGGTCGCCGGCCAGCCGGGCCACCTGTGCCTCCAGGGCCGCGAGCCGCTCCTCCACGCTTGCCATGGCCACCAAAATACGGAAGTACGTACTTACGTGCAAGCGAACAAACGCGCCGAGCTGCCGGTGTCACTACTTCTGCTGGCGCGTTTCTGGCATCAGGACGAACTGTTCGGGCATGTTCTCCGTACACACGTGTGGTTCGTGACGTCTACCTCGGAGGCATGGTGTCCGCACTTCGAACTGATCCACTCGCGGGGGCGATTCTCCAGGTCGGCGTACTCGCGGCCCTGGCCGGCACTGTCGGCCTGAGCGCGTACGGCTGGCTGGCCGGTCTACTCTTCGGGGTGGTGATGGTCGCGGCGCTCGGACACGGGCTGCGCCGCTCGGGCGCGGACCGGCTCGGGCCGGCCGACTGGGTGACGCTCACCCGGGCGACGCTCACCGGCGGGGTGGCGGCGCTGACCGTCGACTCGTTCCGCGGGCCGATCGCGGTCCCCCTCCTGGTCACGCTGGCCGCCGTGGCGCTCTCCCTGGACTGGGTCGACGGGCAGGTGGCCCGGCGTACCGGCACGGTGAGCGCGCTTGGCGCCCGGTTCGACATGGAGGTCGACTCCTTCCTCGTCCTGGTCCTCTGCGGGTACGTCGCCGACCAGGTGGGCGCCGGGGTGCTGGTGATCGGCGCGATGCGGTACGTCTTCGTCGCCGCCGGCTGGGCGCTGCCGTGGATGCGCGGCTCGCTGCCGCCGCGCTACTGGCGCAAGGTGGTCGCCGCAACGCAGGGCATCGCGCTGGCGGTGGTCGCGGCGGGCGTACTGCCCCGGCCGCTGGCGGTGGCGGTACTCCTCGGCGCGCTCGCGATGCTCGTCGAGTCGTTCGGCCGCGACGTCGCCTGGTTGTGGCGGCACCGCGTACCGTCGCGGCGGCGCCCGGTGGCGCTCCCGGCCGCGCCGGTCTCCCCCGCGCCCGCCGGTCACCACTCCGAGTGGACGCCGGACGTGCGGATCGCGCGCCAGCCCGCCGAGGCCGGCGGGCGGCGCCGGTGACCGACCTGTCCCGCCCGGCGGACGGCGACGACGCCCCGGACGCCGCCGCGACCGGCAACAATGAGGCCGGCACCACGACCGACGACGCTCCGACGCCCGGCCGGCGGCGTGCCCGGCGGCTGGTCGCCGTGACTGTCACCGCGCTGGCCGCCGCGCTCGTGCTGGTGGCACTCGTCGCGCCGAGCGACGCCAACGAGTTCAGTCCCGGCGCGTTCCTGCGCATCCCGGTGGAAGGGCTGATCGCCGTCGCCCTGCTGCTGGTCCTGCCGGCACGTCCGCGCCGGGTGGTGGCCACGGCGCTCGGCGTGCTGCTCGGCCTGGTCCTCGTCCTGAAGGTCACCGACCTCGGGTTCTCCCTGGTCCTGGACCGCAGCTTCGACCTGATCGCCGACTGGACGTTCCTCGGCGCGGGCGCGGAGTTCCTGTCCGAGTCGTACGGTCGCGCCGCCGAGGTGGGCGCGGTGGCGCTGGCGGTGGTCGCGGTGCTCGCCGTACCGCTGCTGGTGACGCTGTCGGTGCGGCGGCTGACCCGGGTCGTGGTCGCGAACCGGACGGTGACCGCCCGCGCGACCACCGCGTTCGCCGCCGCCTGGGTGGTCTGCGCCGTGCTCGGCGCGCAGATCGTGCCCGGCGTCCCGGTCGCCGCCGACACGGTCGCGGCCGGTCTCTACGACCGGGCCCGGCAGGTGCGGGCGGGCCTCAACGACCAGGAGAGGCTCAACACGCAGCTCGCCGGTGACCCGTTCCAGAACGTGCCGGGCGAGCAGTTGCTGACCGCGTTGCGCGGCAAGGACGTGCTGTTCACGTTCGTGGAGAGCTACGGCCGGGTCGCGCTGGAGGACCCGGACCTCGCGCCGGAGGTGGACGCCGTCCTCGACGAGGGGACCCGGCAGTTGCGCGCGGGCGGCTACGGCAGTCGCAGCGCGTTCCTCACCTCGTCCACCACCGGCGGCGGGAGCTGGCTGGCGCACGCCACGCTGATGAGCGGCATCCGGGCGGACAACCAGTTGCGCTACACCAACCTGGTCCGCAGCGACCACCTGACCCTCAACGGCGCGTTCAAGCGCGCCGGCTGGCGGACCACGCTGGTCATGCCGGCGCTCACCCGGGCCTGGCCGGAGGCCGAGTTCTTCTCCCCCGACCAGGTGTACGGCGTGAAGGAACTCGGCTACCGGGGACCGCTGTTCAGCTTCTCCTCCCCGCCGGACCAGTACACGCTGTCGACGTTCCAGCGCCGCGAGCGCGGACCGGGGCACGCCCCGGTGATGGCCGAGATCCCGCTGCTGTCGAGCCACATCCCGTGGACGCCGGTACCGCCGCTTGTCGACTGGGACGACGTCGGCGACGGCTCGGTCTACAAGGGGACGGCGCGCGCCGACCGCTCGGCGGAGGGCACCCGGGAGGCGTACCGGCAGGCGGTGGTCTACACGCTGCGCACGCTCATCTCCTACGTGCAGCGGTACGGCGACGAAAACCTGGTCCTGGTGTTCCTCGGCGACCACCAGCCGGCCCGGGCGGTCACCGGGGAAGGCGCCGGCAAGGACGTGCCGATCACGATCGTGGCGAAGGACCCGGCCGTGCTCGACCGCGTCGCCGGGTGGGGCTGGCAGGACGGCCTCAACCCCGACCCGCAGGCCCCGGTCTGGCCGATGGAGTCGTTCCGCGACCGGTTCCTGCACGCGTTCGGACCGAAGTCCACCACTCACAGTTAGGGATGTCGTGACGATGCTCGCGCGGGCCTGGGGGATCACCCGTTCCCTGGCCGTCTACCACGGTCAGCCGGCCAAGCACCGGCGTGCCCGGCAGCTCTACGGGCAGTTCCTCTCCCCCGGCGACCTGGCCTTCGACATCGGCGCCCACGTCGGCGGCCGGGTACGCACCTGGCGCCGGCTGGGCGCACGCGTGGTAGCGGTCGAGCCGCAGCCGGACTGCCTGCGGGTGCTGCGCCTGGGCTTCGGCCGGGACGCCGACGTGATCATCGAGCCGACGGCTGTCGGTGCCCGGTCCGGGAGCGCGCGGCTGGAGCTGTCGAGCGCGACGCCGACGGTGTCCACCATGTCGTCGTCGTGGATCGAGTCGGTCACCGCCGATCCGAGCTTCGCCGGGGTCCGCTGGGACCGGTCCATCGAGGTGCCGGTGGTGACGCTGGACGACCTGATCGCGCGGCACGGCGTACCGGCGTTCTGCAAGGTCGACGTCGAGGGCTTCGAGGTCGACGTGCTGGCCGGGCTGAGTCGTCCGGTGCGCGGGCTGTCCTTCGAGTACCTGCCGCCCGCGCACGACTCCGCGCTTGCCGTGTTGGACCTGGTGGAACGGCTGGGCGCGACGGCTGGCGGCTACCGCTACAACTACTCGCCGGTGGAGACCATGCGGTTCGCGAGCGACCGGTGGCTGGACGCGGCCGGGCTGGTACGCCTGCTGGAGACGTACCGCCCGGCCGGTCGCTCCGGCGACGTCTACGCCCGGCTGGCGGCCTCCTGAGCGGCGCCGTCAGAACCGGTACGCGGTGTGGTACTCGGGCACCAGCACGCGGCTGCGCGGCGAGACCCGGCGCACCTCGGCGACGAGGGCGTCGAGGCGTTCCCGGTCGCTGTCGGCGACAGTCGGCGGGTTGGTCAGCGGCGTCTCGAAGTTGTCCCAGTGCACCGGCACCACGACCTTCGGACGGCCCAGCGCGGTCATCAGCCGGGGCACGTAGTCGGCGGTCGCCGTGGTGGCGGCGGAGGCGACCATCGCGACGTCCGGGGCGAGCCCGCTCAGCTTGCGCTCGTCGAAGTCGCTGGCGCCCATGAAGAACACGGACGGGCCGCCGTCGATCCGGATCTGGTACGCCAGCGTGTCACCCTCGGGCAGGTCGGCGATCGTCTCCGGACGGGGCGGCGGGCTGACCCGTACCCCGGGGAACGCCATCGACCAGGTGGGATTCCGGCTGTGCAGCGAGCCGACCACCTCCACCGTGTACCCGTCGAAGTCGAGCACCTCCCCGCCCTTGACCGGGGCCAGCTGCCCGGTCGGCAGCCCGTACGCCAGGCCGAGGTGATACGCGGTGAGCGTGCCGAAGACCCGGGCACCGGTCCGGGCGGCGATGTGCGGCACGTCGTTGAAGTGGTCCCAGTGGGTGTGGGTGACGAGGATGTTCTCGGCCCGGTCGGCGAGCCGGTCGACCACGTCGGCGGCCACTGTCAGCCGGGTGTCGGGGTTGAACGGCTTCCGGAACAGCCCGGTGTCGTACCGGCTCAGGTACGGATCGACGAGCACCGTCCGGTCCCCGATGTCGATCCGCCAGCCGGAGGTGCCCCACCAGCGGAAGCTCACCGCGCCGCCGCGTCGCGTACCGCCGGCGGCGCGGCTCGGCGCGGTGACGGGGCTCGGCCCGGCGGCTCGGGCCGGGGTGCCGGCGACGAGTCCGGCGGTGGTGACGGCGGCGGCGCCGACCGCCGTGTCGCGTAGCAGTCGACGGCGGGCGTAGCCGGACGGCCGGTTCTCGGGCATGTGTCGTCCTCCCCGTTCGGGATCGGTGATCGGTGATCGGTAGGCCCAGCCCACCACCCCGCAGTCCCCGATGTCCAAGATCGACGAGCGCAACGACCGATATCCAGACCGATATCACCGCAGTTCAGGCCGGTGGTCGACCTGGATCATCGCAATGCTTCGACGGCGGTCCGGGCCGCCTCCCCCATCGCCAGGTCCACGTCGATCCGGCGGGCGGCCAGCCGTTGCGTGCGTACCGCCACCGCGATCGCGTACCTGCGGCCGTCGGGGTACTCCGCGACGCCGGCTTCGAGGTGCAGCCCCGGAAGGGTGCCGGTCTTCCCGGCGACCCGGACCCCGGGTGGGAAGCCGGCGGCCAGCCGGGTCCAGAAGAGCTGCCGGGCCATCAGCTCCCGGACCATGGCGCACGCGGAGGCCGGGCCGGCCTCGTCCCGCCACACCAGACGGAGCAGCCGGGTCAGTTCCCGGGCGGTGCTGGAGCTGGTGTGCTCGGGGTCGAAGACCCGCATCGCGCGGATCCGTTCGGGCGGCAGGGTGGGGAAGATCCGCGCGAAGTCCGCCTCGGTGCGCGCGCCCACGTCGGAGAGCATCGTCTCGACGAGTTGCCGGGGGCCGCCGACGATCCGGGTGCGCGGCAGGTCCAGCTCCGCGGCCAGCATCGGCAGCACGTCCGCACCGATCCGGCGCAGGAGCAGGTCGGCCGCCGTGTTGTCACTCACCGACATGGCCAGGTACGCGAGGTCGCGCAGGGAGACCTCCACGTCGTCGGCGCAGCCGGCCACACCCCAGCCGCCGAGCCGGTCGGCGGCACCGACGAGCACCCGTTCGGTCGGGTCGAGCTGGCCGGCGGCCGCCTGCCGGGCGAACTCCAGCACCACCATCACCTTGAAGACGGAGGCGATGACGATCTGCTCGTCGGCGCGCAGCGCCACCTCACCGCCGGCCGGGTCGTCCACGTCCACGACATGCAGGCAACCCCGCAACCCGGCCCGCCCGAAGATCTCCCCGACCCGTTCCGCCACATCCACGCCGACACGGTAACCAGCGGCGGCGCTAGGGTGCCCGGATGGATCTGCTGCGGCACCTGCGGCATTTCGTGGTGGTCGCCCGGGAACTGCACTTCGGCCGGGCCGCCGAGACGCTGGGCATGGCGCAGCCGCCGCTGAGCCAGTCGATCCAGCGGTTGGAGCGGGAGCTGGGCGTCGCCCTGTTCGACAGGTCGCAGCGCCAGGTCGGCCTCACCACCGCCGGCCAGTTGCTGCTCGGCGAGGCCGACGAACTGCTGGCCGGTGAACGCCGGCTGCGTCACGTCGCCGAGCGGGTCCGCCGGGGCGCGCTCGGGGTGCTGCGTGCCGGCGTACCCCCGGAGACCCCGGCCGTGACGTTGCGCGCGCTGCTCGACGCGCTCGCGGCCCGCGCGCCCGGGCTCGCCCTCGACCTGCACGAACTGACGAGCGCCGAGCAGCACCGGATGCTCGCGGACGGGCGGCTGGACGTCGGCCTGCTGCACCATCCGGTCGACGGGGCCGGGCTGCGCTTCGGCGAGCCGGTGGACGTACCGGTGGGTGTGCTGCTGCCCCGGTCCTCGCCGCTGGCCCGGCCTCGGGAGATCGCGCTCGCCGATCTGGCCGGCATGGACCTGGTCACCGCGCCACCGGCCACCGCGCCCGGCTGGCACGAGCATCTGCTGACCGTGTGCCGGCAGCACGGTTTCGCCCCGGCCCGGGTCCGCCCCGCGCGCAACCCGGAGTTCCTGTTCGGCCTGCTCCTGGCCGGTGGCGCGGTCGCCGTCGAGCCCGCGGCGCTGGCCCGCCGGGAACCGCGTGTCGCCTGGCGGCCGATCGCCGGCACGCCGCTGGTCCGGCGGATCTCCGCGGCCTGGCCCATCCGGGCCGCGCACCCGGCCGCGCCGATGTTCGGCAACCTCGCCACCGAGACGCTCGCCACGCCCGACGAACAGGCCGGGCCGGCGCTCCTCACCCCGGCGGCCCGGCCGTGGCCGGTGCTGTTCGAGGCCGGCCGGGACGAAAAGTTGGCCCGGTGACCTCCCGCAGTTCACCGCGATCCGGCTAACATCGCTGATCATGGATATGAAGCGCGTCACCCGCTCGCGACCCGGGCGGTTGGTCGCGGCGGTCGTGCTCGCCGTCGCGGTCGCGATCCCGCTCGGCGTGACCGGCTCCGCGTCAGCCGCGACGGCCCTCACCGTGGCGCAGGCGCTCGCCGCCCAGGACGGCCGGACGGCCACCGTCACCGGCTACGTCATCGGCCAGCCCACCGCCACGAACACGGTGCTCACCTCCGGCTTCACCGCGGACACCGCGATCGCCATCGCCGACCAGGCCGGCGAGACCGGCACCGGCCGGATGCTGTACGTGCAGGTGACGGCCGCCTGGCGGAGCACCTTCGGGCTGCTCACCAACCCGTCGCTGCGCGGGCGGCAGGTGACCGCGACCGGCGCGCTCACCGCGTACTTCAGCCACGGCGGGCTGAAGAACCCGACCTCGATGAGCCTCGGCGGCGGTGCCACGCCGACCCCGACCCCCACCGCGACCCCGGCGCCGACCGGCACGCCGGACGCGTACTACGCGAGCGCGGCCGGCAAGACCGGGCCGGCGCTGCGCACCGCGCTGCACGGCATCATCAGGGTGCAGACGAAGCTCAGCTACGACCAGGTGTGGGACGCGCTCAAGGACACCGACCAGGATCCGGCCAACCCGGCCAACGTGGTCCTGCTCTACAGCGGACGCTCGCAGAGCAAGACCAGCAACGGCGGCGGTGTGAACGACTGGAACCGGGAACACGTCTGGGCCAAGTCGCACGGCGACTTCGGCACCGCCACCGGCCCCGGCACCGACGTGCACCACCTGCGGCCGGAGGACGTGTCGGTCAACTCGCTGCGCGGCAACAAGGACTTCGACTCAGGCGGCGGCACGGTGGCCGAGGCGCCCGGCTGCTACACCGACGCCGACTCGTTCGAGCCGCGCGACGCGGTGAAGGGCGACGTGGCCCGCATGATCCTCTACATGGCGATCCGGTACGAGGGCGACGACGGCTGGCCGGACCTGGAACCGAACGACTCGGTCTCGAACGGATCCGCGCCCCGGCTCGGGCGGCTGTCGAAGCTGCTGGCCTGGAACGACCAGGATCCGCCGGACGCCTTCGAACAGCGCCGCAACCAGCGCATCTACGAGCGCTGGCAGGGCAACCGCAATCCGTTCGTCGACCACCCGGAGTGGGCGCGGGCGATCTGGGCTTGACGCCCGTCCCCGACGTGAGGAAGCGTGGCGAGCGGGTAGAGACATCCGGTTGGCACGGCCGGGGGCTGTCGCACGGACGCGCCCCCGGGCACCACACGATCGGAGATGAGGCTCTCATGGCCCCCAACGGCATTCCGGACATCCCGCTCAACGATGGCAACACCATCCCGCAGCTCGGCTTCGGCGTGTTCCAGATCGACCCGAAGGACACCGCCCGCGCGGTCGGCACCGCGCTGGAGGTCGGCTACCGGCACGTCGACACCGCCCAGATGTACGGCAACGAGGCCGAGGTGGGCCAGGCGATCCGCGCCGCCGGGCTGGACCGGGGCGAGGTCTTCGTCACCAGCAAGCTGAACAACGGCTTCCACCGTCCGGACGACGCCCGCAAGGCGTTCGAGCAGTCGCTGCGGGAGCTGAAGTTCGACTACCTCGACCTGTTCCTGATCCACTGGCCGCTGCCCACGCGCTACGACGGCGACTTCGTCTCCACCTGGAAGGTGCTGGAGGAGCTGCGCGACGCGGGCACGGTCCGCTCGATCGGCGTGTCCAACTTCCAGGTCGCGCACCTGGAACGGCTGGCCGCCGAGGCGGACGTGGTGCCGGCGGTCAACCAGATCGAGGCGCACCCCTTCCTCGGCAACGAGGAGGTGCGGGCGTACGACAAGGCCCACGGCATCCTCACCGAGGCGTGGTCCCCGATCGCGCAGGGCCGGGTGCTCGACGACCCGACAGTGATCGACGTGGCCGAGCAGGTCGGCCGGACCCCGGCCCAGGTGGTGCTGCGCTGGCACGTGCAGCGCGGCGACATCGTCTTCCCGAAGTCGACCACGCCCAAGCGCATCGAGGAGAACTTCGCGATCTTCGACTTCACCCTCGACGACACCGCGATGGAGCGGCTCACCTCGCTGGACCGGGGCGAGGCCGGCCGGACGGGCCCGAACCCGGACGAGTTCGACTACATCCCGAGCTGAGCACCGTACGTGACGGAGGGGCCCCGGGCGACGGGGCCCCTCCGTCTGCCGTCGTCGCGCTGTTGACTTCGCGCGCGCTCGAAGGGGCAGGGTGACCGGCAACGCTCCGACGGGGAGGAAGACATCCATGCGCTACCGCACCATCGGCACCGACCCGGCCACCCGCCGCGAGGTCAGTGTGCTCAGTCTCGGCGCGATGCTGTTCGGCACCGCGACCGACGAGGCCACCTCGTTCGCCATCCTCGACCGGTACGTCGAGGCGGGCGGCACCTTCATCGACACCTCGGACAACTACGCCTTCTGGCAGAACGGGGGCCAGGGTGGCGAGAGCGAGGAACTGCTCGGCCGCTGGCGGCGCAGCCGCGGGATCGGCGGCGAGGTGGTCATCGCCACGAAGCTGGGCGCCCGTCCGCTCGCGCCCGGCACCAGCTACGTGGACAACCCCGAAGGGCTGTCGGCCAAGGTGATCCGCGAGTCCGCCGAGCGCAGCCGGGAGCGGCTCGGCGTCGAGCGGATCGACCTGCTCTACGCCCACATCGAGGACCGGACGATCCCGGTGCGGGAGACCGTGGAGGGCTTCGCCGAGCTGGTCGGCGATGGCACCGTCGGGTTGCTGGGCGCCAGCAACCACCGCGCCTGGCGGGTCGAACGGGCCCGGGCCCTCGCCGCCGCGGCCGGCCTGCCCGGGTACGAGGTGCTCCAGTACCACCGCAGCTACCTCCCCCGGCGCCTGGACGTGCCGAGCGAGCTGGACCCGGACGGCGACGTCGGCTGGGTCGGCCCGGACCTGCTCAGCTACCTGCGTACCGAGCCGCAGCTCGCGCTGGTCGCGTACTCGCCGCTGCTGAAGGGCGCGTACGTGCGGCCGGAGCGGCTCGGCGAGGAGTACGTGCTGCCCGCCACCCCGGCCCGGCTGGCGGCGCTACGGGTGGTGGCCGGCGAGACCGGCGCCACCGTCAACCAGGTGGTGCTGGCCTGGCTGATGGGCGGGGACCAGCCGTCCATCCCACTCGTCGGCTTCTCCTCGGTGGCGCAGTTGGAGGAGAGCCTTGCCGCTGTCGACCTGGAACTGACCGCCGAGCAGCGGAACCGGCTGGACTCGGCCCGCTGACCGGCGCCGGGCCGGGTGGCCGATGCGCCACCCGCCCGGCGTGGCCGCGCCACCGCCAGATCGGATCTGGCGGACCGTCTGGCGCCTTCCGGGTGAGGCCGGTACGACCACGGCTCCCCGGCCTCGTTGAACAGGCGATCGGTCCGGCGGCACGCCCGTACGCCTGTCGCGGACACCGACGAGGAGAGGTAGCGATTCATGAGCAACCGGAACACCGGCCTGGCCGTCGAGGCCGAGGGCCTGGTCCGGTCCTTCGGTTCGACCCGGGCACTCGACGGGCTGGACCTGCGGGTCCCCGCCGGCACCGTCTACGGCGTGCTGGGCCCGAACGGCGCCGGCAAGACCACCGCCGTACGGGTACTGGCGACGCTGTTGCGCCCGGACGGCGGCACAGCCCGGGTCTTCGGGCACGACGTGGTGCGTGAGGCCGACGCGGTCCGCTCCCGGGTGAGCCTGACCGGCCAGTACGCCTCGCTGGACGAGGACCTGACCGGCGCGGAGAACCTGGTCCTGCTGGGCAGGCTGCTCGGGCTGGGCCGGGCGGGCGCCCGGGACCGGGCCGAGCGGCTGCTCGCCGCGTTCGGGCTGACCGAGGCGGCGGGACGGCAGGTGAAGAAGTACTCCGGCGGGATGCGGCGGCGCATCGACATCGCCGCGAGCATCCTGAACACGCCGGACCTGCTGTTCCTCGACGAGCCGACCACCGGCCTGGACCCGCGCAGCCGCAACCAGGTGTGGGCGATCGTACGGGCCGTGGTGGCGTACGGCACGACGGTGCTGCTGACCACGCAGTACCTGGACGAGGCGGACCAGCTCGCCGGCCGGATCGCTGTGGTCGACCACGGCCGGGTGATCGCGGAGGGCACCCCGGGCGAGCTGAAGTCGTCGGTCGGCGCGGGCAGCGTCCACATCCGGCTGCGCGATCCGGGGCGGCGGGCCGAGGCCGAGCAGGTGCTGCGGGCGTCGCTCGGCGTACCGGTGCAGCTCGCCGCCGATCCGGTGGCGCTGACCGCGCGCGTCGGCGAGCACGGCACCGACCTGGAGGCCGGTGCGCAGGCGGCGCGTGCGCTCGGCGAGCTGGCCGCCGCCGGCATCGTGGTGGACGACTTCTCCCTCGGCCAGCCCAGCCTGGACGAGGTCTTCCTGGCCCTGACCGACCACCCGGCCGTCCCGGCGGACGAGCGGGACGACGAACTGGAGGCGGCGCGATGAGCGACACCGCGATCACCACCGGGCGGGCGCCGTCCGTCTACGTGCCGTCCGCCGAGGCGCTGGCCACTGTGCTCGCCCCGGCCGAACGACCGGCCCGGCCCGGCCCGCTGTCGGCGTCGCTGACGTTCGGCTGGCGCGCGCTGCTGAAGATCAAGCACGTGCCGGAGCAGCTGTTCGACGTCACCGCGTTCCCGATCATCATGGTGCTGATGTTCACGTACCTGTTCGGTGGCGCGCTCGCCGACAGCCCGCGTGCGTACCTCCAGTTCTTCCTGCCCGGCATCATGGTCACCAGCGTCGTGATGATCACCATGTACACCGGGGTCGGGCTGAACAGCGACATCGAGAAGGGCGTCTTCGACCGGATCCGTACGCTGCCGGTCTGGCGGCCGTCGGCGCTGGTCGGGATGATCTTCGGCGACGTGCTGCGTTACGTCCTGGCCGCCGTGGTCATCCTCACCGTGGGCGTGGTGCTCGGCTTCCGGCCCGACGGCGGGCTGCTCGGGGTGCTGGCAGGGATCGGGCTGCTGGTGGTCTTCTCGTTCGCGTTCTCCTGGGTGTGGACGTTCTTCGGCCTGGTGCTGCGCAGCGAGAAGTCGGTGATGGGGACCAGCATGATGGTGCTGTTCCCGCTGACGTTCCTGAGCAACGTGTTCGTCGAGCCGTCCACCATGCCCGGTTGGCTGCAGGCGTTCGTCAAGATCAACCCGATCACCCAGCTCGTCACCTCGGTCCGCGCGGCGATGGCCGGCTCGATGGACGGCCCGAGCACCATGTGGATGTTGCTCTGGAGCGCGTTCTTCCTGGTCGTGTTCGGCACGCTGACGATGTACCGCTACAACCGCCGCTGACGCGACAACGGTGGCGGGGCCCGGCCGGCCCCGCCACCTCGGCGGTCAGAGCCGCCAGGGCACCGGCTCGGGCGGGCGGTACCGGCAGGCGCCCCCGGTGGTGACCGACTCGCGCAGGTGGGCGGCGAGCACCGGATGCCGCTCGTCGATGCGGCGCAGGGTGTCCCGGATCCGCCCGGTGACCGCCTTGCGCGCCCGTTCCGCCTGGTCACCGAGGCGCCGGGTGCGCCCGGCCAGCCCGGCGGCGGCCCGCAACTGGTCGAGCAGCGCGGCGCGCTCGGCGTCCAGCTCGGCCAGCCGCCGCCCGTCGTCGCGCGCCGCCGCCCGGTCGATCTCCTCGTCGAGCCGCCGCAGGTGCCGGTGGTAGCGGACCTTCGCCTCGTCGTCGAGCACCGGATCGGACCCGAGACGACGCGCGGCCACGAGTTCCGGACCGGCCGCCGGGTCGAGCAGTTCGACGGCGGGCACGTCGACGCCGGGCCGGCCCAGCAGCAGCCGCAGGTCGTGCAGCCCTTTGGCGTCGGGCAGGTGCACCACGACGCCGTCGTACGCGAGACGCCACACCGGCCCGTCCGGGCGGAACTCCGGCCCGGCCACACTCGCGCCCGCGCCGGGGTCAGGCGACCGCCCGTGGACGGCACCGGCCCGGAGCAGGCCCGACGCGGCCCGCCGGCCGGCCGGCGACGACGCGGCGACCAGGGCCGGAGCGCCCGCGCCGGACCGGAGCGCCACGGGTGCGACCATGGCGGACGCGGCCGGGGCGGGATCTGCCGCGCCCAGCCGGTCGACCACCTGGACCATGCCCAGCGCCCGCGCCTCGGCCACCGTCTCGGCACGTAGCCGCCGCGCCTCGGCGGCGTCGCCCGGCCCGTCGCGCCCGGCGAGCGCGCCCACCAGAGCGGCCCGGGCCAGCACCGACCAGGGTCGGGCGCCCAGCCGGTCGGCGGCGTCCCAGGCCGCCGCGTAGCAGTCGACAGCGTCGTCCCACCGGTCCTCGGCCGCGTCCACAGCGCCCAGCCACAGGTCGACCGGGCCGACGATGTCGCAGCCGAACAACGCCGCCGCCCACTGCCCGCGGTGCGGGGCCAGGTCGGCGCGTACCGCCGCGCACCGCGCCGGGTCGCCGTCCACTGCCGCAGCCTGCGCCCGCAGGCGCAGCCACAACGGCGACACCGGCCGGGGGTACGCGGTTCCCGCGGCCTCGATCGCGGTGGTGAGCCGCAGCACCGTGGTCGCGTCGCCGCGCTCGGCCGCGGTGATCGCCCGGAGCAGCTCCACCTGCGGGTGCCCGGTGCCCACCCGGTCGAGCACCGCCTCGGCCTCGGCGAGGCGGCCGTACAGCAGCAGAATCGACCAGCGCACGTGGTGCGTCATGAAGGCGTGGTCGGAGTGCCCCGGCTCGCGGTAGCTCTCCGCCTCGGCGAAGCCCGCCTCGGCGGCGGCGAGGTCACCGTGGAAGGCGGCGATGATGGCGGTGTCCACGAGCGCCGCCACTCGCTGCCGGGCGACGTCGCCGCGTCGCGCGCCGGTCACGAACGCGCTCAGCTCGTGCCGGTAGTCCGGGTCGCTCAGCTCCAGCAACGCGACCCAGCGCAGCGCGGTGGCCCACAGCTCGGTCTCCCGGTCGCCGCCGCGGCGGGCCACCTCCCGGATCTCGGCGGTGACCACTGCTCGCTCCTGCGCGGTGCCGAGACCCCAGGTCGTGTCGTGGCGGGCCCACAGGCTGAAGGTGAGCGCCTCGTCGTCGCGGCCGTGCCGGGCGAGCGTCTCGGTGGCGGTGATCAGGTCGGTGACCAGCGCGCGTACCGGCCTTTCCGGGTCCGGCTCCGCGATCAACCGCCGGTACGCCTCCCGGACCAGCTCGGCGGCGTCGAGCCGGCGGCGGGTGGCGGAGTGCTGCCGGTGGGCGATGAGCGCCACCCGGGTCAGCACGCCGGGATCCGGCAGGTCCCGGGCCAGCGCGGCGGCCTCGGCCAGCAGCCGCTCCACCTCGGCCGGCGGGCCGGCGTGGTGCAGCAGCCCGGCCAGTTCCAGCAGCACCCGGACCCGCCGGCCGGGCTCGCCGGTCAGTTCGAGCGCGCGCCGGTAGTGCCGTACCGACTCGTCCACGGCGATCCGGCCCCCGGCGTCGCGGGCGGCGGCCAGCAGCAGGTCACCGGCGCGTTCCGGGTCCAGTTCGGCGCCGGCCAGCCAGGCGTGCCGGGCCAGGTGGGCCGGGCTGAGCGCGCCGGCGAGCGCGTCCGACCGGCCGGCGGCGCGCACCACAGCCGCGTGCCGGGCCCGCCGTTCGTCGTCGGCGAGCCCGTCGTAGAGCGTCTCGCGGACCAGGTCGTGCACGAAGACGAACCGGCCGCCGTCGCGGGGCAGGACCAGCCGGGCCGCGGCGGCGCGGCCGAGCAGCCGGTCGACCTGCGCTACCGGAGCGGGTACGCAGGCCGCGAGCGTCCGCCCGTCGAACTCGCGGCCGAGCACCGCCGCCACCGTGAGCGCCTCGACCACCGGGGCTGGCAGTTGGTCGAGCCGGCGGCGCACCACCTCCCGGACGCCCGGGGCGACGGTGTCGGTCAGGCCGTGGGTGTGCCAGAGCCGGGCGGTCTGCTCCACGAAGAACGGGTTACCGCCGGTGCGCCGGTGCACCTCGTCGACGAGGCTCGCGTCGGGCTCCCGGCCGGCGGTGCGGGTCATCAGCGCGGCCACCTCGGCGCGGCGCAGCCCGGTGAGCGTGACGGTGGTGGCCTTCGCGGTCAGCGGCAGCAGCAGCCCTCGCAGCGGGTGCTCGCCGGATTCGACCTCGGCGTCCCGGTAGGTGCCGATCAGCAGCAGCCGCTCGAACCATGCGTGCTGGGTGACGAACCGGAGCAGCCGCAGCGACGCCGGGTCGGCCCAGTGCAGGTCGTCGAGGACCACGGCGACCGGGCGGTGCTGGGCGACGGCGACCAGGGCTGCGGTCACCGCGTCGTGCCTGTCGAACTCGGCCCGGCCCTCGTCACCGGCGAGGACACCGTCGCCGCCGCCCCCGTCCCGGACGGCGTCGCCGCCGGGATCCCTGTCGCCGTTCGGACCGCCGCCACCGGGGCCCGGCGATCCGGTGGCGGGGCGCTCGCCGAGCAGTGCCGCCAGCCCGGCGTCGGCGGCACCGGCGACGGCCGGGTCGTCGGCGGAGCGGGTCAGCCGGCGCAACACCTGAAGCCACGGCCAGTAGTCGGGGGCGGTGTCGGAGTCCCAGCAGGCGGCGCCGAGCACCAGCGCCCCGCCGCGGCGGGCCTCGTCGGCGGCGGCCGAGACCAGCGTGGTCTTGCCGATGCCCGGCTCGCCGCCGACCAGGACGAGGCCGCCGTGGCTGTCGACCAGCCGGGCCACCTCGGCACGCAACAGCCCAGCGTGATGCTCCCGCCCGATGATGTGTCGGCCGAACCCCGGCTCCATGACCTCACGACGCTAGTCGAGGGGTCCGACAAGGATTGTCGTTCAGACCCGCGCGTCGGTCACCACGTGCGAGCACGCCGGGCAGGCCGCCGGTCCCTGTTCGGCGAACCAGCGGCAGGTACGCCGGATCGCGCACTTCGGGAGCGCCTCCTCGGCGGGCGGGGCGACCTCGGCGTACGAGGCGGTGAGCCGGGCGCCCAGCCCGCAGTGCGAGCCGGTCCAGAAGCCACAGGACGAGGTGACGCACGGGCCGGCGAGCCGGGCCCGCGACTCTATCGGCTTCTCGGAGTCGCCGAGCCCGGCGAGCGCCACCTCGGCCGGTACGGCCGGGGTCACGTAGGCCACCCGGCCCGCCGGAGTGATCATGCCGAGGAACACCGTGGCGTTCGACGCCGGGGTGCTCGGGCACATCCGCTCCGGCGTGCCGGCCGGCGGGGCGGTGTCGGTCACCGCTGGATCCAGAACCCGATGTCGTTGATCTTCTGCCCGAGCTCGTCGGCGAGCGGTCCGTCGATCACCCAGAGCCCCTTCCATTCGCCGCGCAGCTTGATGTTGCCGTGACCGAGGGTCAGCGGGTTGGTCAGCCTGGCATCGGCGGTACGCAGGGCGGCCAGGCCGGCCTTCTGGATCTCCGCGGCGATCACGTTGTGCTGCTCGGGGCTCAGGTCGACGCCGTCGACCACGAAGCGGAACTCGTTGCGGGCCATGTGCTTCCTCCGGTCACTCGTACGATTCGGTGCCCAGCCCGCGACGCAGGCTGGTGCGGGTGAAGGCCGCCCACCCGGCGTGCGAGGCGGCGGGCGTGCGGTGCCCGGTGCGGGCGAGCACCCGGGCGGCGTGCTCCGCCCAGCGGTCGGCGGTAGCCGCCGCGTCGCCCCACAGTTCGCGGCAGGCGGCGACAGCGAAGGCGACCTGTTCCGGCGACCCGGTGAACCCGGCGGGTCCGTCGGCGACCCGGATCGTGCCGTCCGGGCGGACCCGCACGCTCGGGAAGTGGTGGTGCAGGCTGGCCAGTGTGGCCAGGTGGGTGGTGTCCCGCCGGCCGGCGGCGAAGCCGGCGCGCAGCTCGTCGTCGCGGCGGTACCGGATCGCGTGCAGGACCAGCGCGTCGCCGGCCGCCTCGATCCGGGCTACCACCTGCACCGGCACGCTCCACGCCGACGGTGAGTTCGCCGACCAGAACGCGAGCCAGGCGGCGAGCCGGGCGTGGAAGTCGTCCTGGACGGCGACCGCTGGCGCGGATCCGTCGGGCGCGCGCAGCGCGGCGGTGGCGATGCGGTCCCGGGAGACGAGCGGCGCCGCGGCGCGGCCCGGGGCGGCCGCGGCGCCGGTGGTGGAGGCGACGGTCAGGCCGGTCAGTGTGACCGCCGAGGCCGCCGCAGCGCCGGCGAGCAGTCGCCGGCGGTTGAGCGGGTGTCCGTTGTCGTTCATCGTCGGCCCTTCGTCGACGGCAGTGGCCCGACGCTATCGACCGGAACAGATCAGTTAAACACCCTGCGTGACGGGAGATTGACAGGAATCCCACGGATTCCCGGCGGCGTGAACGACGGTTCCTGTGCCGCGTTCACGTGGCGGTGGAGGGGAACCGTTCGTGTCCGAGTACGGCGAGCAGCCGCAGCTTCTCCTCGTCCTCGCTGCGCGGCGCGGCGGTGAGCACCAGCAGCGCCTGCGACTGGTCCTCGGTGAACAGCACCTGGCAGTCCAGCTCGATCGGCCCGAGTTCCGGGTGGATCAGTGTCTTGTGGTCGGCGAAGCGTTGCGCCACCTCGTGCCGCTCCCACAGCTCGGCGAACTCCCGGCTGGCGGCACAGAGCGCCCGCACCAGCTCGCCCGCGCGGGACCGGGGTCCCATCGACCCGTACGCGGCACGCAGGTTGGCGACCTGGGCCCGGCTCTGCCGGTCGCGGTCCTCCACCGGGTAGCGCTCCCGCTCGGCGAGGTCGGTGAACCAGCGGTACACCTCGCTGCGGGCGAGCCCGGTGTGGCCGGAGCGGTCCCCGAGCAGCGCGGCCGCCAGCTGGTTCTGCGCCAGCGTCTCGCCGAGGTCGGACAGGATGAGCGCCGGTGTGTCGGACAGCCGGTCCAGCACCCGCAGCAGCGCCGGCGCGACGTGGCCGGTGGTGGCGACGGTCTCGGGCGGGCTGTGCCCGGCGACCCGGAACAGGTAGGCGCGTTCGTGCGCGCTGAGCCGCAGCGCCCGGGCCAGCTCGCCGAGCATGTACGGGCTCGGCTGCGGGCCGCGCCGCTGCTCCAGCCGGGTGTAGTAGTCGGTGGACATGGCGGCGAGCGACGCGACCTCCTCCCGCCGCAGGCCGGGCGCCCGGCGGCGGGCGCCCTCGGGCAGCCCGACGTCGCCGGGGCGCAGCGTCTCCCGGCGGCGGCGCAGGAATTCGGCCAGGGCTTGGCGGTCCATGATCCGAGTATCCGCCGTACGCCGCCGGGAACCAGGGATCCGCGATCCCCCGATCCGGGATCTCTTCACCCGCGCCGCCGCGCACCGCAGGCTTGGCGCATGGACATCTCCGGAAACACGATCTTCATTCCCGGCGCCACCAGCGGAATCGGCCTGGCCCTGGCGCTCGCCCTGCGGGACCGGGGCAACACGGTGATCGTCGGAGGCCGGCGTACCGGGTTGCTCGACGAGATCGCCGCCGCGAACCCCGGCCTGGACACCGTCACGATCGACACCGCCGACCCGGCGAGCATCGCCGCCGCCGCCGACCGGGTGCTGGCCCGGCACCCGGACCTCAACGTCCTCGTGACGATGGCGGGCGTGATGCGGATCGAGGACTGGCGCTCGCCGGACACCTTCCTCGCCTCGGCCGAGGAGGTGGTGACCACGAACGTGCTCGGCCCGATCCGGCTGATCGCCGCGTTCGTCGAGCACCTGCGGCAGCGCGACGACGCCACCATCCTCACCGTCTCCTCCGGCCTGGCGTTCGTGCCGCTGCGGGTCACGCCGAGCTACAACGCCTCCAAGGCGGCGATGCACATGCTCAGCGAGTCGATCCGGCTGAACCTGGCCGGCACCGGCGTACGGGTGCTGGAACTGGTACCGCCCGCGGTGCGCACCGAACTCCTGCCCGGCCACGACACAAACGAGACGGCGATGCCGCTGGACGAGTTCGCGTCCGAGGTGATGTCGCTGCTGGAGGCGCAGCCGGACGCGACGGAGATCCAGGTCGAGCGGGTGAAGTTCCTTCGTCACGCCGAGGCGCGTGGGGACTACGACAAGGTCGTGGCCGCGATCAACGCGGCCGACCCGCACGCGTCCACCCCTTGATATCGATAGACGGCTATCTATAGGCTTGCGGCGTTCCGCTCACCCCCCATCCCAAGGAGTGTGAACCATGCGTCAGCCCAAGCTGTCCCGGATCCTCGCCACCCTCGCGGCCGCGACACTGGCAGCGCTCGGCGCGGTAGCCGTCAACCCGGCTCCGGCCTCCGCCGCCGTCCGCAACGTCTGCTACAACATCAGCCAGGCCGGCCCGTTCGCCAACACGGCGGTGCAGGCGGCGGCGATCTGGAACAACTACACCAACAACATCAACATGGCGCAGTGCGGGTCCAACCTGCGGATCACCTACACCTACGGCGGCGGCTCGTACGCCCAGCGCACCAGCCTCGGCAACGGCCGCGTGGTGATCGACTACAACCAGGCCCAGCAGTACTCGGCACTGCGCATCATGACGCACGAGATCGGCCACATCCTCGGCCTGCCGGACAACTACAACGGCAACTGCGCCATCCTGATGTCCGGCGGCAGCGCCGGCACGAGCTGCACCAACCCGTACCCCAGCTCCGCCGAGGCCTCCCGGGTCGACTCGCTGTTCGGCTTCGCGGCCCGCAGCGCGACGCCCGCCCAGGTCTTCACCGGCAGCTGGCCGGCCGCCGCGACGGTGGGCGCCCAGCGCTGACGGCACGGTGACGACGGGGTCGGCGGGTCACCGCCGGCCCCGTCCGCGCGTCCCGCGCCGTCCCGCCGCCTTGTCCGGCCTCCCGGCCGCCGCCTTCTCCGGCTTGCGGCCACCCGCGCGCCGGCCGGACGCGGCGTCGTCGGCGAGCGCCGCGGCGCGGTCGCTCAGTTCCTCGACCCGCTCGCGGAGCCGGCGCACCGCCCCGGCGTCTCCGTCCAGCCCGGACACCTCGTCGAGCAGGCCGACGTAGTCGGCGGCCAGCCGCCGGTAGGCCGGGGCGACCGGCCCCGCGCGCCCGTCCAGGTCGATGATCTGCTGGGCGAGGACCGCTGTGGCGGCGCCGAGCGCGGCCCGCTCGTCGGCGCGCGCGTCCCGCCCGGCCCGCCGCGCGTCGGCCAGCCGGCCCGCCCGCCGGCCGCCGAACCAGAGCACCGCCGCACCGGCGACGACCCCGGCCACCGCGCCGCCGGCCAGCAGATACCGGGGCAGCGACGGGCTGATGGTACGAGCACCGTCCGGCACCAGACCGGCCCGGACCAGCCGGTCGTAGTTGAGCACGATCACCTTGAGCGCCTCGACCGGCCGGTCCACGAACGCGTCCACGCCCCTGCCGATGGTGGTCTCGGTGACCACGGCCCGGCCGAGGTCACCGCCGAGGCGGGAACAGCCGTAGGTGTCCCAGTCCTCGCCGTCGCGGCTCATCGCCAGCACCAGCGTGCCCTGGGCGGCGCGCTCGGTGTCGGCGCACGCCTCGCGCAGATCGGCGCCCGGTTCCATGATGAGCACCACCAGCCGCCGGTTGCCGATGACCCGTTCGGCGGCGGCCCGGTCCAGGTCCACGCCGGGGGCCGCGTAGACAGACGAGCCGCGCACCTGCCGGGCGACCGGCCCGTCCAGGATGCCACCGGTCCACAGCGCCCAGCCGGCCAGCGCCAGGCAGGCGAGCGCCGCCCGGCCGAACGCGGTGCCGATCAGGCGGCCGAGCAGCCGGCGCGGACCGGTCGCCGCCACGCCACGAGGGGCCACCGCCCGCCCGGGCCGGTTCGCGACGCGGCTCACGACAGCCTCGCCCGCAGGTAGACGTCCGGCCGGTAGCCGGGCATCCGGACGTCCCGGGCCACGTCGTCCAGCTCGGCCGCCGCGTCGGCCAGCAGTCCGCGTACGTGCCGGTCGGGCAGCCCCTCGTCGAGCGCGGCCCGGGCCGCCCGCAACCGGCCCACGCCCCGGACCAGCGCCGGATCGCTGCGTGCGTCGGTGAGCAGCGACAACTCCACCGCCAACGCGGAGAGCCCGGCCAGCCGGGCCGTCGTGCCGGCGGGACCCACGTCGGCCGGGCTGCCGCCGGACCCCCGCACGGTACGGATGGACAGCACCACGAAACCCGCCACGCAAACGGCGAAGAGCCAGGGCAGCGCCGGCAACGCCACCCGCAGCGGGTCGAACGGCCGGTACGGCAGCGGACGGTCGAACAGCCCCGCGTACCGCACGTCGGTGACCTGGGCCAGGAAGGTGCCGAGCACGTTCTGCTGGGGGTAGGCGTACCGGCCGATCCGCGCGCCGAACTGGGCGTAGAAGCTCGCGGTGGCCACCTCGGCGAACTCCGCCGCGCCCGGACCGTGGTACTCGATCCAGTCGCCGTACATCACCACCAGCGGCTGGTCCGGGGCGAGCCGGTGCAGCGCCGGCCCGTACGCGGGCAGCGGCTCCCCGTACGGCTGGGCGGGCAGCACCACGAACCAGGCCCCGTCCGGGAACGCGGTGCCCGCGGCCTTCTCCGGCAGCCGGGCCAGCGTGGCGCCGGGGCCCACGTACCGGCCGGTGGCCCGCAGCGCGGCGACCACCGGAGCCAGCTCCGGGCCGGCCGGTTCGCGCCAGCGCAGGTCGTCGCGATCCGGCGGGAGGGGCTGTTCGTGCAGCGTGGCCAGCAGCGTGAGCAGCGGGCCGGTCACGTCGCGGGTGGCGAACCGGGCCCGCCAGCCCGGCACGTCGTCCGGCGAGGCCACGTAGATGCTGCCGCTGACCTCGGTGCCGACGATCCGGATCTCGGCGTTCTCCACGTCCTTCACCCGCCGGCGTTCGGCCTCGTCCAGACCGGGCGGGGCGACCAGGATGCGGGTGCCCCGGTCACCGATGGCGGCCCGGACCCGCTGCTCGTCCCAGCGCGCGACCGCACCCGGCAGCCGGACCACCGGGTCGGCCGCCACCAGCGCGGTCATCTCCTCGACCGAGGGCACGCTCGCGTCGCTCAGCTCCCCGGCCGAGCCCTCGGGCAACGCGGCGCTCGACGGGGAACGCCCGTAACTGACCTCCACGCTCTGCCGCTGCGCCACCAGGAACACCACGAGCACTGCCGCCGCGGCGGCCAGCAGCGACCAGCGCAGCAGCTCCCGGCGTACCCCGGTCATCGCCCGGCCCGCCACAGCTCGTCGGCGCGGCGGGCGTGCTCGGCCGCCGCGCGGGCCGCGTCGGCGCCGCCGCCCCCGGCGGCGAGCAGCTCGGCGCGGGTCAGCAGCCGCTCGGCCTCCGGCACGGCCACCGGGGCGGCGTCCCGGCTGACCGTGGCGTCGTGGATCGCCGCCCGCGCCGACGACCAGGCGACCCGCCGGCCGTCGGCCCGGGCGCGACGCCGGGGCAGCAGAACGGCGAGGAAACCGGCGGCCACCGCCACCAGGCCCCCGCCCAGCCAGGGCAGCACGCTCGCGGTCATGATCCATGTCTAACGCACCGGCGCCAGCGCCGCGCGCCGAGGCGGCGGTGCGGCGCCTACGACGACGAACGGCCCTCGTTGAAGCCCTCCATGAACCCGCCCGCGAACCCGGAGACGACACACCCCGCACAGCACAGGATCACCAGCAGCGCCGGCACCGTCACCCAGAGGACGACCGCCCACCTGCTCATCCCCTCGCTCGGCTGCTCCACGTACGCCGGCGGATAGTACGGCTGCTGCTGGTACGGCTGGTGCTGGTACGGATCCTGCTGGTAGGGGTCGTGAGGATGCATCCGGCCATCGTGCCCACCGCCCGGAAAAGCCGGAAGACCCGAACGGTCCGCCGATGATGCCGCGACGGCCCCTCGTCACGCCCGGTGCGCATCGAGGTGGGTCAGCACCGTCTGGTTGGCCTCCCAACCGTCCGGGAACTTCACCGGCACGTCCAGGTGCACCCGCTCGGTCGACGGGTACGCGTCGAGCAGCTCACCGATCCCGGCCCGCGCCACCACCACACAGGCGTGCCGGTGCCGCGACGCGAGCACGCAGAGCCGCCCCGACTCCAGGTGGAACGCCGTGGCGTCACGCCGGCCGGAGAGCGGGTGCAGCACGATCGTCACGTCGTACTCCCGGCCCTGGAGCCGGTTTGCGGTGTCCACGGTGATGCCCGCCCCGGCCGCGCCCAGCCGGGACCGGATGGCCGCGACCTGGTCGCGGTGCGCGGCCCCGACGGCGATCCGGTCCGCGGTGACCGGCGCCCCACCCGGCGCGGCCTCGCTCACCGCGACCGCGCCGCGCGCCAGCACCCGCAGCGCCAGCTCCGCGCAGGCCGCAGCGGCCTCGGCGTCGGTACGCACGGTGTGCCGGGCCGGCAGTTCGTGCAACGCCCAGCCGGTCGCGGCGGCCACCTCGACCGACGCGTCGTAGGCGTCACCCGTGCCCGGCTCGGTGAACGTCAGCGCCCGGTCGGCCGGCCCGGTCCCGGCGCGGAACCCGGTGAACGGGTAGAACGCGGCGGACACCACAGGCGCCGCCGAGTCGGGCAGCCGCCACGACACCGGCAGCCGGTGCACCGGCAGCTCCGGGTTGTGGCGCAGCAGCGTGGCCACCGCCGACTGCATCGGGTCCCAGGTCAGACCGGTCCAGCGGAACGTCTCCACGGTGCTGAACGGATCGAGCTGCCCCGGGTCACCGACGAACAGCGCCCGCTCGAACCGTCCCGCCACACGCAGCAGCGCGTCCGCGCGCATCTGGTACGCCTCGTCCACGATCGCCCACGGCCAGCTGCCCTCGGTGACAGTGGCCCACTTCGCCGCCGTACCGATGGTGACCGCCGGACCGCCCAGGTCGGCGACCTTCGCCGCGACCCGGACCGCCGGGTGGGCGGTGACCCGCTCGGTGGGCCGGTAGTCGGTCGCGGAGAGCCGCCCGACGCGCAGCTCCGGCGCCTTCCGGCCGAGCCGGTCGATGAGGTCGTCCACCTGCTCGTTGGTCTGCGCCACGATCATCAGCGGGTCGCCGGTGGCGGCCGTCTCGATCGCGGCGCGGACCACGAGGGTCGACTTCCCCGCGCCGGGTGGCGAGTCCACGACGACGCCGCGGTGCGTGCCGTCGCGCAGATCCCGCAGCACACGCTGGATCACCTGCTCGGCTTCGTGCAAGGAAGGGCCCCCTTTTAACGTCTCCGGTAGAGGCGGGGCCCCTTCTTAACACGTGCCGGGTAGGACTCCGAGCATGAGGGCCGAGAGTGGTAGCCGTCACGGAAGGCTCGCCAACGAGCCCCGCCGCCCGTTGTAGCGTCAGCGACACCCGATCGATCCGCCAGCTTAGGGAGAACCGGTGATCAGGACTCGCGGCTTCGAACTCGCGGCGTGGCAGGCCGACGCCGTAGAAGCTTGGGTCGGTGACGTCGGCGGCAGGCATCGAGGAACGCTTGAGATCGTCACGGGCGGCGGCAAGACCCTGATCGCGCTTGCTTGCGCCGCGCGCGCCGCCGAACGCGATCCCCACCTACGACTGGTTGTGGTTGTTCCCACCGAAGCACTGGCCATGCAGTGGCGGACCATGCTCGAACGGTTCACGAGTCTGGAGCAAGCCGACATCGGGCTGCTCGGCGCCGGGCACTCCGCTGAGCTCCACCGCTGCAGGGCACTGGTGGCCGTGCTGAACACCGCCGCCAAGCAACTACCGGCCGCGGCGCACGCCGCACAACCGCTGATGCTGGTCATCGATGAATGCCATCGTGCGGGAGCGCCGACCTTCTCCCAGGTCCTGCAAACCGAGGCCGCATATCGGCTCGGGCTCTCCGCCACCCCAGACCGCGAGGAACTGGACGAGGCAGGCCAGCCGTTGCGCTATGACGAGCAACTCGTCGGTCAGCGCCTCGGGCCCGTGGTGTACCGCTACACCCTGCGCAATGCACGCGTCGACGGCTGGCTGCCGGATTACGAAATCCATCACCACGGCGTCCAGCTCACAGACGGGGAGCGACGCGAGTACGAGAAGATCAGCCGCCAGGTGGATGAACTCGCAGACGAACTACGTTCGCTCGGTTTCGAGGCGGGGCGGGTACAACAGTTGCAGCGACGTGGGGGTGAGGTGGCGTCGGTTGCCCGCAAGTACATAGCCGTGACATCCCGCCGAAAGGACCTGCTGTACCGGGCCACTGAGCGCAGCCGGGTGGCGCACCGGATCATCGAAGACAGCCTGGCAGCGGGTACGACCCGACGGGTGCTGCTGTTTCACGAGCGGGTCGATGAGGCGAAGCATCTGTACCAGCTTCTGCAGCGAAAGCTGACGGATTCGTCGGTCGCATTGGAACATTCCCGACTGAGCGCCCGGACTCGGACGGAAGCGCTCGACGCCTTCCGGAACGGCCGTGCTCAGGTTCTAGTGTCCGTGAAGTCGCTGGTAGAAGGCATCGACGTACCTGAGGCAGACCTCGGAGTCTCGGTAGCGGCCACATCCAGCGTTCGCCAACGGATCCAGGCACTCGGCAGAGTGCTGCGGCGCCGCTTCGACAGCCCCGCCGCGCCTAAGCATGCTGAGATGCACATCATCTACGTGACGGGCACGGTGGACGAGCAGATCTACGCCAAGGAGGACTGGGCCGACCTCACCGGGGAGGGCGCCAACCATTACTGGCGCTGGCCCAGCGAGGCCGGCCAGGCAAAGGAGCGCATGCCCGGGCCGCCGGCCACCCCACGCCTGACCGAGCAGCAGGAATGGGAGCGGCTGGGGCGGCGTGCACCGAGCACACCGGTCGAGTGGCAGGGCGTGTTCAGCGGCCAGGAGTATTCGGTCGACACCCTCGGCACCGTCACCAATGTCTCGGGTGCGCTGATCCGTAACCCCCAGCACGTCGCATCGCTGGTTCAACTGGTCCGAGGCCGCCCCGGTGGGCGCTTCCGAATCACCCCCGCTCATCGCCTCGTTCTCGTCTGGGGAGACGGGCCAGCCGGCACCGTCCCCTATGTCGCTGGGCAACTCACCGACGATTTCGAGGCGGAGCCGCGGGATGCTCCCGCGACGGCGACTGTCATGGATCCCAGCAAACTTGCCCCCGGGACGCCGCTGCTCGGGCCGGTCGACAGAAAGGGTGGCGCTTTCCGTCTTCGGCAGAAGAGGGGCGGTGTCATCGAGCGACGCCTGCCAGGCGGAGTGACGGAGTTCGCTCGCACCGACGACGCAGCACCCGCAGATCTCGTGGAGAACGCGCAGCGAGCACTGGACGCGTGGCGTCGGATTTTTGACAGAGGAATCAGCTTCTTTGTCAGTAGCGACGGTCAGGCATGGTACGTCGCCGACAGCCGACGGCACTTCCTCGCCTACGTACCGGGTGGCTTTTCATGGCCGTCTTGATGAAGCCCGATCCGACCTATGGCCATCCGTAGCAGGAGTACGGCCAGCAACGAGAGCAATCCTCACTCTCATGTAGACGCTCGTCGCTCATGGGTCATAGGCTCGCCCAGCGTTCGGCGGCACGGCAGCCATCCGTGCCTCCCGCGTTGATCTGACCCACCATCTCAGGAGCGCACGTGTTCCAGCTGTACCCCGTCCTGTCGCCGCCCAACAGCAACAAGGATGCGAAGTACTCAATCGTTCGCGGAGACGACGGCGATTGGGAGGTTCGGCTGATTTACCGTGACAGCAATGGTGAGCACCTGCGGACCAACAATCGACACAAGAAGCTCATCGCCAAGGTCAACGAGATCAAGGAGCAGCAGAGCCAAGGGCGGCCCGGTGGCATCTTCTACATCAATGAGTTTCGCCACGTCCTGGTGCCCCATACTGGCGAGGGCTACATCTACGCCGGAACACATCGGAAGTTGCTCGACTTCGACTTCTTCGGGCGGACACTGAGCCCTGCCGCGCCGTCGAGCCTGGCTCCGGGGGACCGATGGCCGGGGCCGCACGTCGGAATTCGGCACGTACTCGCCTCCGGCGGCGACGACATCTACCGCGTCGTCGGAACCATCAAACACGGCTCTCGCAAGGAGTTCCTCTCGGCCGCGGTGGGACAGGAGGCGGCCCGGAGACTCGCCCACCGGTTGAGGAGAGTCAAGGGATACCAGGGCGGCCGGTTCTATATCAACGAGGCCAGGGAGTTTTTCACCCCGGTTGGTGAGGGCTCTCGAGGCGTCTCGTACATCTATCTCGGTGCACTCGGCGATGAGCCGTGGTTCGCCGCGCCGTTGACGGGCGATCGCAGGTAGCGCGGAGTCACGCTGACGCGTGACTCCGCCGAGCCTACGGCTTGCGGGCGAGCAGTCCGACGAAGGTGTGGTAGGTGTCGGTCTGCTGCGGGGCGGGCGCGTCCGGGTCCGGACGCCACTCCGCCAGCGGCACCAGGCCCGGCTCCAGCACCGTCAGCCCATCGGCGAAGGCAAGGATCTCCTCGTCGGTACGCCAGCGGCCGGTGCCGAGCGACTCGTTGAACACCCGCTCGACCTCGCGGGCCTTGCGGGAACCCTCCGGATCCCGCTCGCCCGGGTCACGGAAGTGCGAGATGGCGACGTAACTGCCGGACGGCAGCGCGTCGATCAGCGCCGCCGCCACGGATCGCGGATCCTCGTCGTCGCCGATGTGGTGCAGGATCGCGAACAGCAGCAGACCGATCGGACGGTCGAAGTCGAGGAACCGGCGGACGTCCGGATCGTTGAGGATCTCCTCCGGCTCCCGGATGTCGGCCTGGATCACCGTCGCGGTGCCCTCCGCCGCGAGCAGCGCCCGCCCGTGCGCCAGGACGATCGGGTCGTTGTCCACGTACACGACCCGGGCGGCCGGGTTGTGCTCGATGGCGACCTCGTGCACATTGCCCTGGGTGGGCAGGCCAGACCCGATGTCGAGGAACTGGTCGATGCCCGCCTCGGTGACGAGATGGCGGATCACCCGGCGCAGGAAGGCGCGGTTCGCCTGGCCGGCGGCCGCCCCGTCCGGCGTGATCTGCAGGGCGTGCTCGGCGACCTTCCGGTCGACCTCGAAGTTGTCCTTGCCGCCCAGGAAGTAGTCGTAGACCCGGGCCACGCTGGGAATGGTGACGTCGATTCCGGGCGGTGCGGCCTTGTCGCGGGTCACTGGCGTCTCCAGACTCCGTGGACGGTTCCGGGCGTTTTCGGGGAGTGTAGCGACCGTACAGGGTGGATGGTCGCCCGGTTTGGGATCGCTCCCAGCGGACCGGCCCGTCACCAGGACGAACGCCAATCGACACGCCGAAGCAGCATCGGAGTCAGCGCAGCTCCGTTGCCCCGCACAGCCCGCCGTGACCATCGCGCAATCGGCAGCGCTCACCGTCGGACAGCCGCACATCGCACCAGAGCCGGTACCGCACGTGCTGGGCGTCCTCCTCGCTGAGCGTCGTCTCACCGAAGTCGACCGCATCCAGATGCCCGAGCGAACGGGCGAGCGCGGTGGCCAACTCGGCGGCGGCGTCGCGGCACGTCAGCGTGGTCGGCAGGTGAATGATCCAGCGCGGCTCACTCATCGTGGCCGCGTCGCCGGCAGCCGTTGTGGCGGGACTGCCACTGCCGCAGCGCCTGGCGGACCCGTTCCGACTCTGTGCGCGCCGTGGTCAACTCCCGGTGCAGCCGGTCGATCTCGTCGGCGACCCGGCACAGGTAGTCGTGCACCTGCGTCGGGTCCAACCCACGCCAGCGGGTGTCGAACACCGCGCTGCGCACCTGGTACGCCTGCACCCGCTCCCCGGTCACGTAGATCACGACGCCACCATCGCAACCGCCACGGCCTCGTCGGGCAGCCCGGCCGCGGTGAGCGTCGCCCTCCCCCACCGGGCCAGCCGGCAGGGGTACGGGACGCGCTCGCTGCGGCACAGCGGCCCCTGCGGCCAGTGCTCGGGCACGTGTACGCGCACCGCAAGCGCGGCGACGAGCAGATCCTCGTCGGTGACGGGGATGAGGACGGGGAAGTCGGCGAGTACGGGGGACATCGGCAGGCGCCTCCGGGTCGGGTCTCGTGGAGTGGCGCCGGGGCGGGCGGGGACGGCGGAAGCCGCGATCGGGGATGCGGTGCCGCCGGAGCCCAGCACCCGCCCCGGGCCATGAGCCGACCTTCAGTCCTTCTCGGCAGGCGGCGCATGCCCTGTTGATCGTGGCCACCATGCGTCCAACACATACGGTCAGTAATCGAGACGAAACAGTCGATGATATGCACGGTGCGTATACCGGGCCGCTCCGCAACGGGTTGAATGACTAGGCTCGACTTCGGACACAGGTTCTCCGCGAACGGCGAGGTTGCCGGTGACACCTGCGAACTGCCCCCGCTGCGGCGGCCGCCTGGCACGCGACAACGGTACGGGACGCTGCGCGCCCTGTCAGGCCGCCGAACGTGACCGCCTCAGCACGCCGCCCGCCGTACCCGATTCGTTCTGGGACCATGAGCCGGTACGGACGGCGCTGGCCGGGCGGCACCTCGGGCGGGTGATCCGTGCGTACCGGCACCACCCGTACCACGGGCGGAGCCCTCTGCCGCAGAGCGTCGTCGCCGGGTGGCTGGGAATCACACAGGCGCAGTTGAGCCGGATCGAGAACGGGCCTGCCCAGGTGCATCTCGACCGGCTGACGCATTGGGCGACAGTGCTCCGCATCCCGCCGAAATCGCTCTGGTTCGCAGTCGGTCCGGGCTCCCCGACGAGCGCCCGGGCAGACGCGGCACCGGACCTGGGACGGCGAACACTCTTGGCCGGCATCGCGGCGGTGTCGGCGGGAGCCGGACTGGTCGGCGTCGGTGAGGAACCCCGGCCCCGCCGCATCGGCAGTGCGGACGTGTCTCGGCTGAACGCGGTGCTGGAGCTCTATCGGTCAGTCGACTACGAATGCGGCGGTGGCCTGCTCTATCGGGAGGTAGCCCGGTTCGCGGAGTCGGTGTACCGCATGCTCGACTGGTCGCACTCGGCCGGATTGACACCGCGCCTGGTCGCGGCGGTAGCGGCGGCTCGTCAACTGGCGGGCTGGACCGCGCTCGACGCAGGCCGGCACGCCGACGCCCAACGGCATTTCGCTGCCGGCGAGCGGGCGGCAACAACCGCTGACGATGCTCAGCTAGCGGCCCTGATTCGATACTCGCAGGCCAAGCAGCTACAACACCTTCGGCACAACCAGGACGCCCTAGCCGCTCTGCGTCTGGCCCACTCGGAGCTGGGATCGCGGGCAACCCCGGGGGTGAGGGCGCTGCTCTGGGGCGCGGAGGCTGCCTCAACAGCCGCGCTCGGCGACCACAGCAACGCGCTCACCCTTCTCGGTCGGGCCAGTGATCAGTTCGAGCGTGTGGATCCCGAGCGTGAGCCGGCGTGGATGGCCTTCTACGACCGCGGTGAACTGCTCGCCCAGTACGGTCGCGTGTACCGCGACATGGCCCGGCAGTCCAGAACGCAGGCGACGCAGGCCGTACGGAGCGTCGAGGAAGCGATCGTCGCCTTCGGACCGGCGAACGTCCGCAGCATGGTCCTGAACGAGGTCGGCTTGTGCAGCGCGTTCTTCCTCGCCGATGAGCCCGAGCGGGCGGTCACTGTCGGCATGCGCGTGGTGGAACAGTCACGTGCCTTGAGTTCCAGTCGAGTGGTCGACCGAGTAGTCAATCTGCGTCGCGACCTCGGACGGCACCGTCACCTTCCGGTCGTCGCCGAATTCGAACGGACGCTCATCGCACGAGCTGCGGCCGCGATATGAGTGGCCGGTTCTCGGAAGAGGCGATGACCCGAGCCATGCGGGAGATCGCCGGCAAGCTTGAGGTGCCGGCCGAGAATGCCCAGCTCCTGCGGCTGACAAACAACGCCGTGTTCGCGCTGCCGGACTCCGGGCTTGTCATCCGGATCGCACGAACGCACCGACTCAGAGACCGAGTGCGGAAGGTCGTTCAACTGGCGCGATGGTTCGCCGAGTTGGACGCGCCGACGATCCGGCTGGTGCCGGGCGTGACACAGCCGGTCGAAGTCGGCGACTTGGTGGCCTCGGTGTGGACCTATGTGCCAGCCACCGCACCTGTTCCAACTGTGGATGACCTCGGCTCGGCACTGCGGCGATTTCATACGCTTGGACCTCCGCCTTTCCCGTTGCCAGCCTGGGACCCGATCGGGGACGCACGTCGACGCCTGGCGGATGCCGACGGGCTGAGCACCGAGGACCACGACTATCTGGTGGAGTGGTGCGACCGCTTGGAGCCACCTGTCGCCGACCTGCGGCAGCGTGCACCACACTCGCTCATCCACGGGGATGCCCACGTCGGCAACCTGCTACGGGATGCATCAGGTCGCATCCTGCTCTGCGACTTCGACGCCACCTGCCTCGGGCCGTGGCAGGTGGACCTGGCCGCGGTCGCTGTGGGCGAGGCCCGCTTCGGCAAGACCGGGGCGCATCGGGCGCTCGCCGAAGCGTACGGATATGACGTGACGTCCGACCGCGACTGGCCACTACTGCGGGAAGCCCGCGAGCTCAAGATGATCGCCGCTGCCACGCCGCTTCTCACAAGCTCGTCGAGGGTTGCGGCCGAATTCTCCAACCGCTTGACGTCAATTGCAAAGGGCGTGAACGGTCTACGTTGGAGACCATTCGCTGATCTCGTCTGAGCCCTCGATGAGCGACCGCTGGCCGATGAGATCCTGTGCTCGTGCGGGAGCATCTACGACTACGCCACCAGACCGCAGCAGAGGCCGAGGGATTGGTGGGCCAGCTTGTGGACGTGTACCTCGACGCGCACGCCGCCGACGGTCCGCGCTACACGGCTGAGCGGTACGAACGGCAGCTCGCGGCACACATGCCCCGGCAGGGTTGGGAGCTGGTGTCGGCCCGCGTCGAAGACGAGTTGGTCGGCTACGTCTACGGCTTCCCGCTCGCAGCCGATACGTCCTGGTGGAGCGGCATCCACGAGCCGGTGCCGGAGGGCTTCACTGACGAGAACGGGCACCGGACTTTCGCAGTCTGCGAACTGCTGGTGCGGCGATCGTGGCAGCGCCGGGGTATCGCGCGGGCGCTCCACGACCGGCTGCTGAGCACTCGGCGAGAAGAGAGGGCCACACTGCTCGTACGCCCCGACAACACTGCCGCCCAGCAGGCGTATGACTCCTGGGGTTGGCAACCGGCCGGGTGGCTCCAGCCGACGCGGGCAGGGGCACCGCTGTTCGAGGTCCGCATCAAAGCCATCGCGTCGAGCCGGTGATGGGCAACGCGTCGACCTTCACTCCAGGTGTCGATGATCTGACAGGCGGAGGAACAAAGCTCCTGACACCTACCGCACCAGCTTCCGCCTGGCGTTCATCGCGGCTAGCTTGCCCTCGTGGGGGATCTTGAGAAGGGCATCTACGAGCACCTGATCACGGAAAAGCTGGCGACGCGGCTCAGACACATCGACAACGCCCTGGTCCGGGACGCGAAGCTGGATGCCGCCGACGCGCATGATGTCCTGGCCCGGCACATCGCGGGACTGGCCCGGCGCGCACTTCTCGGCGTCGGCGGCGGGGAGAACAAGCTGGCGCGTCAGGTCGACCTGGCGAACCGTATCGCCGCGCACATCGCTCAGGCCGAGCCGCGCGCCGTCACCGCCGACGACCAGGTGGCGGACGCTCAACGTCTGCTTCACGCCATCGCGGCACCACCCACCCCGCCGGCCGCACCGGTCTTCCCGATCCGCCCGTCGACGCCGCTCTCCACCGGCGCGCTCCTGGTGAACGGCCGACACCAGCCACGCATCGGCCACGAGGTCAGCCACGAGATGGCGTCGGCAGACGAGGTGGACCTGCTCTGCGCCTTCATCAAGTGGCACGGTCTGCGCATCATCGAGCCGGCCATCACCGACCTGATCGCCAGGGGTGGCCGGGTACGGGTCATCACGACGACGTACATGGGTGCCACCGACCAGCGGGCGCTCGACCGGCTCGCCGAGTTGGGCGCCGAGATCAAGGTGTCCTACGAGACGCGGACCACCCGTCTGCACGCCAAGGCGTGGCTGTTCCGGCGGAGCAACGGCACCACCACCGCGTACGTCGGCTCGTCGAACCTGTCCAGGGCCGCGCTCGTCGACGGCGTGGAGTGGAACGTCCGCATCTCGAACCTCGAGCAGCCGCACGTCATAGACACGTTCGAGGCGACGTTCGCCGACTACTGGCACGACTCGGCGTTCGAGCCGTACGACCCGGCAACGGACTCCGAGCGCCTGCGCGTCGCGTTGCGCGGTGAACGCGCCGACGACGCACCGACCGAGATCGCGAACCTGGACGTGCGGCCGTTCCCGTACCAGCAGGAGGTTCTTGACGACCTGGACGCCGAGCGTCTGGTGCACGGTCGCTGGCGCAACCTGGTGGTGATGGCGACCGGCACCGGAAAGACGGTGGTGGCGGCGCTCGACTACCGCCGGCTGCGGCGGGCCGGTCATGTCGACTCATTGCTCTTCGTCGCGCACCAGGAGCAGATCCTGCGGCAGAGCCGGTCGGTGTTCCGCCAGGTCATGGGCGACGGCACGTTCGGTGAGACGCTGGTCAAAGGCGACCGGCCGCAGGGATGGAAGCACGTCTTCGCGTCGATCCAGTCGCTGCACCGGCAGGAGATCGCCCCCGAGGCGTACGACATGGTGATCGTCGACGAGTTCCACCACGCCGAGGCACCGACGTACACGGCGTTGCTGGAGCGGCTTCGACCGCGCGTACTCCTGGGTCTGACCGCTACCCCCGAGCGCAGCGACGGCGCCGACGTGCGCCGGTGGTTCGACGGTCGCGCGTCGGTGGAGTTGCACCTGTGGGAAGCCCTCGAACGACAATTGCTGGCACCGTTCCAATACTTCGGGCTGCACGACGACGTGGACCTGGCGCGGGCGCGGTGGAAGCGCGGACAGGGGTACGACAAGGGGGACCTCGACGGCGTCTACACCGGCAACCATGCGCGGGCGCGGCTCATCCTGCACGCGGTCCGGCGCATCGCTGATGTCGGACGGATGCGCGCGCTCGGCTTCTGCGTGAGCATCGGGCACGCGGAGTTCATGGCCGACTGGTTCACCCGGCACGGTGTGCCGGCGGCGTCCGTGACATCAAGAGTCAACCGGCCAGAGCAGCACGCGCTGATCGACCGCTTCCGCAAGCGCGAGCTGAAGGCGCTCTTCACAGTCGACCTGTTCAACGAGGGCGTCGACCTGCCGATGGTCGACACCATTCTCATGCTGCGCCCCACCGAGAGCGCCACCATCTTCCTCCAGCAGCTCGGCCGGGGCCTGCGGCTCGACGACGACAAGCCATGCCTGACGGTGCTCGACTTCATCGGCGGCCAGCATGCGAACTTCCGGTTCGACCTGCGCTGGCGGGCGCTCGCCGGGGTCAGCCGCCGGACGGTCGAGACCGCCGTCCGGGAGGACTTCCCCTCGCTGCCCAGCGGCTGCCACATCGAGCTGGACCGGGTGGCGAAGGAGATCGTGCTCGCCAATCTCAAGTCGGCGCTGCCGACGTCGAAGAACGCGCTGGTGGCGGAACTCCGCCAGCTCGGTGACGTGAGCCTGTCCGACTTCCTGCGCGAGACCGGCCTGGAGATCGAGGACGTCTACCGGTCGGCGAGCGTCGGTGGCTGGGCCGGACTGCGGCGCCTCGCCGGACTCGACCCGGCCGAAGGCGGCCCCGACGACAGCGACCTGGGCCGGTCGATCGGCCGGATGCTCCACACCGACGATGTCGACCGACTGGACTTGATCGCCCGGGTCGCCGCCGGCCAGCGCCCCGCCGCGGGGCGACTGTTCGACATGCTGCATTTCAGCCTGTGGGGGCCATCGGTGCCGCTGACCGAACGCGACGCCCGGCTCCGGCGGCTGTGGGCGGAGCCGGAGCGCTGCGCCGAGCTGCGGCAGGTCGCCGACGTACTGCGCAACCGCATCCACCGGGTCACCGAGCGGCCAGCAGCCGGCCGGGTCCCTCTGCGGGTGCACGCCCGCTACAGCCGTAACGAGGCGTGCGCGGCATTCGGCATGACGAACCCGGGCTCGCTGCGCGAGGGCGTGAAGTGGCTGCCGGACGAGCGCGCGGATCTGTTCTTCGTCACGCTCGTGAAGTCGGAGGAGCACTACTCCCCCACCACCATGTACGCCGACCGCGCCATCACCGATCGGCTTTTCCAGTGGGAGTCGCAGAGCACCACGTCCTCGGGCTCGGCGACTGGTCAGCGGTACGTCAACCACGTCGCGCAGGGCTCGACGGTGCACCTGTTCGTCCGCGAGACGAAGATCGCCGACCGTGACCTGGGCGCACCGCCATACCTGTACGCCGGCCCGATGACGTACCAGGAGCACACCGGTGATCGGCCGATGCGCATCCTCTGGGAATTGCGGCATCCGCTCCCCGCCGACATGTACGCCGCCGCCCGGGCGATCGCCGCCTGATATCACCAGCGACTCAGCTCGATAGGCGCGGAAAGAGCACCGCGCCGGGGCGGACGTGCCGGTCAGACCGGGGCGGCGTCCGCCGTCTCGGGTGCCGCGTGCCGGCCGCCGCCGTTGCGCCGCTCGTCACCGTGCCCCGGCCACCACGCCTTGTGGCCGATCAGCCCGGTCAGCGCCGGTACGAAGAACATCGACATGACGAACGCGGACAGCACGATCCCGATCGCCACCGCGAAGCCCATCTGCTGGAGGAACGAGATCGGCGCGAGCATCAGCACCCCGAACGTGCCGGCCAGGATCAGCCCGGCCGCGGCGACCGTCGGGCCGGCGTGTTCCACCCCGATCGCGGCGGCGCGGTTCGGTTCATGGCCCTCGCGTGCCTCCTCGCGTAGCCGGGCGATCATCAGGATGTTGTAGTCGGTGCCGATCGCCACCACGAACAGGTAGAGGATGATCGGCAACTGGAACGTGACGCCGGGATTGCCCTGGAGGCCCTGGAACACGTACACGGTCGCGCCGAGCGTGGCGGCGAAGTTGAGCAGCACCGCGATCACCAGGTAGACCGGCGCGACGAGGCTGCGCAGCAGCAACGCGAGGATGAGCGCGATCAGGGCGGCGGCGACCGGAAGGATGACCGACAGGTCCCTGTTGTTCGCCGAGTTGATGTCCGCGAAGATCGCGGTGGTGCCGCCGACCAGTGCCTTTGTGCCGGGCGGAGCCGCCTCGTGCACCGCGTCCCGCAGGTCGTCGCGCACCAGCGTGATCGCCTCGTTGGACATCGGGTTCTCGTCCAGCAGCAGGTTGATCCGCGCGACGCTCGGGTCGGTGGCGCTGCGCTCCGGTGGCTGTGCCCGCCCGACGCCCGGTGCCCGCGCCGACGCGGCGGCGAAGTCGTTCACCTGCTGCTCGGTGAGCGGGGTGCCGTTGCCGGTGGTCAGGTAGACCTCGGTGGGCGCGAGCGCCCCGGCGGCGAACCCGCGCTGGAGGTCCGTGGCGGCTCGCGCCGACTCGGTGTCCTGCGGGAAGCCGGCGCCGAAGTCGTAGTCGGCCTTGTAGCCGAGCACCCCGGCGGCGAGCGCGACGAGCAGCGCGCCGGAGGCCGCGGCGACGACCGCCGGGCGGCGGCCGACGGCGGCGCCGAGCCGCCGGGACAGGGTCGCCTTCGGTACGCGCTGCCACGCCTTCGACGGCCAGAACACCCACCGGCCGAGCAGCGACACGAGCGCCGGGATCAGCGTCAGCGAGGTGACGAGCATGACGCCGACGGCGATGGCGAGCGCCGGGCCGAGCGAGCCGAAGAAGCCGAGCGAGGCGAGCAGCAGCACCAGGAACGCCACGATCACCGCACCGGCGGCGGACGTGATGACCTCGCCGACCCGCTGCACCGTGACGACCATCGCGGTGCGCTTGTCGTCACCGGCGCGTAGCCGCTCCCGGTAGCGGAACAGCAGGAACAGGATGTAGTCGGTGCCGATGCCGAACAGCACGATCAGCAGGATGGTCTGCAGGTCCTGGCTGACGTTGAGGTCGAACGCCTTGCCGGCGGCGGCGACCAGCCCGGTGGTGACGGACATGACGACGCTGATGACCACCACGGGCAACAGCGCGGCGATCGGGCTGCGGAAGATGATCAGGATCAGCCCGATGATCAAGACGATGGTGGCGATGCCGACGACGGCGAAGGCGTCGTTGAACGTGTCCTCGTTGTCCACGAAGCTCGCCACGTCGCCGGCCACCCCGGCGGTCAGGCCGCTGCCGGCCAGGTCCGGCCCGAGGGCGGTGCGCAGGTCGCGTACCGCGTCGAGCAGGCCCGGGTCGTCGGGGCTGTCGGCGTCGAGACCGACGGTGACCACCTGCACCGACCTGTCCGGCGCGACCGCCTGCGGGCCGGTCAGGTAGCCGGAGGTCTGCGGGATGTTCCGGGCCTTGAGCGCGGTGGCGAGTTGCCCCACGCGCGCCTCGTCGGCCGGGGTCAGCGGCTTGCCGTCGCCGCGCTTGACGACGACCGTGGCGGTGGCGGTGGCCGCCTGCGGGAACGACTTCGCCCCCAGCTCGGTGGCCTGCACCGACTCGTAGGAGCGCGGCAGGAAGCTCTCCTGGTCGGCGGAGGTGATGTCGCTCAGTGACGGGCTCGCGGCGATGATCGCGATCGCGGCGACGACCCAGCCACCGATCACCCACCATGCCTTGCCCACGACGAATCTGCCCAGGCGCTCGAACATCGTTTCCCCCGTGTGTTCGGCTGTGTCACGCCCGATACTACGCTGCGTGAGCGATCCCTTTCGGACGGCTCGCGGACTTTCGTCGATGATCCGGGTGGCGCAGGATCGGCTGATGAGCATGCGGATGCCCGGTCCCGGAGTGCTGAGTGCGTGGTTGGCGGCGACCATGCCGGCTCCGCTGGTCTTCTTCGAGTGGACCCACAGGTGGGAGGAGGACCAGCCGGTCTCCACCGCGCTGTGGTGGCCCGTGCTCGCGTCACCGGTACTCGCCGCCGTGCTGGCGGGCCCGGCAGCCCTCGCGCCCCGGCCCGGCCGTCGGCGTGTCCACGCTGGCCGCCATCGCGCTGCTCGCCGTGTCGCTGGCGTTCTTCCGGTGGGTGGTCCCGCTGACCGGCGAGGCCCGCTGGGGGCGGGCGCTGCTCGGCGGCGCGGCGCTCGCGGTGGCCGGGTCGCTGATCGGGTACGCCGCTCGCGGCCGTCTCCGCGTCCGGGAGCGTCCGGCGGCGCGGCGCGGCTACGTGATCGGCGGGCTCGCCGTCGTGTTCGGCGCGCTGCTGGCGCAGACGGCGCGCGTCCCTCACGCCGGCGGAAGTGTCGTAGGCGGCTCGTAGCCTGGCGCGGTCATCGACGACCCCGGGAGGCGACGTGCTCGACCACCTGTCCATAGCGGTGCGCGACCTGGCGGCCAGCGGCGCCTTCTACGACGCCGTGCTCGCCCCGCTGGGCGCTCGCCGGCTGATGGAGCCCGGCCCGATCGGCTACGGCGTCGACGCGCCCGACTTCTGGGTCGAGCCCGCGCCGTCAGGTGCCACGCCGGTGCCTGTGCACATCGCGTTCACCGCCGGCGACCGTGCCACGGTGCGCGCGTTCCACGACGCGGCTGTGGCGGCCGGCGCGGAGGTGCTGCACGCGCCGAAGGAGTGGCCGGAATACCACGCCACCTACTACGGCGCGTTCGTCCGCGACCCGGACGGCAACAACGTCGAGGCGGTCTGCCACCGCCCGGAGTGAGTCGCTTGCGTCCGGGAGTCAGGATGGGCCGGTGGAGATCGAACCGGTCGAGCACGCTCCGGTACGCGCCATCCGCCGGGCCTGGCTGGCCCAGCGCTGGCACGACCTCGCCTTCCTGCACTGGGCGGCCCCGCCGGAACGGGTGGCACCGCTGCTGCCCGCCGGCACCCGGCCTGACACGTTCGACGGGCTCACCTACGTCGGGCTGATCGGGTTCCAGATGGTCGGGGTGGGTCTCGGCCGCGGCCCGGGTGTGCCCTACTTCGGCACGTTCTGGGAGACCAACGTACGGCTCTACTCGGTCGACAGCTCGGGGCGGCGGGCTGTCGTGTTCCGCTCGCTGGACGCGTCCCGGCTGGTGCCGGTGCTGGTGGCCCAGCTGAGCCTGCGTCTGCCGTACAAGTGGTCGGCGATGCGGCTGGACCGCTCCGGCGACACGCTCACCTACCGCTGCCGTCGCCGCTGGCCCGGTCCGGCCGGTGCGACGAACCGGATGACGGTACGCGTCGGCGCACCGATCCCCGAGCCGACGCCGCTGGAGCACTTCCTCACCGCCCGCTGGGGCCTGCACACCCGCGCGTACGGCCGCACCCTGCACCTGCCGAACTGGCATCCACAGTGGCCGCTGCACCGCGCCGAACTGCTGCACCTGGACGACGAGCTGGTCACGGCCGGCGGCCTGCCCGCACCCGACGGACCCCCGATGAGCGTGCTCTACTCCCCCGGCGTACCAGTCGTCTTCGGCGGCCCCACCTCGGCCGGATGACCCGCCGGCACGGGAGGCGGACCGACCGGCCGGGGAGCGGGCTCAGCGCAGCGGGTCGTGGGTGCCGTGCGGGACGTCGTGGCGGCACCGGCGGACCCGGTCGGCAGCCATCCGGCCGCCCACCGCCAGCCCGTACCGCTCCACGGCGGCGAGCCCGTACGCGCTGCACGTCGGCGTGTAGCGACAGGTGCCCGGCCAGCGGTGCGACAGCCAGCGCCGGTAACCGAGGATGGCGGCCCGGCCGGCGCGGTCCACGGCGGGCCGCCGGACGACGCCCGCCGTCACCGAGCCGAGGGTGAGCAGGGTCGAGAAGATGCCCAGGTCGCAGCAGGTCAGCGCCTCACAGTCGAACGCGTCGCAGTCACAGCCGCGGTTCTTCTTCTTGTGGTGTCGCCTCCGGAAGATCACCACGTCATGATGCGACACCCTCGCCACTGTCGATGAGGCGACCGGACCGGGTCCGGTGTGATCGGGTCGGCGGGCGGCCGGCAACCTAGCGTCGACGGCGTCACCAGGAGGGAAGAACGGGTGCTGGATCGGCTCAACGCGGCGCTGGAACACCTCGAACAGCGGCTCGACCAGCCGCTCGACGTGGCCGCGCTGGCCCGGATCGCGGGCGTGTCGGAGCACCACTTCGGCCGGCTGTTCTCGGCGCTGGCCGGGCTGCCGCTGTCGGAGTACGTGCGTCGCCGCCGGATGACGCTGGCGGGCGCCGACGTGCTCGCCGGCCGGGAGTCGCTGCTCGACGTGGCGGTCCGCTGGGGGTACGGCTCGAACGAGGCGTTCGCCCGCGCGTTCCGGGCCGTACACGGCGTCGGACCGACGCGGGCCCGGCAGGCCGGCGCGGTGCTGCGGTCCCAGCTCCGGTTGTCCTTCCGGCTCGTCGTCGAAGGGAACACCAGCATGGACTACCGGATCGTGACCAAGGACGCCTTCCGGCTCGCCGGTCTGACGGCCCGGGTGCCGCTCGTGCACGAGGGGATGAACCCGCACATCGTGGCGTTCGTCAGGGGCATCGACCCGGCCACCGTACGCCGCATCGAGGCGCTGTCCGACCAGGAGCCGCACGGGATCGTCAACGTCAGCGCCGAGTTGGCCGGCTCCCGCGCCGAGGGCACCGAGCTGGACTACTGGTACGCGGCGGTGACCGGCGCGGATGTGCCGGACGGCCTGCGCAGCCTGCCGGTCGAGGCCGGTGACTGGGCGGTGTTCTCCAGTTCCGGTGCGTTCCCGGTGGCGGTGCAGCACCTGTGGCGGGCCGTGTTCACCCAGTGGTTCCCGGCCAACCCGTACGAGGTCCGCCCGGGGCCGGAGATCTCGCGGGTCCGGGTCGCCGGGGACGGCGGTATCGCCGACGCGGAGTTGTGGATCCCGGTGCGCCGGGTCTAGGGCGTGGCCGCCGCTCGCGCCAGCGCGGCCGGCACGTCGTGCACGTGGTAGGGGTGTTCACTCGGCTCGATCGCGGCGAGGAACATCGCGTACACGGCGGCCTGCCGCAGCGGCGCGACCGGCCGGAGCAGGTCGACGGCCCGGTGCGGGTCGCTGCCGGGCACGTCGGCCCGCCACCGCCGCGCCCACGCGTCGACCAGCCGGGCGGCGGCGTCCGCGTCGACGTCCTCGGTGAGGCGCAGGATGTCGAAGGCGGGGTGGCCGACGAACGAGTCCGCCCAGTCGATCACGGTCCGGCCGCCGTCGTCGCCGCGGACGTTGCCGGGGTGCAGGTCGCCGTGCACGAGCGTGTCCGGCAGCCCGCAGTCGCCGATCTGCCGCAGCCGCCGGTCGAGCCCGTCGAGCAGGCCGGCGGCGGCCGACACGTCGTGCCCGGCCAGCCGTTCCCGGATCCAGTCGGCCAGTGCCGCCCCGCGCAGGTCCGGCACCCCCGCCGCGACGAGTTCGCCGGCGCTGCCGCACGCCCGCAGCTGCACCAGGTGATGCCCGGCCGCGATGGCGGCCCGCTCCCCTTCCCCAGCCCCGTACCGGTCCTCCCCCGGCACGTCCGCAAGCAGCATCCGCCCCTCCCCGTCGGCGGCCAGCATCACCGGCCCATTGATCAAGGAGTTCAGGTCATCAGGGAGATCGACACCGACACCAACTCCTTGATCACCGAGGAAGGCCAGGACTGTGGCTTCGTGGTGGGCGAACGGGGGGAGCTGCTTCAGCCACGCCGGGCCCTGGTCGGTGTCCAGGCGCCAGATGGCGGAGAGGTTCCAGGTGCGCTGCTGCGCCACCGCCGTCACCCGGCGGCCGAGCCGGCGCAGCTCGCCGGCCGCCCAGGCGACGCTGCGGGCCGGGCCGCCGGCGTGCGCCCACGGCTGGCGCAGCGGATGCGGCGCGAGGTCCACGGCGGCCGGTTCCAGGGGTACGGCAGGGGCGTCAACTGTCTGCGCCAGGTAGCGGACGTGGCCGCCGGGCGGCGCGGGACGGTCGGCGTCGAGCAGCCGCAGCACGGCGACCTCCAGACCGTGGCGCTGCCGGACCGTGTCGACGATCGAGTGGACCTCCTGCCACCACGGCTCCCGTACGTCGAACGGAGGCAGCGCGCCGAGCGGGCGGCCGGCGGCGTCGAGCAGGACCAGCGTGACAGTTCGGGACACGGCCGGACGGTATCCGGGCACCCCTGCGGGAGGCGAGCGGATTCACCGCCAGACGGTACGGCGGAGCCCTTCGTGGCCGGCGCACACGTCGCGTTGCCCGCCGGTGCGGCTGACCGAGCCGTCGCGGCACTGCACCAGCCAGCCGCGATCCGACCAGAACCCGGGTACGCACTCGAACCAGTCGCACACCCCGGCCGCCGGACGCCGGATCCGCTGCCCGCCGCAGAAGTCGTACCCGAAGGGGTTCTGCGGGGCCCCGCAGCGGCGCTGGACCGGCGGTTGCGGCGTGCCGCGCGGCGGCGCGGGGCGGGCGCGCGACGGCTCGGGACTGGGAGTGGGCCGGACCCGGACGGCGGGCGCGACGTGCGGCGGCGGTGTGGTGCCGGTGGCCGCCGGGGTCGCGGCGGCGGCCCGCTCCGAGCCGGCCCGGGTGGGCGGGTTGGACTCGACGAGCATCGCCGGCACGATCAGCGCGAGCGCCCCGCAGACCGCCACCGTGCGCCGGCCGCCCGGCACCAGCGCGGTGATCCGGGCCTGGGCGGGAGTGAGCACGGCGGGACGTTCGGGTCGCGCGGCGGTGTGTTCCGCGATCAGCTCGTCCAGTTCGGCCACGACGGCGGCGCGCTGCTCGATCGCGTCGGCGAACGCCAGCGTGAGCGTGAACCGGAAGTCGGCCGCCGCGCCGGTGGGCAGCAGCAACCCGGAGGTACGCCGCCGGTCCAGCACCTGGATCAGGGTGACCGGTGCGCCGGGGTCGTGGGACAGGCCGGTCATCCGGCCGTACGCCCAGTCCCGCCGGCCGCGTCCGCCGAGCAGCACCAGCCGCCGGTTGGTGAGCACGGCGAGCCCGGCGTCGACCACCTTGACGCCCTCGGGGCGGCGGGGGCGCAGCACCGGCGGGTCGGGGTCGACTGTCAGCTCGGGGGCGGGCAGCACGGCGGTGTGCCGTACCTCGACCAGTTGCGCGGCCGGCAGCGTCCAGAAGACCACCTCGCCGGGGGCCAGCTCCATCGGCAGGCCGACGCCCGCCTGGGCCGAGCCGTGGAAGGACACCGCGAGGGTACGCAGGCGGCGCAGCTCGTCGTCGCGGCGTCGCCACGCCTCGTCGGCCGCGCGGAAGGCCCGCTGCCGCCGCTCGTTCTGCCGGTGCGCCCACCGGTACCGCCATGTGGAACCCGTCGAATCAGTCTTCGCCACGCCGACTCCTCCGCCGCGCGAGCACACCAACCGGGGTGTCGTTCATGTCAACGATCCGGCAGGGGTACGAAGACACGCGAAAGTCGCCAATTAGACCGATCGGCTGATTGACCTCCACAATCGGCGAAATCTCTCACGTCCTCTCACGTTCCGTGCCACCGCCTCCCCGCGCTCCCGTTCCGGAATGCGAGGGCTCGAACGCGTCCGTAACATCAGCCGCGACAACGGGGTGAACGCGGCCCCGGCGGTGAGGAGGTGCACCGGTGGGCGACCCGGCCGTCGTGGTGGGTGTGGACATCGGCACCACCAGCTCCAAGGCGGTCGCGTTCGACACCTCCGGCCGGCAACTGGCCAGTCACTCGATCGGCTACCCGCTGGAGGAGCCGAACCCGGGCTGGGCCGAACAGGATCCGGAACTCATCCACCAGGCCGTGCTGGGCGTGATCCGCGCGGTCGTCGACGAGCTGACCGTTCCGGTGGCCGGGCTGTCGTTCAGCACCGCCATGCACAGCCTGATCGGGCTGGACGCCGACGGCACCCCGCTCACCCCGTCGATCACCTGGGCCGACTCCCGGGCCAGCGCGCAGGCCGAGCGGCTGCGTGCCGTGCCGTCCGGGCTCGCCCTGCACCGGCGCACCGGCACCCCGGTGCACCCGATGGCGCCGCTGCCCAAGCTGGTCTGGTTCGCCGAGCGGGAACCGAAGCTGCACGAGCGGGTCGCGCACTGGGTCGGCATCAAGGAGCTCGTGCTGCGGCGGCTCACCGGCGCTCTCGTCACCGACCACTCGGTCGCCTCGGGCAGCGGGCTGATGGACATCCACCGGCTGGCCTGGGACGGCGAGGCGCTGCGCCTCGCCGGCATCACCGAGGAGCGGCTTCCCCGGCTCGTACCCACCACGCACGTGCTAGCCGGGCTCACCGCCGAGGCGGCGCGGGCCACCGGGCTGCCGGCGAACACCCCGCTGGTGGTGGGCGCCGGAGACGGGCCGCTGGCGAACCTCGGGCTCGGCGCGGTACGGCCCGGCGTCGTGGCCTGCTCGATCGGCACCAGCGGCGCGATGCGGGTGATGGTGGAACACCCGGGCGTGGACCCGCTCGGCGGCGTGTTCTGCTACGCGCTCACCGAGGACCGCTGGGTGGTCGGCGGCGCCATAAACAACGGCGGGATCGTCCTCCAGTGGGCGAACGACGCGCTCGCGCCGGAGCTGGGCGAGCACGCCGAGGAGGAACTGCTCGACCTGGCCGCCCAGGCGCCGGTCGGTTCCGGCGGGCTGATCATGCTGCCGTACCTGCTGAGCGAGCGGGCGCCGCACTGGAACGCGCTGCCCCGCGGCGCGTACGTCGGGCTGACCCACGGCCACGGCCGGCCGCACCTGGTCCGGGCCGCCCTGGAGGGCGTCTGCCAGCAGCTCGCCCTGGTCCTCGCCTCGGTCCGGGCGGCCGGCAACGAGGTACGCGAGATCCGCGCCAGCGGCGGCTTCGCCCGCAGTCCACTGTGGCGGCAGATCCTCGCCGACGCGCTGGGCATGCCGGTGCGGTTCCCCGCCGGGCACGAGGGATCCGGTTTCGGGGCCGCGCTGCTGGGCATGCAGGCACTCGGGCTGATCTCCTCGATCGAGGTCGCCGCCGATCTGGTCCGGATCGAGGAGACGGTCCACCCGGACCCGTCCTCCGCCGCCACCTACGCCGCCCTGCTCCCCCTCTTCTCCGAGCTGTACGACGCGCTCGTGCCCACGTTCACGTCCCTGCGGCGGATGGCGCCCAGCCTGCCGCCGGAACCGCCACCCACAGCACCTCCCCGCTGACCGGCCGAAGGGCGTGACAGCCGTGGTCGCACTGCCCGACGTCGTCGTCAAGCGACGGGTCAGGGAGCCTCGACGCCGGAGATGCGGAACTTGTGCACCTCGGCGCCGAGGATCTCCGTCACCTGGTCGTCCTCCGGGCCGGAGCCCCGGAACGCCAGCAACTGCTCGTCGGACTCCCACCGCTCGTAGACGTTGATCCGGCCCGGCTCGACGAGGTCGGCGCTGACCGCGAAGTCGACGCAGCCGGGCGCGGCACGGGCCGCGCGGACGGCGGCCTCGCAGGACGCCAGGTAGGCGTCCCGCCGGGCCGGATCGACGTAGAGGGTGCCGGCGACGATGAACATGCCGGCCATCCTGCCACGGACCCCCGTCAGGACCTGGTGATCGCGTTCGCGTGGATGGCCTCGTTCAGGTACGCGGCCATCCCGGGCCGCAGCGCCTCGAAGTAGTCGGTGAACCGCGGGTCCGCCACGTACATGTCGGCCAGGCCGGTGTGGATCTCGTACGAGCAGTCGTACCACCACCTGGTGATGAGCTGTCTGTGCTCCTCGGCCAGCGCCATCGCCTCCGGGCCGTCAGCCGGCGCACCCGAGTCCATGAGCGCGGCGAACCGCCGCCCCCAGTCCTCGTTCTCCGCCTTGTTGCGCAGCCAGTCCTCCTTCGAGTAGCGGCCCGCGCGCTCCTGCGACTGCCGGTACGCCTCGGTGTCACCCCAGCGCTGCTCGACCTCCTCGGCGTGCTCGTCCGGGTCGAAGTCACCGAACACCTCGAACCGCTCCTCCGGCGTCAACTGGATCCCCAACGTCCTCGCCTCCATCGCGTGTTCGATCGCCGCGACCATCTCCTGGAGCTTCCCGATCCGCCCGGACAGCAGCTCGTGCTGCCGGCGCAGGTGCGCCACCGGGTCGGCGTCCGGATCGTCCAGGATCTCGGCGATCTCCTCCAGCGGGAACCCCAGCTCACGGTAGTAGCGGATGAGCTGCAACCGGTCCAGGTCCGCCTCGTCGTAGCGGCGGTAGCCCGCCGGAGTGCGCCCGCTGGGCCGCAGCAGCCCGATCTCGTCGTAGTGGTGCAGCGTCCGGACCGTCACCCGGGCCGCCCGCGCCACCTGTCCCACCGTGTACGCCATGGTTCCCTCCCTTCCGCGACCGAGACTCCCGCCTCCCGCGACGTGAGGGTCAAGCCGGACAGCACGACGCCCCCGACCAGGATGGCCGGGGGCGTCGTCGGTGCGGGTCAGTTGGTGACCTTCTCCTTCTCCGGAGCGGCGAAGGTCGCGCTGGCCGGAGTCCGGAAGGCGTGCACCAGGCCGGCGACCGAGAGCAGGAACAGCAGGCCCGCGCCGAGGTACAGGGCCAGGGCCCCCTGCTCGGCCTTGCGGCCGAACTCGCTGAAGCCGTACGAGGTGAGCAGCAGGCCACGCAGCGTCTCGCCCTTGAACACGGTCTCCCGCTGGGCGCTCACCTCGGCGAGCTGCTTCTGGAGGTCGGCCAGGTTGGCGGCGTTGCTCTGCTCGGCCTGGGCCACCTGCGCCCGCAGCGCGCTCTGCGGCTCGCCCAGGTCGGCGTAGGTCTTGCCACCGGCCATGTTCTTCAGGTGCAGGCCGATGTACTCGTTGGCGTAGCACTCGGCCTGCTTGCCGGTGGTCATCTTCTGGCCGGCGTACTCGCGCAGGCAGTCCACCTTCTTCTCCTCGTCGGTCAGCTTGTCCGCCGGGGTGAAGGTGATGTGCTGCGCGCCGAGCTGGTCGCGTACGTAGTCGTTGGCGAAGTTGGCGTTCGTCGTCAGGACGACGCCGACGACGAGCAGCAGGACCGCGAGGCCCAGCCCACCGATGCTGAACAGCAGGTCGAGCGTCCGTCGCTTCATATCTGACTCCCGTGTGGAGGATAATGTTCGTTTGGTTAACGAAGACCATACTGGCTGCTGGAGAGCAGCGAGAGCAGGGTCGAATCCCCTGTCCCGTCCGGGACCTTCGGCCCCCGCCCGGGCGGGCCGGTCAGCGGTCCGCGCCCGCCCCGGACAACGCGGGAAGCAGGTCCGGCAGGGCGGCCGGGCGGCCGTACCGCCAGCCCTGACCCTGCCGGCAGCCGATCGCGGTGACGGCCGCGTGCTGCGCGACCGTCTCCACGCCCTCGGCGACCACGGCCAGGTCGAACGCGCCGGCCAGCCGGTTCACCATCTCGACGGTGGCGTACGCGCGGGCGTCACCGGCGTCCAGCCGGGACACGAACGACCTGTCGATCTTCAGCTCGGTGGCCGGGATGCGGTGCAGGTAGCTCAGCGAGGAGTACCCGGTGCCGAAGTCGTCGATGGCGATGCGGATGCCCAGGTCACGGAGCTGGGACAGCCGGTCCAGCACCGAATCGCTGCCCTCGATCAGCGCCGACTCGGTCAGTTCCAGGGTGAGCGCGCGGGGCGGCAGGCCGGCCGCGCCGACCGCGCCGGTGACGGTGGCGATCAGGTCCGGCCGGCACAGGTGGGCGGCGGCGATGTTCACCGCGACCGTCACGTCCGGCGCGTGCTCCCGCCAGGTGGCCGCGGCCCGGCACGCCTCGTGGATGACCCACCTGTCGATGGCCACGATCAGCCCGGTCTCCTCCGCCAGCGGCAGGAACCGCGCCGGGGTCAGCACACCCAGCCGGGGATGCCGCCAGCGCACCAGCGCCTCGGCGCTGCGTACCGTGCCGGTGTCCAGGTCGACGATGGGCTGGAACTCCATCAGCAACTGACCCTCGTCCACCGCGCGGCGCAGGTCGGCGATCAGTTCGGCCCGGCTGACCGCCGACTCGCGCAGCTCCGGCGTGCACGTGCGGTACACGGCCTTGCCGGCCGCCTTCGCCGCGTACATGGCGATGTCGGCGTCACGGAGCAGGTCGGTGTGCGAGGTGTGCTGCGGCCCGTACTCGGCGATGCCGATGCTCGCCGACGGGTGGACGCCGAGATCCTCCTCGCCGGGTAACGGTTCCAGGGCGGCGAGCAGCCGCACCGCGAGCCCTTCGGGCGACACCGGGCGTTCCCCGGCCACGAGCACCGCGAACTCGTCGCCGCCGAGCCGGGCGATCATCCCGTCCGGGCCGACCGCGTCCCGCATGCGCTCCGCGGTGGCGGTCAGCAGCCGGTCCCCGGCGGCGTGCCCGAACCTGTCGTTCACCTGCTTGAAGCCGTCCAGGTCGAGCAGCACCACGGCGACCGGCCCGCCCGCGCGCAGCGCGCGCCGCAGCCGCCGGACGAACGTCAGCCGGTTGGGCAGACCGGTGAGCTGGTCGGAGTACGCGAGCCGGCGCAGCCGGCCCACCAGCCGCAGGTTCTCGTTCGCGGCCAGGCCCTGACGCAGCGCCAGCACCCCGAGCAGGCCCATCATGCCGACGAAGACCACCTGCGGGGTCTGCCCGCTGGGCTGCCGCGACAGCAGGACCGCGACGATCGCACCGCCCACCGGCAGGTACGGCAGCGCGACCCGCCACCACGGCGGCAGCGGCGAGTCGACCAGATCGTCCTCACCGTCGCCGTCGTCCGGGGGCGGGTAGCGGGTGGCCAGGCCGACGAGCAGGTAGCTCAGCGGCCAGCAGACGTCGACCGGGTGACCCGGCGTGTAGTCGCCGCGTGCGACCAGCGAGACGTAGACGGCGTCCGCGCCGGACCGGATCGCCAGGCCCGCCCCGATCACGGTGAGCGCCCGCCACATCGGCCGGCCCGGCCCGGCGACCGCCACCAGGATGGTGAGCTGCATCAGGTCGAACATCGGGTAGAGCAACCCGAACGTCCGCATGGGATCGGCCAGCTCGGCGTCGGTGATCCGGTGGAACACCACCACCCAGCCGATCGGGATCAGGGCCAGCCCGACGATCACCCCGTCGAGCACGGTGCGGGCCCGGCCGATCACACTGCGCGGGCCGGTGCGGGAGCAGAGCAGCGCGCCGGTGCCGGTGACGATTCCGCCGGCGAACAGGCCCGCCACCAGCGGTGTGTGGGGCAGGCCGAGCCCGCCGATCCGTTCGACCGTCCACACCGCACGTCCGAGCGCGGCGAGGGCCATGGTGGCGGCGAGCAGTTCCCAGAACCGGCGCAACGCGGCCGGCCGGCGTCGCGCCGCACCGACGCAGAGCACCGCCGCCCAGCTCGACACCGCCATCGCGCCGATGTCGCTCACCAGCGCCGCACCCGGCAGGCGAGCGGCCAGCCAGGCCATCTCCCCGAGTACGGCGACGGCGGCCGCGACAAGTCCGACACGGCCGGCGAGCGGATGACGGGCCGGCGCCGCGGCGGCGAGGCTCACGTCGTGCTGGAATACAACGATGCGCTCCGGCTCTCTTCCAGACGTGCACCCTCGGGCGACGAGGACCGGACGACGGACGGCGCAAGCCTAGCCAGCGCCGGGGACGGCCGCCAGGGTCCGTCGATGTCGGTCACCGGACGGCGGCGGCCCGGGTGAGGGCGGCGCCGGCCTGAGCCGCGCGGGTCAGGACCAGTCCTCCGCCGGGGCCGGGTCCTGCGGCGCGGTGGCCGTGCCGGGCGGCCCGCCGTGCGTCCACGGTGTCTCCTCCGGCGCGGGGAACGCGCCACCGGGCAGGAAACCGTCGGACAGGCTGGTCAGGCAGATCCGCTCGCCCACCTCGGGCACGGTGCCGGGCGGCGCGGTCAGTCCCCGGCCCATCCCGCCGGACAGTTCGAGCACCACCTCGGTCTTGCCGTCGCCGCCGGGCGTCACGAACACGATCTTCGCCTTCTGCCCCGGGCGGGACGGGGAGTACAGCGTCGCGCCCACCGGCATCGGCACCGGCTCGGTGGTGACCACCTGGATGCGCGGGCGCAGCACCGGCCGCCTGCCGGAGTCGTCCACCCGCGCCGGGTCGGCGAGCGTCACCTCGCCGACGAACGCCTCCCCGGTCAGCCGGTGCTCGGCCATCACCAGCGGATCGTCGTAGGCGCGCTGCACCGCCCAGGCGGTCGACGCCCGTTCCAGCCGCTGCAACCGCAGCGCCGCCGCCACCGCGCCGTCGCGGCGCGGCTGCGGGCCGCCCCCGGTGTCGACGTGCTCGGCGTGCGCGGTGAACGCGTCCCGGTCACCGGCCCACCGGCCGGTCACCCGCGCGCCGGCCGGCAGCGTCCGCAGCAGCCCGACGCCGCGCCACATCAGCTCCCAGGTGGGCGCCAGCTGGTCGCGCAGCAGGCCGGTGAGCTCGTCGTACGCGGCCGAGCGCGCAACCGGGTCGTCCTCGGCCCGGGTGTACGCCTCGATCGCCGGGGCCAGTCTGCGGTTGTCGAAGTCCGGGTCGGTGGCCGGCCCGGCGGGCGGGCAGCGGGCCGGGTCCTCGGCGCGGGCCGCCGCCTCGGCGCCGGTCAGCCCGGCCGGCGGGTCGAGCCAGCCCAGCACCGCCGGCAGGTGCAGGTCCTCCACCACGCTCTGCCCGGTCGCCCAGTGCAGCGTCAGCGCGTCGGTGAGCGCCAGCAGCGCCGACGAGCCGGGCTGCTCGGCACGCTCGGCGAAGAACGTCAGCCAGCGCCCGAGCAGCGGCACCGACTGGTGCACCGGATAGTCGCCGTCGGTACGGCGGAACCGGGTGGAACGGCCGAACAGCCGCAGGAACGTGATCCCGGCCGGGTTCGGCACCAGCAGTTGCGGCGCGTCGGCGTACCGGTGGCGGACGTCGCGGCCCCGGTCGACCGGAACCGCCTCGGTCAGGTCGCGGAACTCGTCCAGGTAGGGCAGCACGATCGCGGCCAGTTCGGCGGCGAAGGCGAACCGCTGGTCCCGGTTGCGCGGCTGCGGCACCACAAGCAGCCGGGCCTCGTCGGGCGCGGCGCCGACCATCGCCGCGAGCGGGGCGTTCGCCTCACCGGCGAGCGCGAGCGGCACCAGCACCAGCGGCCGGTCGGACAGGTGCAGGTGTCGGACGGTGGCGACCGGCTGGGCCCGCCCGGTGGCGACCGCCTGCGCCCGGGCGAGCGCGCGCAGCGTACTCACGCGGGGTTTCCGGCGAGTGCGTCGGCGCGCAGGCGCGCGGCGGCCCGCAGCAGCGCGGCGGCCTCCGCCTGCTCCGGCTCGGGCGCGGCCGAGCCCTCGGCGAGCGCCAGCACGTCGGCGACCTCCTCGACGCCGCCGAGCGCCTCGCGGACCGGCCGGCCCAGCGCGCCGGTCTGCCCGCGCGCCTCGTGCCGGCAGAAGTACGCCAGCTCGCAGGCGGCCAGGCAGTCAGGCGCGTAACGCGCGGGCACCTGGTGCAGCGCGGCGGCGAGCATGGCCGGATCGGCCGCCGGGTCCACTGTGAACCCCGCCGGTACGGCGGCGAGCAGATCCTCGACCCGGGCCATCCGGGCCAGTTGGCGGCGCAGCACCAGCAGTTGCCGCCGGACGTCGAGCAGGCTGGCCACCGGCTGGTTGGCGAAGTCGCGCGGGCAGACCAGCACCACCTCGTGCGACACCAGCTCCGGGTCGTGTCCCTCGGCGGCGAGCAGTTCGCGCAGCGCCAGCACGTAGACGGCGGACTGGATCGCGGCGGCGGCGACCTTGCCCGGGTCGGCCTGCCCGTCGATCACCGGGAACGACTTGATCTCCACGACGTGGAACCGGCCACCGAGCCGGGCGGCGACCAGGTCCGGTTCCAGGTGCACCCGGGTCCCGGCCACGTCCAGTCCGAGCAGCGGATGGTCGAACAGCGCCGGGCCGTTCCCGCCGGCGGTCAGCGCCGCCCGGGAGCGTTCCGGCCGGTCGTCGTCGGCACCGAGGTCGGTCCAGGTCGCCTCGGCCGGGACCGGTACGCCGAGGCGCTCCGCGACCAGGCGCAGCAACAGTGCGCCACCGTCGGCCTTCACCTGCGCCTCGAAGGCGTTGCCCCGGGTGATAGCGAAGCGCGACTGCCCGAACCGGGCCGGGAAGCCGAGCCGCTCGGCGAGCGCCGGCTTGTCCGCGCCGGCGCTGTCCAGCACCGCGCGGCGGGTGCAGCCGGGGTTGCCGGTCAGCGCGGCGATGGTGCGGGCGTTGTGCCGCCGGGGCGGCCCACCACCCCTGATCCGTGCCAGCCGATCTTCCACCCGATGAAGTGTAAGGAAGGGCCCCTTGTTAACGCCTCCGGTAGAGGACGGGCCCCTTGTTAACACCCCGGGCCCGGTCGGTCAGCGGCCGGCGGAGCGGTTCCAGGGCGAGCGGGGCGACTGCGCGCCCGCGACCGGACGGCGCCGTCGGCGGTGCCGGCGGCCGGGCGTGCAGGGCGGACGGGCGGCGGTGTGCACCGGCACGGCGGGTGGGGTGACCGGCTGCCGGCCGATCAGCCAGCAGAGAAAGCGGGTCACTGTCAGCCGACCGGGAGGCGCTGGGCCTCGGCGCGCGAGATGTCGTACTGGGCGCCGCAGAATGTGCACTGCTGCGCGTACCGGGTGCGCAGCGGGATCAGCGGGACGAAGAAGAGGCTGAACTTGGTGACCCGGCGGGTGATCACCTGGGCGGCCTGGTTGCCGCAGTTGCGGCAGACCTCGGTGACGACGCCGGACCGGACGACCTTGGTGCGCAGCCCGAAGATGAAGAACATCGCCCGGCATTACCCACCCGAGGTCCGTGTTAAAAGGGGCCCCCTCCTCTACCGGAGGCGTTAAGAGGGGGCCCTTCCTTACAGCCAGATCGGGTGCCAGTCGGGCACCTCGTGGAAGCGGCGCAGCTCGGCCCACCCGGCCACGTTGCCGCACCAGGCCGCGTACGGCGGGTTGCCCTCGTCGAAGCCGGACTGCACGAACGTCAGTTTCGTCTTTCCGTCGGACTCCGCCAGCTCCCAGGAGGTCACGCCGACTGGCCCCCAGTCGATGGACAGCGCCCGCCCCGGCGTCACGTCGAACACCTTCGCGGCCTCACCGGCGTCGAGGCCGCCCATCGCGTACCGGCCGCCCTCCCAGGGCTCGACGCCGATCGGGAAGCCGAACCAGGCGGTGACCTGTTCCGAGTCGGTGAGCGAGGTCCACACCTTGTCCATCGGCGCGTCGATGACCGTCTCGCCGCGCAGGTCGGCGGAGGTGAAGTCGGTACGCGGCAGCAGCGGCCGGCCGTCCAGGTGATCGTTGAGGTGGGCGATCGCCAGGTACCAGTACGTCTGGAGCACCCCCCGGATGCTGCTGCCGCTCATCGCCTCCGCGTAGTCGAAGTGGCTCTGCCGCAGCGTGAGTATCGTGCCGTCGCCGTCGGGCTCCACCTCGAACTCGGTGGTGGTCTCCACCCCGTCGAGCGTCCACGCGAAGCGCAGCGTCCGGTCGTCGACGTGCAGCAGCCGCTGGTGTGGCGCGTCGCCGTCGGGCGTGTAGCGGCCCCAGAACTCGTACCGCCGGGGCAGCTCGACCTCGACGTGCTCGGCCAGCCAGACGCGCAGCTCGGCGGGGTCGGTCAGGGCCCGGCGGACGGTCGCCACCGGGGCGGCGAGGCGGGCGCGGATGGTCATCGGCTCAGTCATGCGTGTCGCCTTTCGGGTAGCAGGCCACGGCGAGCTTGAAGGCGTCTCCCTCGGCGCCGCCATAGCGCGTGAACAGGTCCCGCAGCGTCGTCTGCAGGTCGTGCAGGAACTCCTGCCGCCGCTCGGCGGGCACCCGGATCTCGCCGGAGACGCCGATGGACGGCAGCTCGGGGGCGGCACGGTCCAGCGCGGCGATGTCGGCCTGGACCTCCTCCATGAGGTCGAGCAGGTAGCCCAGGCTCAGCTCGTCGCGGGCCCGGCGGGTGCCGCCGATGCGGCCGACCAGGCGGGGCGAGAGCCAGTACGACCGGGCTGCGGCCTGGTAGATGCCCTCGGTGATGCCGCGCACCTGCCGCTGCGCCACCTGCTCGGCCAGCCCGGCCGCGACGAGCTGCTTGACGTGGTAGTAGACGCGCTGCGGCGTCTGCTCCAGCCGGCTCGCGACCTCGGTGCAGGTGCGGGGTTCGGCCAGTTGCCGCAGCACTTCGATGCGCTGCGGCTTGAGCAGGACCTCGGCCTGCTCGCGCTGTTCCAGGTACAGGACGTCTCTCATGGCAAAATCAGTTTGTACATACAAAACTTCTTTGTCAATGACTTCCACGAAAGGCCGCGCGGTCCGCGCGGCCTTTCGTCGGTACGTCGCGTCAGGGCGTCCAGTCCGGACGCAGCGGGTACCCGTTCACCCCCTCGGGGCCGTTGTGCGTGGCGAGCACGTGGTGCAGCTGGATGCCGTTGCGTTCGAACGCCAGCCGCGAGCCGGCCATGTAGAGCCCCCACACCTTCGCGGTGCCCGGCCCGACCTCGCCGACGCAGAAGTCCCAGTGCCCGACCAGGTTGCGGCACCAGCCGGCCAGCGTCAGCGCGTAGTGCTGCCGCAGGTTCTCCTCGTGGTGCACCTCGAACCCGGCGTCGTGGATCTCGCTGATCAACCGGCCCGGCCCGGCCAGTTCGCCGTCCGGGAAGACGTACCTGTCGATGAACGCGCCGGAGCGGTGCGGCGCCCGGTTGTCGGCCCGGGTGATGCAGTGGTTGAGCAGCCGCCCGCCGGGCTTGAGCCGGGAACGCAGCGCGCCGAAGTAGGCCGGGTAGTTGCGCACGCCGATGTGCTCGGTCAGCCCGATCGAGGAGATCGCGTCGAACTGCTCGCGCGGCGCGTCCCGGTAGTCCAGGTGGCGCACCTCGGCCAGCTCGCTCAGCCCTTCCCGCTCGATGGCGGCCCGCGCCCAGTCGGCCTGCGCCTTCGACAGCGTCACGCCGAGCGCCTTGACGCCGTACTCCCGGGCCGCGTGCCGGACCATGCCGCCCCAGCCGCAGCCGACGTCCAGCAGCCGCATCCCCGGCTTGAGCGCCAGCTTGCCGGCGACCAGGTCGTACTTGTTCCGCTGCGCCTCCTCCAGCGTGTCGCCGGGGCTGCGGAAAACCGCGCAGGTGTACGTCATGGACGGCCCGAGCACCTTCTCGTAGAAGGCGTTCGACACGTCGTAGTGGTGCGAGATCACGCTGCTGTCCCGGGTACGCGAGTGGCGCAGTCCGGTCATCAGCCGCCGCCAGCGCGGTGCCGCCTCCTGCGGCGGGGGCGGCGGCGGACGCAGCCGTTCCCAGCCCAGCCCCCGGACCAGCGCGAGCGCCTCGGCCACCGCCGGGACGCGCAGCGGCACCTCGTCCTTGATCACCCGCAGCGCCTCGTACGGGTCGCCCGGGTGCACCCCCTCCAACCCCAGGTCGCCGCTGACGTAGGCGCGGGCCATGCCCAGGTCGCCCGGCGCGGTGAGCAGGTAGGACAGGCCCCGCTCGGTGCGGATCGCCAGGGTGATCCCGGCGTCGGCCGGGCCCACCGCGCTGCCGTCGTAGCCGGTGACCCGGATGGGCAGGTCGCCGGTGGTGACCGCGCGGACGACCTCCGCGACAGTGGGTCCGGTACGCCGCCCGCCCGCCGGCGGGCCGGCCGGGGCGCTCGCCGCCCCCGGTGTTCGGTCGGTCAGACTCATGCTCGGGATACCGCCTTCTCGTACAGTCCGGTGAGTCGGTTGTCCGGGTCGTAACGGTCCTTCACGGCACGCCAGGTGTCCCCGCCGTAGAGCCGGTCGAACTCGCCCCGGTCGTAGTACGCGTCGGAGTAGAGCGACTTGTGGCCGCCGACCTCCGACACCATGCGCTCGATCTGGCGGTTGACGTCGCCGTCGGCGGAGCCCGCCGCGATGGGCACGCTTCCCCAGAAGCCGATGTTCACATACGTTTCGCCCGGTTGGAGCGGATATAGCGGCCACCCCTTCGCCGACCCGGGACCGGACGGCTCGCGCAGCCGCAACGGGCACAGCCACACCGGCGTCATGCCCACGTTCGCCGCGAACCAGCGCAGGAACTCGGGCGTGCGGTCCAGCGGGACCTCCACGTCCTGCACCACCCGCTCGCGCGCCGGGCGGCCCCGCCACCTGTCGACCCGGGCGGCCACCTGGTGCCGGTGCTCCAACCGGACGATCCGGTGGTAGACGTCGCTGCGCCGGTAGCGCCGCGGCCACAGCCGCCGCACCACCGGGTGCTGCACCCCGAACGCCGCCGAGCACCAGAACCAGTCGGTGTCCCAGCGCCAGAGATAGTCGTACGCGGACAGCGTGTCGCGGGTGCGCCGGCGCAGCGAGCGGTAGTAGATCTCCTGGCCGGTGTAGTCGGACGGCGGACCCTCGGCCTCGTCGGTGAACGCGCCCAGCACCAGGTATGCCTCGCCGGGGCTGAACACCACCCCGTCCATGGCGTCGACCGGCTCACCACCCCAGGCCCCCTTGGCGACCACCTCGCCGACCGCGTCGACCAGCTCCTCCAGCCGGGTGAACCGGATGTTGCGCAACGACACGTGCCGTCGGACCGGTTGCAGCTCGATGCGCAGCCGGGTGGCGTAGCCCAGGCTGCCCAGCGAGTTGGGGAAGGCGCGGTGCAGGTCGGCGTGCTCGCCCCGGGGCCGGGTCGTGACGATCTCCCCCGCGCCGGTGAGCACGTCCATCTCCAGCACCGACTCGTGCGGCAGGCCGTTGCGGAAGGACGTCGACTCGATGCCCAGCCCGGTCACCGCCCCGCCCAGCGTGATGGTGCGCAACTGCGGCACGACAAGCGGCATCAGGCCGTGCGGCAGCGTCGCGTCGACCAGATCCTCGTACGTGCACATGCCCTGCACGTCGGCGGTGCGGGCCGCCGGGTCCACGGCGAGCACACCGGTCAGGCCGCTCACGTCCAGCCCCGGCGTACGCGGCGCGGAGCGGGGCCGGAACAGGTTCGAGGTCTGCTTGGCCAGCCGTACGGGTTCCCCGGCGGGCACCGCGGCGTAGGAGCGTCGCAGCGTGTCCACCGCCCGTTCATGATCACGGACAGCGTGCATGAGATCACCTTACGCGCGGGTACGACAAATTCGTGGGACGTCCACGGTGGCCATTCGGCGACTCGCCGACGACGCGCGCGTTAGCGTGGCCGCCATGGCGAATCCCGCGCTGACCGCTCTCGACCATGCCGGCCTGCCGTACCGGGTGATCCGCCACGGTCCGGTGGCGAGCCTCGCCGAGGCGGCCGCGGCGCGCGGCGTCGAGGTGCCCGACGTGGTCAAGACGATTGTGGTCCGCCGCGGCGAGGGTGACCTGCTGTTCGTGCTCACCCCCGGCGGCCGGGTGATCTCCTGGCCGAAGCTGCGCGCCCTGCTCGGGGTGAGCCGGCTGTCGATGCCCGACGCCGCCGCGGCGAAGGACGCCACCGGGTACGCGCGCGGCACCATCACGCCGTTCGGCTCCACCACCGCCTGGCCGGTGGTCGCCGACGAGCGGCTGCGCGGCCGGGAGGTCACGCTCGGCGCGGGCGAGCACGGCCTGGCCGTCGCGCTCGACGCGGACGCCGCGCTGGCCGCGCTCGGCGCGACCGTCGCCGACGTGACAGACGAGGAGCCCACGCGCGCAGCGGTGGCCGGTGCGCGGCGACCGGCATAGCGTGGAGGACATGCCGAAAGCCGTCTGGAACGACCTCGTCGTCGCCGAGAGCGACGACACGGTGCTGGTCGAGGGCAACCACTACTTCCCCCGTACCGCGCTGCGCGAGGATCTGATCCGAGAGTCCGACACCCACACGGTCTGCCCGTGGAAGGGCACGGCCTCCTACTACACGCTGGAACACGGCGGCGCCACCAGCCCGGACGCCGTCTGGTACTACCCCGATCCCAAGCCGGAGGCGGAGATGGTCCGCGACCGGGTGGCGTTCTGGAAGGACGTCCGGGTCGTCGACTGAGTCACCGTGCCGCCGGGCGACTGGCACCCGGCGGCCCCGGTGGGTCACTATGCCCCCATGGCCGACCCGCACTCCGACCCGTCCGGCACCGTCTACGGTGCCCGCCGCGCCCGTGGTGTCCGAGGCGTCCGGCTGCCCCAGGACCCGCTGATGCGGGTCGCGCTGGGCGTCGGCGTGGCGGGCGTACTCCTCGGGGCCTTCTTCGCCACCGGCGTGCTCGGCGGCGGTGGCGAGCGGCCGGTGGTGCCGGCGGCTGCGGTGCCCACAGCGGAGCCGAGCGAGCCGGGCGCGGAACCGACGGCGGAGCCCGCCCCGACCTCGGCGTCGCCCTCGCCGAGCGCGGCGCCGACCACACCGGCCGCACCAGTCGCCACGCCGAAGGTGCTGCGGGGCGTGCCGTCCGGGCGCTGCCTCGGCGTGACAGGTGACGAGGCCGAGGGCGCCCAGGCCGCGCTCGCCGACTGCACCGGCGGTCCGGAGCAGCAGTGGGTGGTCACGCCGGTCACGAACGACACCTACCTGCTCGTCAACGCGGCGAGCAGCAAGTGCCTGGACGTCAACGAGGCCAGCACCGACGACGGCGCCGACATCCAGCAGTGGTCCTGCAACGGGCAGGCCAACCAGCAGTGGCGGTTCCAGCCGGCCGGGAACGGCGCGGCGCTGCTGGTCGCGGTGCACAGCGGCAAGTGCGCGCAGGTCGACGACGCGGGCACCGAGGCCGGGCGCGAGCTGGAGCAGGCGCCGTGCGGCGGCGCCGCCGAGCAGCAGTGGGCGGCCGGCTGACGGTCAGCCCCGGTAGCTCCAGGCCCGCCGGGCCGGCACCGGCAGCGCGAACGCGGGCTCCCCGGCGGCACGGCGGCGCAGCAGCAGCGACAGCCCGGCCGCGCCGATCGACAGCGCACCCGCCACGTACCAGGCCGGCGCGTAGTCGCCGAGCCGGTCCCGGACCAGACCCGCGCCGGTGGCCGCGAACGCGGCGCCGAACTGGTGCGCGGCGAACACCCAGCCGAACACCACGGCCCCGGACGCGCCGAACCACTCCCGGCACAACGCAACCGTCGGCGGCACTGTGGCCACCCAGTCCAGCCCGTAGAAGACGATGAAGACCAGCATGCTCGGCCGGGCCGAGCCGGCGAACAGGCTCGGCAGCACCAGCAGCGACGCCCCGCGCAACGCGTAGTAGGCGCCGAGCAGCAGCCGGGCGTCGACCCGGTCGGTGAGCCAGCCGGAGGCGATCGAGCCGGCGATGTCGAAGAGCCCCACCACGGCGAGCAGCCCGGCGGCTGTGGTCTCCGGCATGCCGTGGTCGTGCGCGGCCGGCACGAAGTGCGTACCGACAAGGCCGTTCGTGGTCGCCCCGCAGATCGCGAAACCGCCGGCGAGCAGCCAGAACGCCCGGGTCTGCGCGGCGGCGGCGAGCGCGCCGACCGCCCGCGCCGCCGCGCCGCCCTCCGGCCGGGCCGGCGGCACGACCTCGGTCGCGCCGTAGGCGGGCCGCCCCAGGTCCGCCGGATGCTCCCGCAACAACCACACCACAAGGGGTACGACCGCCAGCGCTGCTCCGGCCACGACGAGTGCCGCCGTGCGCCAGCCGTGGTCGCGCACGAGCACCGCCAGCAGCGGGAGGAAGACGAGCTGCCCGGCCGCGCCGCCGGCGGTGAGCACGCCGGTCACCAGGCCCCGGCGCCTGACGAACCAGCGCCCGGTCACCGTCGCCACGAACGCCAGCGCCATCGAGCCGGTGCCGAGCCCGACGAGCACGCCCCAGCAGAGCAGGAGCTGCCAGCTCTCGGTCATCCCCACGGTCAAGCCGCTGCCGGCGGCCACCAGCAACAGTGCGCCGGCCACCACCCGGCGGATGCCGAACCGGTCCATCAGCGCGGCGGCGAACGGCGCGGTGAGGCCGTACAGCAGCAGGTTGACCGAGACGGCGGCGGAGATGGTCGCCAGCGGCCAGCCGAACTCGGCGTGCAGCGGGTGCAACAACACGCCGGGCGTGGCGCGGAAACCGGCCGCGCCGACGAGCGCCACGAAGGCGACGGCGGCGACGAGCCAGGCCGGATGCGGGCGGGATCGGGTCACCAGCCGAGTCTCCGGCCGGGCGGTTGCGGGGGACGAGTGGCCGGAAAGACATCATGCGCAATAATCGGGCCATGTCTGTACCGCACCGGATCGCCGTCCTCGCCCTCGACGGCGTGGTGGCGCTCGACCTCGGCACCCCGGCCCAGGTCTTCGGCGCCGGCCGTACCGACGACGGCAGCCCGCTCTACGCGGCGGCCACCTGCACCCCGGGCGGGCTGCCGGTACGCAGCAGCGCCGGCTTCCAGGTCCTCCCCGACCACGGCCTGGAGCTGCTGGAGCGCGCCGGCACCGTGATCGTCCCCGGCATCCACGGCGGCCCGCCGATGCACGACGGGATCGTCTCCGCCGAGGTGGCAGACGCGCTGCGGGCCGCGCACGACCGGGGCGCGCGCGTCATGTCCATCTGCACCGGCGCGTTCGTGCTCGCCGCCGCCGGCCTGCTCGACGGCCGCCCCGCCACCACGCACTGGGCGTACGCGTCGCGCTTCCGCCGCCTGCACCCCGGCGTACGGCTCAACCCCGACGTGCTCTTCGTCGACGACGGTCGCGTGCTCACCTCGGCCGGCGTGGCCGCCGGCATCGACCTGTGCCTGCACGTCGTACGGACCGACCACGGCAGCGCGGTGGCCAACCGGGCGGCCCGGCGCTGCGTGGTGCCGCCGTGGCGTGACGGCGGGCAGGCCCAGTACATCGAACGGCCGGTGCCACGCGGCGCGGACCACGGCACCGCCGCCACCCGCGAGTGGGCGCGGCAGCGGCTGCACGAGCCGGTGGCGCTGCGCGAGATGGCGGCGCACGCGCGGATGAGCGTCCGTACGTTCACCAGGCACTTCCGTTCCGAGACGGGGCTCAGCCCGGCGCAGTGGCTGCTCCAGCAACGCACCGAACACGCCCGGCTGCTGCTGGAGACGACTGATCTGAGCGTCGACCGGATCGCCCGGGACGCGGGCTTCGGCACCACCGCCGCACTGCGCCAGCACCTCCACGCCCGGGTCGGCGTGTCCCCCACCGCCTACCGCCGCACGTTCCGCCCGTCTCCCGCCCCGCCCACACCCCCGCCAGCTTCCGTCGATCTTGGAGTTGTGGCACCTGGAAGGCCTGGCATGTCGGAGTTGTCCACTGCCACACCTGCATGATCGGCGGTCTGCCGGCCTGATCCTCAGGCAAGGTGGGGCTGGCGGCGCAGGGCGCGGAGCTGGGTGAGATGCAGCGGCAGGTGCACGCGGATGTGCAGATCCAGCGCTCTGCCCCAGGGCAGCGAGTCGTCCACGTCCAGGTCGAAACCCTCGCGCAAAACCGTGTCCACAGGCGTCTCCGCCGCCGGGCCGAGCCGTTCGGCCAACGCGCACAGCTTCTGGCTCGTGGCCCGGAACAGCGCGGCCACGCCGTCCAGCCCGCCGCACTCGGAGACCAGCGCGTCCAGTTGCGGCCGGTGGATGGTGTCGAGGTCGTAGTAGGCGAACGGCGAACCGGCCAGCACCGCCTCGGTCGCCTCGCTCATCAGCTCGTCGTTGGCGGCCAGGTGAGCCACGATCTGCTCCGCGCTCAGATCCCCCTCCGGCGGAGGCCCGAACCCGCCCGCGTCGATCTCCGCGAACAACGCGTCGTACGCCTGCCGCAGCGCCGGGGCGTCCACCTCGTCCATGCCCCGCATCCAACCCTCGTCGGCACCGCGGGCACCCCGGCTACCGTGGCCGGTTCACCCGGACGCGTGAAGGCCGGCACCCCGTTCGGGGTGCCGGCCTGTCTCGCTTACTTGTTCCAGTGCTCGGCGACCAGGTCGGCGGCCTGCTGCTCCCACTGGGCGTAGTGGTCCGGGTAGGCCGACACCTGGACGGTCTGGGCGGCCTTGGTCAGCGGCATGTCCTTCCAGCCGTCGACCTGCTTGAGACCCTTCAGGAACGCGGTCGTGGAGTACTCGGGGTCGGTGATCTGCTCCACCGTGCCCCAGCC
>NZ_JBEZMS010000015.1:0-28736 GCF_040652815.1 Micromonospora sp. NPDC048169
CAAAGCCGAGCACTTCCAAGCCTTCGCCGACCTCGCCGCCATCCTCATCTGCCACCGCCGACTCGCAAAAATCACCAACTGAGACACCCCCTTAGCCATGACCAGCGTCTCCATCCCTGTTCGTCCTGAGCCCGACGTCAGTCGAGCTAAGGCTGACGTTAGACCGTTTCACGACTTATCCGGGGAAAGATTCGCTTTTAGGGATTTGCCAGTGATGCGTCCCGTGCGCGTGCTGCCCGACCTGTACGCGCGAGTGGAACGCCATGGGTGTCTCCGGGCTGTTTGGCACCCATGGCGTTCCGCCCGGCGCAGGGCTGCGGTGGTGGCGGCGGAACGAGGGCCGGGCGTCGGGCCGAGGGTGGCCCCGGGCGGCGGTAGGGTGGGCGGTGGCGTATCGAGGCATTGCCATGGAAGCGCTCCCATGCAAGAATCGCTGCACGCGGTTCGGGGAGCCACACCGCGAGCTCAGACGTCGAGGGCAGCCGGCACCACCGGCCGACGTCCGTCTCCATCGGCCGGTCCTGCGGACCGGTCGGCACCACCACCCCCAACGCCCGTCCGGGTCGGGCGTCCCCCGAAGTAACCCGTGGCGCGCACGGTCGTTCCCGCAGGGCGACCGCAGCCGCCATTTGCGCCGGGCCGTACGCGGATCCGGTCTCGCCCAAGGAGATCAGTGGCATGAATCTGTGGAGAAGGCTGTCCGGCCGGAACCGGACGCTTGCGCTCACCAGCGCCGGCGTCCTGGTAGCCGGTGGACTGGTGACCCTCCCGGTCACCGCGGCGCAGGCCGCCACCCAGTGCAGCGTGACCTACACGACCAGCGACTGGCCCGGTGGATTCACCGGTAACGTGACCATCAAGAACATCGGTGACGCGCTCAGCTCGTGGAACCTCGGCTTCACCTTCCCGAACAGCTCGCAGCGGGTGGTGAACGGCTGGTCCGCGAGGTGGTCCCAGAGCGGGCAGAACGTCACCGCGCAGAACGAGTCGTACAACGGGTCGCTCGCCAGCGGCGCCAGCACCACCATCGGCTTCAACGGCTCCTGGAGCGGCAGCAACCCCAAGCCGACCCAGTTCACGCTCAACGGCACTGTGTGCAACGGCGGCACGCCGTCCACCAGCACCCCGCCGACGAGCACGCCGCCGACCAGCACGCCGCCCACGAGCACGCCGCCGACGTCGACCCCGCCGACCTCGACGCCGCCGACGACCACCCCGCCGCCGCCCGGGCAGCGGGTCGACAACCCGTACGCCGGTGTGAAGGGGTACGTGAACCCCGAGTGGAAGGCCAAGGCCGAGTCGGTCTCCGGCGGCAGCCGGGTGTCGAACAACCCGACCGCGGTCTGGCTCGACCGGATCGCCGCCATCAACGGCACGCCGGACAGCAGCTCCAACGGCGCGATGGGCGTCCGTCAGCACCTGGACGCCGCGCTCGCCCAGGGCGCCGGCTACATCCAGTTCGTCATCTACAACCTGCCCGGCCGTGACTGCTCGGCGCTCGCCTCCAACGGCGAGCTGGGCCCGGACGAGCTGCCCCGCTACAAGGCCGAGTACATCGACCCGATCGCCGCGATCCAGAGCGACGCGAAGTACCGGAACCTGCGCATCGTCAACATCATCGAGATCGACTCGCTGCCCAACCTGGTGACCAACACCTCGGGCAACGCGGGCGGCACCGTCATGTGTGACACGGTCAAGGCCAACGGCGCGTACGTGAACGGTGTCGGCTACGCCCTGGCGAAGCTGGGCGCGATCGGCAACGTCTACAACTACATCGACGCCGCCCACCACGGCTGGATCGGCTGGGACAGCAACTTCGGCCCGGTCGCCGACCAGCTCAAGGCCGCCGCCGTGGCGTCCGGCAGCACCGTCGCCAACGTGCAGGGCTTCATCGTCAACACGGCGAACTACTCCGCGCTGAAGGAGCCGTACGTCAAGGTCACCGACTCGGTGAACGGCCAGACCGTACGGCAGTCCAAGTGGATCGACTGGAACCAGTACGTCGACGAGCTGTCGTTCGCCCAGGCGTTCCGGCAGAAGCTGGTCTCGGTCGGCTTCGACAGCAACATCGGCATGCTGATCGACACCTCCCGCAACGGTTGGGGCGGCGCCGCCCGGCCGACCGGCCCCGGCCCGTCGACCAGCATCGACGCGTACGTCGACGGCGGCCGGGTCGACCGCCGCTTCCACACCGGCAACTGGTGCAACCAGGCCGGCGCGGGTCTCGGCGAGCGGCCGAAGGCCAACCCGGAGCCCGGCATCGACGCCTACGTCTGGGTGAAGCCCCCGGGTGAGTCGGACGGCTCCAGCAAGGAGATCCCGAACAACGAGGGCAAGGGCTTCGACCGGATGTGCGACCCGACCTACACCGGTAACGCCCGCAACGGCAACAACATGTCCGGCGCCCTGCCGGACGCGCCGATCTCCGGCGCGTGGTTCGCGGCCCAGTTCCAGCAGCTCATGCAGAACGCGTACCCGCCGCTCTCCTGAGCCGCGGTGAGGGCCACCCGCGGCGGCGGGAGTGAGGCACCGCCGCGCGGGTTCCCCGGGCCCCTGGTCGACGCCCACGTCGGCCAGGGGCCCTCGGCCGTCCCGGGTCAGGGCACGGTGCGCTCGATCGCCGCCCGGCCCAGTTCGGCCAGGTCGCGGCGGGCCCGCTCCAGGTTCTCCGGCGTCACGTCCTGACCCCGGGCCCGCACCAGGTCCTCCGGATCCCAGGGCTGTTCGGCGCCGGTGCGGATGCCGTCCGGGGCGGCGCCGGTGCCGGTGCCGGTCGCGCCGGTCCCGGCCGCGTACGGGTCACCGATGAGGTTCGGCGAGCCGGTGTCGGGTACCGCGCCGTCGGGCTCGGTGAACACGGGGTTGTCCGGGTCGGTGCCGCCGCTGCGCAACTGGGGCACCGTGCTGTCGTCGTCCACCGCCGCGGCCACCTCGGGGGTCTCCTCCAGCGGCCGCTCGCCACCGCGGTCACGATCGGTCATGCTGCTGCCCTCCTGTCCCTTCCGCCTGATCCCCGTGGCGTACCCGGTGCGGGCCGCGCCATGCGGGCGGCGGGGGTCAGGACTCGTCGCGGTGCGGCTCCGGCGTCTCGGTGGGGCTCAGCCGCTGCCACAGCAGCATCAGCAGGCCGAACACGAGCATCGCCGCGCCGGCCCAGAGGTTGATCCGTAGACCCTGCGCCTTCTCGATCTCGGCGGAGGTGTCGAACAGCCCCATCAGCCCGACGATCAGCCCGTACACCACGAACAGGCCGCCGATCACGCGGCGGATGTCGAACAGCCGGGCCGCGGCCGAGCGCGCCTCCCGCGCGTCCTCGGTCTCGTCGACCAGCGGGTCGTGCGCCTCGCCGCCCTGGTAGTGGCGGTCCGCGTCGTCTGCCATGGCGTGCGTCCCCTCCTTAGAAGACCGGGATGTAGAACAGGGCGGCGAGGATCACGGCGACGACGCCGAGCAGCACCGGGGAGCGGTACCAGGCGGCGTCGCCGGCCAGCGAGTCGTCGGCGAGCGTGGTGTCGCTGAGGCCGTACACGAGCCCGGTCAGCTCCTGGTCGGCCTTCGGCCGGGTCAGCGGCGTGACGATCGCGGCCACCACCGCGACGGTGGCGAAGGCCAGGCCCGCGCCCCAGAAGCTCTCCTCCAGGTCGGAGTTGAAGCTGATCACGCCGCCCTTGTAGAGCAGGTACGTGGCGGTGGCGACGACGGTGCCGGACAGCAGCGACCAGAAGCCGGCCAGCGGCGTCATCCGCCGCCAGAACATGCCGATGATGAACGTGCCGAACAGCGGGGCGTTGAAGACCGAGAACAGCGCCTGGATGTAGTTCATGATGTTGCTGAACCCGGCCGCGATGAAGGCGGTGCCGATGCCGATCACGACCGCGCCGACGGTGGCGAGGCGGCCCACCTTCACGTAGTGCTCGTCCGGCTCGTCCCGCCGGAAGTACGCCTGCCAGATGTCGTACGTGAAGACGGTGTTGAACCCGCTGACGTTCGCGGCCATGCCGGCCATGAACGAGGCGACCAGGCCGGTGACCGCGATGCCGAGCACGCCGTTGGGCAGCAGGTCGCGCATGAGCAGCGGGATCGCGTTGTTGTAGACCAGGTCGCCCTCGTCGGCACCCAGCCCCTTGACAGTGACCAGGGCGATCAGGCCGGGGATCACGGTGACGGCCGGGATGAGCAGCTTCGGGTACGCGGCGATGATCGGCGTACGCCGGGCGGCGCTCATGTTCCGGGCGGACAGGGCGCGCTGCACCTCGGCGAAGTTGGTGGTCCAGTAGCCGAAGGAGAGCACGAAGCCGAGGCCGAACACGATGCCCAGCCAGTGCGCGCCGAGCGGGTTGGCGGTGCTGCCGGTGCCCTCCCAGGCGTGCAGCCCGGCCTCGCCGAGCCGGGAGTCGCGGACCGCGTCCATCAGGCCGCTGACGCCGCCGACCTTGACCAGGCCGATCACCGTGATCGGCACCAGGCCGGCGACGATCACGAAGAACTGGAGCACCTCGTTGTAGATCGCGCCGGAGAGCCCGCCGATGGTGATGTACGCCAGCACGATCACCGCGCCGACGATGATCGCGAACCAGAGCGGCCAGCCGAGCAGCGCCTGCATGATCAGGGCCAGCGCGTAGAGGTTCACGCCCGCGATGAGCACCTGCGCGACCGCGAAGCTGATCGCGTTGAGCAGGTGGGTGGGGCGGTTGAAGCGCAGCCGCAGGTACTCGGGGACGCTGCGGACCTTCGAGCCGTAGTAGAACGGCATCATCACGATGCCGAGGAAGACCATCGCCGGCACGGCGCCGATCCAGTAGTAGTGCACTGTCATGATGCCGTACTGGGCGCCGTTGGCGGCCATGCCGATGATCTCCAGCGCGCCCAGGTTCGCCGAGACGAACGCCAGCCCGGTGACCCAGGCGGGCAGCGAGCGGCCGGAGAGGAAGAAGTCCACGCTGGTGCGGATCGCGCGCCGGGCGGCGAAACCGACGCCGAGCACCGTGACGAAATAGAGCGCCAGGATCAGATAGTCCAGCGCGTTCATGTTCAACCGCAGGCCGCCGCCGCCCATGCCCGTGCTCCCCTCGTGCGCACCGCTGCCCGCACGTACCCCGATTGCGAGGTTTCATACCTGCTGTTCGGTCCGGACATGCGCGAAGCCCCGGCCGGGTCACCGGCCGGGGCTTCGTGGTGATGGGTCAGCGGCCCAGCACGCGGTCCAGGAAGTCGCGGTAGCCACGCACGGCCATCCGGAGCTGCTCGGTGTCCGTGGAGCCGGACTCCTGCCAGGTGCCGAGCCGGGTGCGCTGCTCACGCAGGGCCGTGGAGAGCGCCTCGATCGCCTCCTCGACGAGTGACTCCGCCTCGCCGACCGCCGCGCGCGGGTCGTCCACGAAGCGCAGTTGCACGTCGCGCCAGCGGTCCCGGAAGCTCTGGGCGGCCTCCGGGGCGAACAGCGTCGCCGCGTCGGCCGGTACCGCGCCGGGCGTGGGCCGCTCCGCGCCGCCCAGGGCCGTGCCGGCGGCGCCGGCCGCCGCCGCGCCCGTCGCCGCGGTGGTGGTGTCCATCCGGTCGTGCTGCCGGTCGGCGTCGCCGGATCCGGCGGGCACGGGCTCGGCGTCCGGGTCGACCAGGCCCGGCTCGGCGCTGCCGTACCCGACCGCGCCGTCGGCGACCGCGTCGTCCCGGACGACGCCGTCCACCGTGCGGTCGTCCCGGACCGCGTGGGACCCGGTGCGGTCGTCCCGGCCGTCGCCGTCCACGTCGTGGTCGGTGGCGCCGGAGTGCTCGGCGTCCCAGCGGTCGCGGTCGTGCAGGCGGTCCCCGGCGGTCGGGTCGGCCCGCTCGTCGTCCAGCGGGTCGGTCTGACCGGGTGCGCCGTCGCCCGGCGCTGCCGTGTCCTCGTCGCGCGCGTCGCGCTCGTCCTGCGGACGACCGCCGGCCAGGGCCGAGGCGGCGACCGCGTCGCCCACAGTCGCCGCGCCGAACGCCGTCGGCAGCGGCGCCGGGTCGTGGTACGGGGCGCGCCCGTCATCGGTCCGGTCGGCCGCGTCGCGCAGCTCCCCGGCGTCGTAGGCGCGGGTCTCGTCGACCTCGGCGTCGTGCCGCTCGTCGACGTCCGTGTCGCTCCGCTCGGTGGCGACCGCCGGGTCGTCGAAGGTGCCCCGGTCGTCCAGCGCGTCCTCGGGCACGTCGGCCCGGTCGGTGTCGCGGCGGTCGGCGTCGGCGTGGGCGTGCTCGCCCGGCTGCGGGACCGGCACCGGTGCGGACCGGACGGCCTCGGGGTGGTCCTGCGTGACCTGCTGTTCCTCCTGGCGCATGGGGCGGCCTCCTCAGCGGCTCGGGACGTCGTGGTCGTGGTCGTGGTCGTGGTCGGGGTGGCGCTGCTCCGGCTGCTGCGTGGCGGTCGGCACCGGGTCCTCGCCGAGCAGGTCGGCGAAGAGGGCCCGGTAGTGCACCAGCGCCTGCCGGAGGTCCTCGGTGCCGGCCTCACCGCGCTCGTTGCGCTGCCGGATCTCGTGGGCGTCGCGGTAGTGGGTGAGGGTGCGGGCGTGCTCGACGGAGAGGTGGGCGATCTGGTCCGAGAAGTCCCCGGTGGGGTATCCGCGCTCGGCGATCAGACGGCTGACCAGCTCGTCAGCCTCGCCGACGGTCTCCGCGGGGGAGTCGACGAAGCGCACCTGGAGTTCCTCCCAGGCGGCGGCGTAACGGGCCCGGGACTCCGGGCTCAGCGGGGTCAGCTCCAGCTCGGCGTGCCGGCGCTCCCGTTCCCGCAGCTCGCGCTCGGCGGCGCTGCGGCTGTCCTGCTCGGCGACGGCCCGGTCGTACTCGGGGCCGAAGCGCTCCCGGAGCGCCCGGCGGCGGCTGGCGACCACGGCGACCGCGACGAGCGCGGCGATGACGGCGACGACGATGACTATGACGACTACCTGGGTGGACGACATGGCTCCTCCTTCGCACGCTGGTATTCCCTCGTGCGGGTGATCGCCAATCCCGTTGTGCGGCACTTTCCGCCCCGGGCCGGAAAAAGGTGCGGTGTCGCGACCGCCCGTCCGGTGCCGGGCCGGTGTCCGACTGCGCCCGTCGTGCCCGTCTCGGACCGTAGTGAGAGCCGAGACGGCCGGTAGTGCATCCGCCCCGGATTACGTATCCTGCCCAAGGCGTCCGGGCCGGGGCCCGGCGTCGTGGCCGGCGAACGTGACGGCCGCTGCCGGCGCCACCGAGCGACACCTTCCCGGGCGAGGTCTGATTGAACACCCGTGACTGGCCGATCCGCGCCAAGCTGACCGCGCTGGTCATCGGCCCGGTGACCGGGCTGCTGGCCTTGTGGATCTTCGCCACCACGCTCACCTTCGGGCCCGCGCTCGACCTGCTCTCCGCGCGTACCCTCCTCTACGACCTGGGCCGTCCGGGCGAGACCGTGGTGGCGGAGCTGCAACGGGAACGGCGGCTGTCGGTGGTCCAGCTCGCCGGTGACAGCGCCCTCCCCGAGCTGGTCGAACAGCGGGTACGCACCGACGACGCGATCGTCGAGCTGCGCCGCAAGGTCGACGGCGAGGACCTGCGCGACGTCGCCGACGCCCAGCTCGACAACCGGCTCGACCACCTGGTCTCGGCGCTCGACGCGCTGCCCGCGGGGCGCTCGTTCATCGACGACCGGACGGTGGACCGGGCCGGCGCCGTCGGCCTCTACAGCGGGATGATCGGCTCGGCGTTCCAGGCGTTCGGCGCGATGGCGGCGCTGCCCGACGCGCAGCTCAACCGGGAGGCCACGGCGCTCACCTCGCTGGGCCGTTCCCGGGAGCTGCTCGGACAGGCCGACGCGCTGCTGGCCGGCGCCGTCACCGCCGGACGGTACGGCGACGGCGAGCACGAGCAACTGGTGCGTACGATCGAGAACCAGCGCTTCCTGGCCGAGATCGCGGTGGCCGAGCTGCCGTCCGGGGAGCGGGCCGCGTACCAGCGGATGATCGAGGGCGCCGGGTTCGGCAGGCTGCGCGCGCTCCAGGACAGCCTGATCCGCTCGCCGGCGCTGCCCGCCCGGTTCGACATGCGGGCGTGGGACACCAGTCACGCCGAGGTGTGGCAGAGCCTGCGCGACTTCGAGCTGGGTGGCGCGGACGGGCTCGCCGAACGCTCGGTGCCGATGGCCACCCGGATCCTCGTCCAGCTCGCCCTCGCCGGGGTGCTGGGCCTGATCGCGATCGTGGTGTGCGTGCTGGTGGCGTGGCGGGTCGGCCGGTCGCTGGCACAGCGGCTGACCGGCGTACGCGCCGCCGCGACCGAGGTGGCCGAACGCCGGCTGCCCGACGTCGTGGCGCGGCTGCGCCGGGGCGAGGAGGTCGACGTGGCCCGGGAGGCGCCCGAGCTGGACCACGGCGGCGACGAGATCGGCCAGGTGGCACGCGCGTTCAACGAGGTGCGCCGGACCGCTGTCCGCGCCGCCGTCGACGAGGTGACGCTGCGCCGCGGCTTCAACGAGGTGATCCTCAACCTCGCCCGGCGCAGCCAGGGACTGGTGCACCGGCAGCTGGCGCTGCTGGACCGGCTGGAACGGCGTACCGAGGACCCGGACGAGCTGGCCGGGCTGTTCCAGGTCGACCACCTGGCGACGCGGCTGCGGCGGCACGCCGAGGACCTGGTCATCCTGGCCGGGGCCGCGCCCGGACGAGGCTGGCGGCGGCCGGTCGCCGCTGTCGACGTGATGCGCGGCGCGATCTCCGAGGTCGAGGCGTACGACCGGGTCGACGTGGGTGAGGTGGCGACGGCCGGGGTGCTGGGCCGGGCCGTCGGCGACGTGATCCACCTGCTCGCCGAGCTGATCGAGAACGCCACCGCGTTCTCCCCGCCCGGCACCCGGGTGGACGTCACCGGCCGGAGCGTCCCGGGCGGCTACACCATCGAGATCACCGACCGGGGACTGGGCATGTCCGCCCCGGCCCTGGCCGAGGCCAACCGCAAGCTGGCCGAGCCGCCGGAGTTCGACCCGTCCGGCAGCGCCCGGCTGGGGCTGTTCGTGGTGGCACGCCTGGCCGCCAGGCACGGCGTACGGGTGGAGCTGCGGCCGTCCCGCCCGGCCGGGATCGTCGCCGCGGTGTTCGTACCGTCGGCACTGATCACCGACGAGCCGCCGGTGGGCGCGGACGCCTCCGCCGGGCCGGAACGGCGGCGCCTGGCCAAGGTGACCCGGCTGACCACTGTGCCCCGGCCGGGCCGTCCGGGCCGTTCCGGCCGGGACCGGTCGGAGAGCACAGTGGTGTCGTTGCAGTCGGCGCGCGCCTCGACGGTGGAGCCACCCGCCGACGACGACGGCCTGCCCCGCCGGATCCGGCGGCGCGGCGCGACGGCGCGGCCCCGCGCCGCGGTCGCCGACACCCCGGCCCACCGCACCCCGGAGGAGGCCCGCCGGGCCATGTCCGCGTTGCAGGCCGGCACCGCGCGCGGACGCCGGGACGGCTCGCGCGGCGCCGGGACCAGCCCGGCCACCCCCAGCACCGAGACGCGCGACACCGGTACGCCGTCCACCACCGTGGGGCCGCCTGTGGAGCCCGCCCCGCCGGCGCCGGACCAACGAACCGCGACTGAGAGGGACGCCTAGTGGTGCACACGACGCGGCAGAACGCCGATCTCGACTGGCTGCTCGACGACCTGGTGGAGCGTGTCCCCGCCGCCCGCCAGGCGGTGGTGCTCTCGGCGGACGGGCTCCTGCTCGGCGCCTCCACCGACCAGGACCGCACCGACGCGGAACACCTGTGCGCGCTGGCGTCCGGCTTCTCCGGCCTGGCCAAGGGCGCCACCCGGCACCTGGGCGGCGGCGCGGTCCGTCAGACAGTGGTGGAGATGGAGTCGGCCTACCTGTTCGTGACCGCCGCCGGGCAGGGTGCCTGCCTGGCGGTGGCCAGCGACGCCGACGCCGACATCGGCCTGGCGGCGTACGAGATGGCGATGCTCGTCATCCGGGTCGGGGAGAACCTGGCCGCGCCGAGCCGGGCGGCGGGGGAGCGGGCCGATGCGCGCTGAGTCGCCCGGGCCGCAGCACGAGTGGCTGGACTCCGACGCCGGCCCGGTGGTGCGCCCGTACACGCTCACCGGGGGGCGTGTGCGCCCGCCGGTCGACGGCTTCGACCTGTTGGCGTTCGTGCTCGCCACCCCCGGCGCGGACCCGGCCGGGCGGCCCGGTCTCCAGCCGGAGCACCGCCGCCTGACCGAGCTGGCCCGGCGGCCGAAGGCCGTGGCCGACCTCGCCGCCGACCTGGACCTCGCCGTGGGCGTGGTCCGGGTGCTGCTCGGCGACCTTCTCGCCCAGGGGCTCGTCGCGGTGCACCGGCCACCGGCCACCGCGTACCTGCCCGACGACAACATCCTCAAGGCGGTGGTCAGTGGACTCCGTGCGCTTTGACCGGGAGCCGGAGGCGCCGCGAGTGCCGCTGGCTTTGAAGATCCTCATCGCCGGTGGCTTCGGCGCCGGTAAGACGACGCTGGTGAGCGCGTTGAGTGAGGTCCGGCCGTTGCAGACCGAGGAGGTCCTGACCGGGGCGGGGCTCGGCACCGACGACGTGTCCGGGGTCGAGCAGAAGTCGACCACGACCGTGGCGATGGACTTCGGCCGGATCACCATCAACGACGACCTCCAGGTCTATCTGTTCGGCACCCCGGGGCAGGACCGGTTCTGGTTCCTCTGGGACGAGCTGGCGTTCGGCGCGCTCGGCGCGGTGGTGCTCGCCGACACCCGTCGGCTGGCCGACTGCTTCCCCTCGATCGACTACTTCGAGCAGCGGGGCATCCCGTTCGTGGTGGGCGTCAACTGCTTCGAGGGTTCCCGCCGGTTCGGGCTGGAGGCGGTCCGCGACGCCCTGGACCTGGACCCGGACGTCCCGCTGGTGCTCTGCGACGCCCGGGACCGGCAGTCCGGCAAGCTGGTGCTGATCTCGCTCGTCGAGCACGTGGCGCGGCAGCGCGGCGAGCCGGTGCCGGTGGGCTGAGCGGCCCGCCGCGAATCCCGCCGGCGGTCACGGGACTGATCGGCCGCCGGAACGGGAAGCCTCTGGTTGGATCTGCGGAGACAGGACCGACGGAAGGTGGGAGCGGTGACCGGGCAGGACGAGATCGTCCACATCGGCGGCTACACGGCGCAGACGGGCGGGCGGGCCGAGGGCGTCGTGGCGGCCCGGCGGGACCGGGCGACCGGGGAACTGACCCCGCTGGGTGTCGTGGCTGTCACCCCGTCGCCGTCGTTCCTGGTGCGGCATCCGGCGCTCCCGGTGCTGTACGGGTGCAACGAGCTGCCGGACGGGCTGGTGAGCGCGTTCCGGGTGGCCCCGGACGGCGACCTCACGCCGCTGGGCGTACGCGAGACGGGTGGCGCGGAGCCGTGCCACCTGGCGGTCGCCCCGGACGGGCGGCACCTGTTCGTGGCCAACTACGGCGGCGGCAGCGTCGCGGTGTTCGGCCTGGACGCCGACGGCGTGCCCGGGGAGCGCACCGATCTGGTCCGGCACTCCGGCCACGGCGCCGACCCGCAGCGGCAGGAGCAGGCGCACTGCCACATGGTCTCGCCGGATCCGGCCGCCGACGGCCTGCTCGCCGTCGACCTGGGCACCGACTCCGTCTACCGGTACGACCTCGACGCCGCCACCGGCCGGCTGGCCGAGCGGGAGCCCCGGGTGCGGACGGCGCCCGGCACCGGGCCCCGGCACCTGGCCCGGCACCCGGACGGGCGGCGCTGCTGGCTGGTCGGTGAGCTGGACGCCACTGTCACCGCGTACGAGCTGACGCCGGACGGGCCGCGGCAGCGCACCCGGGTCGACGCCAGCGGCCGGACCGGGCACGTGCAGCCCTCCGAGGTGGCCGTCGGGCCGGGCGGGCGTTTCCTCTACGTGGGCAACCGAGGTGTGGGCACCGTCGCGGTCTTCGCGCTCGACGGCGCCGCGCCGGAGCTGGTGGCCGAGGTGGACACCGGCGGCGAGTGGCCCCGGCACTTCGCGTTCGCCGGGGAGCACCTGTACGTGGCCGACGAGCGGGCCGACATGATCAGGATCTTCCGGGTCGATCCGGACGGCGGGGTGCCCGAGCCGGTGGGGGAGCCGGTGCCGGTGGCCAGCCCGACATGCGTCCTGCCGTGACCGGACGGTCACGCAAAGGTGGTCCGAAGTGGACTGACTTCACCTTAAATGACTGACCAGTAACTTAACGTATGAGTTAGCTGATCAACTGTTTCTGCTGCGTAACTTTCGTCCGAACGGTTATGGTGGTAACCCCACGAGGTACGCAAGATGGTCACCGTGTCTGGCCGCCATCGCATGCGTTCTCACCTCCGCGGAGCAGGTGCCGCCGCCGTGGCGGCCGCCCTGGTCGCCGTCGTAGCCGGCTCCTGGTTCGGCTACCAGCAGCTGGCCGGCCCGAACTGTTCGGGCCGGATCGAGCTGTCGGTGGCGACCGCCCCGGAGATCGCCCCCGCGGTGCGTGCCGCCGCCGACCAGTGGGTCTCCGACGGCGCGGCGGTGGGCGGCACCTGCATCGCGGTGAACGTCTCCTCCGCCGAGTCGGTCGAGGTGGCCGCCGCCGTGGCGAGCAAGCACGGCGCCACGCTCGCCGGTGTCGGGCAGGCCAGCGGCACCGCCGTCACCCCTGACGTCTGGGTGCCGGACTCCTCGACCTGGCTGGTGCGGCTCAAGAGTGGCGGGGCCAGCGCGTTCGCGCCGATGAACGGCGCCTCGATCGCGCGCAGCCCGGTCGTGGTGGCGCTGCCCGAGCCGGTGGCCTCGCGCATAGGGTGGCCAGACAAGCAGCTCCGCTGGTCCGACCTGCTGACCCAGGTCACCGCCAGCAAGCCGCTGCGCGCCGGGATCGTCGAGCCGACCCAGGACGCGGCCGGCCTGTCCGGTCTGCTGTCGCTGACCGCGGCGGCCAGCTCCACCGGCGAGTCCGGCTCGCCGAAGGCGCAGGAGGCGATGGTCGGCGCGCTGCGGGCGCTGGCCACCAACCGTTCCTCGCTGCGGCAGGACCTCCTCGCACGGTTCCCGCGCTCGTCGGACCCGACGGCGATCGCCAACGCCCTCGGCGCGGCGGCGTTGTCCGAGGAGGACGTGATCGCCTACAACAGCACCAAGCCGCCGATCCGGCTGGCCGCGCTGTACCTGGAGCCGCCGCCGATCTCGCTGGACTACCCGTTCGCGGTGCTGCCCGGCATCGAGCCGACCAAGGCGTCCGCCGCCAAGGTGCTGTTCGAGGTGCTGCGTACCCCGGGGTTCAAGGACCGGCTGGCCTCCCAGGCGCTGCGCGCGCCGGACGGCAACTGGGGGCGGGGTTTCCAGGCGCCGACCGGCGCGCCGAGCCCGGCCAACGGCGGCGCGCGCCAGGTGCCGCCGTCGGGTCAGGGCGGCGCGGCCGACCTCGACCCCGGCGCCATCTCGACCGCCACCACGACCTGGTCGGTGGCCACCCAGTCGGGCCGGATGCTCTGCGTCATCGACGTCTCCGGTTCGATGAAGAAGCCGGTCGCGACCGCGAACGGCGCCAGCCGGGAGCAGGTCACGGTGGCCGCCGCGAGCCAGGGACTCGGCTTGTTCGACGATTCCTGGTCGATCGGCCTCTGGACGTTCTCCACCAACCTGGAGGGCTCGCAGGACTGGAGCGAGCTGGTCGGGATAAAGCCGTTGTCCAGCAACCGGGGGGCGTTGCAGCGTGGCCTGGCCTCGATCAAGCCCTCCAACGGCAACACCGGCCTGTACGACACCATGCTCGCGGCGTACAAGAAGGTGCAGCAGGACTGGGAGCCGGGCAAGGTCAACTCGATCGTGCTGTTCACCGACGGCAAGAACGAGGACGACAACGGCATCTCGCAGAAGGCGCTGCTGGACCAGTTGACCAAGCTGCAGGACGACGAGCAGCCGGTGCAGGTCATCATCATCGGCATCGGCACCGAGGTGAACCGGGCCGAGCTGGAGTCGATCACCAAGGTCACCGGCGGCGGCGCCTTCGTCACCACCGACCCCAGCAAGATCGGCGAGATCTTCCTCCGGGCGATCGCGCTCCGCCCGCCCGCCCCCCGCTGACCTGAAGCTCAGCGCTAGTCTTCCGCCGTACCGGAAATCCGGTACGGCGGAAGACTTCCCGGTCAAGAGCCGGGATGAGAACTGACGGTAATGCGTCCGAATCAATCGGTAACCATAATTGTCCAGGCATGATGACCGGGTGCCTCGACCGCGCGGGCTCCACATCGGAGCCGGGCGGGGACGAGGCGGTCCTGAACGAAGTGGGGAGGGCCGGTGACCTCGGCGACGCTGTTGACCCCTGCCACGTCGTCGCGACCCGGTGGTGAACGCCCGGGCAAGACGACGCGGGCTGCGGAGCGGGCCTACATCCGGGTCCTGGTGGTGCTGGACACCGCAGTGCTCGCCGTGGCCATCCTGGTGGGCTACCTGGCCCGGTTCGGCGACGAGGAGCCGACCGGGTCCGAGATCCCGTACGTGGTGGTCGCCCCGGTGCTCCTGCTGGTGTGGCTCGTCTCGCTCAAGGCGATGCGGTGCTACGACGACCAGGTGCTCGGCTACGGCGCCGACGAGTACCGCCGGGTCAGCGCGGCCAGCATGCGACTCGCCGGCGGCATCGCCATCGCCGGCTACATCGCCGACGTCGGCGTCTCCCGGGGCTTCCTGGCCATCTCCTTCGCGGTCGGCACGGTCGGCCTGGAGGTGGCCCGGTTCGCGGCCCGCAAGCGGCTGCACCGGGCCCGCGACCGGGGCGCCGGCTGGTCCCGCAAGGTGCTCGTGGTGGGCGACACCGCGCACGTGCTGGAGCTGGTGCACACGCTGCGCCGGGAACCGTACGCCGGCTACCAGGTGGTCGGCGCGTGCATCCCGGACGCGCTGCTCGCCCCGGTGCCGCAGCGACTGGGCGACGTGCCTGTGGTCGGCAGCTTCCGGGGCATCCCGGAGGCGGCCACCGCGATCGGCGCCGACACCGTCGCGGTCACCGCCTCCGGCGAGCTGACCGCGACCCGGCTGCGCCGCCTGGGCTGGCAACTGGAGGGCACCGGCGTCGACCTGGTGGTGGCGCCGGCGCTCACCGACGTGGCCGGTCCCCGCATCCACACCCGTCCGGTCGCCGGCCTGCCGCTGATCCACGTCGAGGCGCCGGAGTTCCGCGGCACCCGCAAGCTCGTCAAGGGCTTCGTCGACCGGTCGATCTCCCTGATCGCCCTGCTCATCCTGGCGCCGCTGCTGGTGGTGATAGCGCTCGCCATCAAGATCGACAGCCGTGGCCCGGTGCTGTTCCGCCAGACCCGCGTCGGCCAGGGCGGCGAGGAGTTCGGCGTCTTCAAGTTCCGCACCATGGTGGTGAACGCCGACGCCCTGCTCGCCGAGCTGGCCGCGCGCAACGAGACCGACGGCCTGATGTTCAAGATGCGCGACGACCCGCGCGTCACCCGGGTCGGCCGGCTGCTGCGCAAGTGGTCGCTGGACGAGCTGCCCCAGCTCGTCAACGTGCTGCTCGGCCAGATGAGCCTTGTCGGTCCGCGCCCGCCGCTGCCGTCCGAGGTGGCCCGCTACGACGGTGACGTGGCACGCCGGCTGCTGGTCAAGCCCGGCATGACCGGCCTCTGGCAGGTCAGCGGCCGTTCGGACCTGAGCTGGGAGGACGGCATCCGGCTCGACCTGTACTACGTGGAGAACTGGTCGCTGGCCGCCGACCTGACCATCCTCTGGAAGACGTTCGGCGCGGTGCTCAACAGCCGCGGCGCGTACTGAGAGGGCGGGTCAGGGCTGCGGCCCCAGCCAGTCCAGGCAGACCACCACCGCGTCGTCCACCAGGTCACCGGCGACGAAGGCCCGCAGGTCGCCGATCAGCGACCGGACCGCGTCCAGCGGCTCCATCGGCCCGGTCCGGCGCAGGAACCGGTCCAGCGCCGCCTCGCCGTAGCGCGCCTGCTCCGTGGTGGCGTCGATGACGCCGTCACTGACCACGAAGAGGCGGTCGCCGCGCTCCAGCTGGAACCGCTGCGGTCGGTAGTCGGTGCCCTCGAACATGCCGAGCGGGAACTGCTTGTCCAGCTCCTGCTCGGTCACCTCGCCGGCCCGCAGGCGCAGCAGCCGGGGCGAACCGGCGTCGACCACAGTCATCTCGCCGGTGGCCAGGTCCAGCTCCACCAGGAGCACGGAGACGTGCTGTTCGCCCCGGTGCTGGGCGTAGATGGCCTGGTCGGCCAGCGCGGCCTGGTCGGCCAGGTCCAGCCCGGCCCGGCGCGCGTTGCGCAGCGCGTACGTGGCAAGCGAGGCGAGCAGTGCGGCGGCCACCCCCTCGCCGTAGCCGTTCAGCACCGCCAGCCAGAGCCGGTGACCGTCGTCGGACCAGTCGAAGCTGTCCCCGCGCACCGCGTACGCCGGCTCCAACTGCCCGGCCAGGCTGAACGACGGCCGGATCCGGCTGCGCCCGGGCAGCAGCTCCCACTGCATCTCGGCGGCCAGTGTCAGACGCCGGCTGCGCCGGGCCGTGCGGTAGATGTCGGTCGTCGCCATGACCGCGCTCAGCTCGTGGCCGAGCACCGTGGCGATGGTGTCCAGCTCCCGGCGCGCGTGCGGGTCGGCGGGCACCGGCGACACCTGGAGCACGCCCCGGCGTTCGCCGCGCATGCCCACCGGGAACCAGCCGACGCCGTCGGCGAACACCGGCTCCTGGTGGTCGAAGGCCCGCCAGGCCGGGTGACCCGGCCCGGTGAGCGACGGTCCGTCGTCCAGCGGCAGCAGCTCGGCGAGCCGGTAGTCGACTTGGTAGAGCGCGGTGCGGGTGACGCCGTACGTACGCGCCAGCTCGGCGGCGAGGCGGTCCACGATGAGATCCGTCGGTGCCTCGGTCAGGGCCCGGCGCGCGTGGCCCTCCGCTCCGTTCATCTTTGCTCCTTTGCACAGGTCGCCGGGCAGGTCCGGGGAGTAGTCTCGGGCCCACCATGACCGAAGAGCGCGGTCCCCGGGGACCTGAAACGAGTATGTCCGCCGCCCTGGACGAGGCGGCAGGCACCTTGCTCGCCGTCTGGGAGGCGGCCCGGGAACGCACCACCAGCCGGCTGTCGAGTGCCCAACTACGCGCGATCATGGTCGTCGAGCAGTATGACGGCATCAACCTCCGCCGGCTCGCCACGCTCACCGACATGTTGCTCTCCTCCGCCAGCCGGCTGTGCGACCGGCTGGTCGCGGCCGGGATGCTGGAACGCGAGCCGGGCCGCTACGACCGGCGGGAGATCTCCCTGCACCTCACGCCCGCCGCCATCCGGCTCCTCGCCGAGCTGCGCGCCGACCGGCGGCACCGGCTGGAGCGGATCCTGGCCGGGATGAGCCCGGAGGGCCGGCTCGCGCTGGTGCGCGGCATGCGCGAGTTCGACGAGGTGGGCCGGCGCGGGGAGGCCATGGTGGCGGACGGCTGGCCGATGCTGCAACCCTCCGGGGAACGGATCGGCGACCCGGGCCGGCCGTCCGGCGAGCCACCCGTCGCCCGTACCGCCTGACTCAGCCGGCGCGGGCGGAACCGTCCGGCGTGCCCTCGCGGGCGGCCCGCAACCGCGCCGCCACCCGGGGATGCTCGGTCAGCGCCCGTTCCAGCGTGTCGAGCACCTCGTCCAGCAGCGCCCGGCCGCCCCGGGATGTGAGCGCCTCCTCCTGCCACCCGACGAAGTCGCGCAGCAGCCGGTCGTCGTCCACCCGTACGGCCGCGATCAGCGCGTCCACCAGGTGCGCGATGCCGGCGGCGACGTCCTCGGCGGTCTCCTGTGGTGGGTTCACAGTGGACAGGGCGAGCCGGACCAGCTCACGCCGCCGGTGCAGCACCGCCACGTACGAGTCGTCGGGCGGGGGCGGCGGCGCACCGGTGTCCGCGGCCGAGCGTGGCCGGTCCAGCAGCGTGACCGCGTCCCGCGCGCTGGCGCCCCAGGCCGCCGCGCCGATCGTGGTGGCCCACCGGCCCTCCGGACCGAAGCCGGGGCCACCGGCGAGCACCGGCACCCCGGCCGCGCGGCTGGCCTCCACCATCCGTGCCGCCCGGACCAGCCGGTTCGGCTGCACGCAGCTCAGCAGCACCGCGTCCGGGCCGGTCTGGTGCAGGTAGGTGACCAGGTGCCGGGCCGGCACGCTGGCCCCGAGGAACGTCACCCGCCAGCCGGCCGCCCGGACCACCTCGGCGACGATGCGGGCGGCCAGCGCGTGCCACTCGCCCTCGACGCAGGCCATCACGACGTGCCCGCGTCGCGGTGCGCCGATCGTCGCGCTCACCGCGTCCACCACCTGCTCGCTGACGTGGGTGGCGGCGTGTTCCTGGGCGACGCTCCACGACCCGGCCAGCCAGCGCCGGCCGATCTCCCGCTGCGCCACCGCGACCAGGTCGACCAGGACGTCCGCGACCGAGAAGCCGTCGGCCAGCAGGCCGCGCGCCAGTGCCACCGCACCGGCCCGGTCGGCGGCGTCCAGATGATCGAGGTACGCGGTGAGCGCCTCCGGCCCGATCCGGCGCTCGGCGCTCACCCGGCCGCCACGGCCAGCATGGCGATGTCGTCGTGCGGTTGCCCGTCCAGCCACTCGTCGACGAGCTGGAGCACTCGCTCGACGAGCGCGGCGGGCGGAAGCCCGGCACCGGTGGCGAGGGCCTGCCGCAACCGGGCGTCGCCGAACATGGCCGGCTCGGTCGGGCCGCCACGGGCCTCGGTCACCCCGTCGGTGTACGCCAGCAGCAGGTCGCCCGGCGCCAGCCGTACCTCGGTGCCGGCGATCCGGGCATCGGTGAGCGCGCCCACCGGCATGCCGCCCACCCGGACCGTCTCGACCTCGCCGCCGACACGGACGACGAGCGGTGAGGGGTGCCCGCCACCTGCGAGCCGGACCAGCAGCCCGCCGTCGGGTTCGCGGCGCAGCGCGCCGAGCAGGAGCGTGGTGAACTGGGCCCGGCGGGCCGCGTCGGGGGCGTCCAGCAGCGCCCGGTTGAGCAGCTCCAGCAGCTCCCGGGGCCGCTGCTCGACCAGGCGCAGGGTCTGCAACGACTGCCGCACCCGTCCGGTCAGCACCGCCGCGCCGACGCCCTTGCCGCAGACGTCGCCGAGCGCGAACAGGCCGCCCTCGCCGGTGGGGAACAGGTCGTAGAAGTCGCCGCCGATGCGCAGGCTGTCACCGGCGGCGCGATAACCACCGGCGAGCGTCATCCCGGGCAGGCGGGGCAGCTCCGGCGGGAGCAGGCTGTTCTGCAGCACCCGGGCCAGGTGGGCCTGTTCGCCGTACAGCTCGGCGGCGGCCAGCGCGGCGCCGGCCCGGCCGGCGAACTCCCGGGCCAGGGCGATCTCACGCTTGTCGAAACCGGCCCGCTCCGGGCGGCGGGCCAGCACCAGCGCGCCGGCCGGACCACCGGCGCTGGGCATCGGGCTGATCAGCACGGTGCCGGGGCGGCCGAACCCGGCGGGCAGCACCTCGGCCAGGTCGGCCAGTTCGGCGTCCAGCCAGGGACTCGGTTCGGTGAGGTCGCCTTCGAGCGCCTCGACCAGGCCGGGCACGGACTCCACGGTGGGCCAGCCGGCCAGGCCGGTGACCGGGCCGGGGTCGCCGGTGGCGTACCGGATCCAGTGGGGTTGGTCCTCGGCGGGCGGCGGCGGGCGGTGCACCACCACGGCGGCGTCGGCCAGGTAGGGCACCGGCAGCGTCACCGCGGTACGCAGCGTCTGCTCCCGGTGCAGGGACAGCCCGAGCCGGCTGCCCGCCTCGGCGAGGAACGCGGTGCGGGACCGTTCGGCGAGCAGCGCGTCGGTGCGCGCGTGTTCCTCGGTGACGTCGCGGACGTACCAGGCGTTGCGGTCGTCGGCCAGGGGGCGCCGCAGGCCGCGCAGCCGCCGGCCGTGGTGTTCGGTCTCGAACGCGTCCGACCCGGCGACCGCCGCGTCGGCCAGGGCCGGCACCCGGCACGCGGCCAGGTCGACGCCGGGCGTCACCTCGGGGAGCAGGTCGGTGGCCATCGCGTTGACGAGCGTGACCACGCCGGCGTGGTCGATAGTCACGACCGCCTCGGCGAGCCCGTCCAGCAGCTCCCGGGCCAGATGGCCGTCAGCCGGGAGCGCGGCCTCGGCAAGCCGCCGGGGCCGTCTCCGCGGGGTGTGTCCGCCGCCGCTGACCGGCCCCGCGACACCGCCCCGGCGCGCGGCGGTCACCTCCGGTGGCCGGGCGCTTCGGTCGGTCGACCCCTGCGCATGCTGTCGGTGCACCCCTCGCTCGTGGACACGTTGCCTGGCGGCAAGCGTACCGAGCGCGGGCACGGAATGCCCGTCCAGGATCATCCGAGGTCAGGCGGCCCGTGCCAGCCATCCCACCGGCCGGTCGACGATCCGGCGCACCACCGAGCCGGCCCCGCCGACCGCCGCCGACTGCGCCCCGAGCACGGCCGGGCGCACCGTCACCGGCGCCCAGGCGGCGGTGAGCACCCGCTGGGAGACCTCCGCCTCCACCGGCGGCCGCAGCCAGGGCGCGAGCCGGGCATATCCGCCCCCGAGCACCACGGTGTCCAGATCCAGCAGGTTCACCACGCCCGCCACCGCGATTCCGAGGGCGGCGCCGGCGTCGGTCAGGGCGGTCAGCGTGGCCGCGTCGCCGGCCCCGGCCAGGTCGGCGAGCCGGGCGGCGGCGGTGTCGGCAGGCAGTTCCGCGCCGGGCAGCCCGGCGGCGGCCAGGATCGCCTCCTGGCCCGCGTACCGCTCCAGGCAACCCTGGCCACCGCAGCGGCACGGGCGCCCCTGCGGCTGCACCGGGAAGTGACCGATCTCTCCGCTCCAGCCGCGTGCGCCCCGGTAGAGCGAGCCGTCGAGCACGATGCCGGCGCCGATGCCGATCTCGCCGGTGACGTGCAGGAAGCTGCGCGGGCCGGCCGGGCCGGCGTACAGCTCGCCGAGCGCCGCCAGGTTGGCCTCGTTGTCGACCACCAGCGGCGGCACGCCGTCGACCGGCTCGGCCAGCGGGTGCCCGGCGAGCAGCGCCGGCACGTCCACGTCCCGCCAGCCCAGGTTCGGCGCGAGCCGGACCAGGCCGCCGTCGCCCACCAGGCCCGGCACGGCGAGCGCCGCGCCGGCCAGGGTCAACCCGTCGCGTACGGCGGCGGCGCGCGCCTCGGCGGCCAGCGCGGCGAGCCGGGCGAGCGCGTCAGCGGGGGAGACCGGGCGCAGGTCGGCGCGGCGGACCAGGTGGTGCCGGACGGCGCCGGTCAGGTCGACGACGCAGGCCGCCAGGTAGTCGACGTTCACCTCCAGGCCGAGCCCGGCCGGGCCGTCGGAGGCGAGCACCAGGCCGCGGGCCGGGCGGCCCGCCCCGGTACGCGGCTCCGGCTCCGCCTCGGCGACCAGCCGGCCCGCGATGAGGTCGTCCACGACTGCGGAGACGGTCGCCCGGGTCAGGCCGGTGTCGGCGGCGATCCCGGCGCGCGAGGGCGGTCGATCGGCGGCGGCGATCCGCCGGAGCACCACCGCGAGGTTCAACTCGCGCAGGCTGCCCTGCCGGACCGCCCCGGCGGTGCTGGTGCTTGTCACCTCTTGACACTGCCACATCGCCGCCATTTAATTCAACCGCTGAACAAATCACGGAAGACGCCACCACCTGGAGGTCTGCCATGGCACCCCGCCCCACCCCCGCGGACAAGTTCTCCTTCGGCCTCTGGACGGTGGGCTGGCCCGCCCGTGACCCGTTCGGCGACGCCACCCGGCCCGAGCTGGACGCCGTCGAGGCGGTGCACCGGCTCGCCGAGCTGGGCGCGTACGGCATCACCTTCCACGACGACGACCTGGTCCCGTTCGGCGCGGACGCGGCCACCCGCGACGCCCGGCTGAGCCGCTTCCGCAAGGCGCTCGACGAGACCGGCATGGTCGTGCCGATGGTCACCACCAACCTGTTCAACCACCCGGTGTTCAAGGACGGCGGCTTCACCAGCAACGACCGCGACGTACGCCGGTACGCGCTGCGCAAGGTGCTGCGCAACATCGACCTGGCCGCCGAGATGGGCGCGAAGACCTTCGTCATGTGGGGCGGCCGGGAGGGCGCCGAGTACGACGTCGCGAAGGACGTCCAGGCCGCGCTGGACCGCTACCGCGAGGCCGTCGACCTGCTCTGCGAGTACGTCGTCGACAACGGCTACGACCTGCGCTTCGCCCTGGAGCCCAAGCCGAACGAGCCGCGTGGCGACATCCTGCTGCCCACCGTCGGCCACGCGCTCGGCTTCATCTCCACCCTGGCCCGCCCGGAGATGGTCGGGCTCAACCCGGAGGTCGGCCACGAGCAGATGGCCGGGCTGAACTTCGCCCACGGCATCGCCCAGGCGCTCTGGCAGGGCAAGCTGTTCCACATCGACCTCAACGGCCAGCGCGGCATCAAGTACGACCAGGACCTCGTCTTCGGCCACGGCGACCTGCTCAACGCGTTCGCCCTGGTCGACCTGCTGGAGCACGGCGGCCCGAACGGCGGCCCGGCCTACGACGGCCCGCGTCACTTCGACTACAAGCCGTCCCGCACCGAGGACATGACCGGCGTGTGGGCCTCCGCCGAGGCGAACATGCGCACGTACCTGCTGCTCAAGGAGCGGGCCGCAGCGTTCCGCGCCGACCCGGAGGTGATCGAGGCGCTCGCCGTCGCCCGGGTGGCCGAGCTGGCCACCCCGACGCTCAACCCCGGCGAGGGCTACCGCGAGCTGCTGGCCGACCGGACCGCGTTCGAGGAGTTCGACCCGGAGGCCACCGGGGCGAAGGGCTTCGGCTTCGTCCGGCTCAACCAGCTCGCCGTCGAGCACGTGCTCGGCGCGCGCTGAGGCGGGCCGCCATGCCGCTCGTCGCGGGGGTCGACTCGTCGACCCAGTCCTGCAAGGTGGTCGTCCGGGACGCGGAGACCGGCGCGCTGGTCCGGCAGGGCCGCGCGCCGCACCCGCCCGGCACCGAGGTCGACCCGTACGCCTGGTGGGAGGCGCTGCGGGCGGCGGTGGCCGAGGCCGGCGGCCTGGCCGACGTGGCAGCCGTCTCGGTCGGCGGCCAGCAGCACGGCATGGTCTGCCTGGACACCTCCGGTGAGGTGGTCCGACCTGCGCTGCTGTGGAACGACACCCGGTCCGCCGACGCGGCCCGGGACCTGGTCGAGGAGGCCGGCGGCGGGGAGACCGGCCGCCGGTTCTGGGCCGAGGCGACCGGCGCGGTGCCGGTGGCCAGCTTCACCGCGACGAAGCTGCGCTGGCTGGCCCGGCACGAGCCGGACAACGCCGACCGGGTCGCCGCCGTCTGCCTGCCGCACGACTGGCTCACCTGGCGGCTCGCCGGCGCTCAGGGCCTGGACGCGCTGCGCACCGACCGGGGCGACGCCAGCGGCACCGGCTACTGGTCGCCGCGCACCGGCGAGTACCGGCTGGACCTGCTGGAACGGGCGTTCGGCCGCCGCCCGGAGGTGCCGGTCGTGCTCGGCCCGGCCGAGGTGGCCGGGCACCTGGACCCGGCGGCGCTCGGCGACGGCGCGGCCGGTCCGTCCGGAGGCCCGGGCGCCGGCGGCCGGATGCTCCTCGGCCCCGGCACCGGGGACAACGCCGCCGCGGCGCTCGGCGCCGGCGCCGGACCGGGCGACGTGGTCGTCTCGATCGGCACCTCCGGCACCGTCTTCGCGGTGGCCGACACCCCGGCCGCCGACTCCAGCGGCGCGGTGGCCGGGTTCGCCGACGCCACCGGCCGGTTCCTGCCGCTGGTGTGCACGCTCAACGCGGCCCGGGTGCTGGACGCCACCGCGACCCTGCTCGGCGTCGACCTCGACACGCTCGGCGAGCTGGCCCTGTCCGCCCCGCCCGGCGCGGACGGGCTGGTGCTGGTGCCGTACCTGGAGGGGGAGCGGACGCCGGACCGGCCGCACGCCACCGGCGAGCTGAAGGGCCTGACGCTGCGCACGTCGACCCCGGCGCACCTGGCCCGGGCCGCGGTCGAAGGCATGCTCTGCGGGCTGGCCGACGGCCTGGACGCGCTGATCGCGCAGGGCGCCCGCGCCGACCGGATCATCCTGGTCGGCGGCGGCGCCCGGTCCGCCGCGGTACGCCGGATCGCGCCGCAGGTCTTCGGCCGCCCGGTGGTGGTGCCGCCGCCGGGCGAGTACGTGGCCGACGGCGCGGCCCGGCAGGCCGCCTGGGTGGCGCTGGGTGGCGACACCCCGCCCGCCTGGTCGATCGGCGACACCGAGGAGTACACGGGTGAGGCGGTCCCCGCCATCCGCGAGCGCTACGCCCACGCCCGGGGGTAAGGAAGGGCCCCTTCTTAACGCCTGCGGTAGAGGAGGGGCCCCTTCTTAACACGCGCGCCGGCCGGGGGCGGTGTCCCGGATCCGGCCCGCACCTGATTGGCTGCCCTGCATGAAGGGCACCAGGATCTCCCGGCGCGGGAACACGGCACACCGGTTCTACAGCGTCGTGGTCTTCGTGGTGCTCGCCTCGCTGGACAACGTGGCGATCGGCCTGGTGCCCCCGCTGTACGGGCCGATCTCCACCGCCCTCGACGTGCCCCAGCGGATGCTCGGCCTGGTCACCGCCGTCAGCTTTCTGGTCAGCGCGGTGGCGGCGGTGGGCTGGGCGTACGTCGGCGACCGCACCAACCGCAAGCCGCTGCTCATGGTCGGCACGCTGCTCTGGGCCGCCGGCACCGGGGGCAGCGCGCTCGCCGGGGGGTACGTGACGTTCCTGGCCGCGCAGTTCGTCGGCGCTGTCGGCCTCGGCGCGGTGGGGTCTGTCGGTTTCTCGGTGGTCACCGACCTGATCTCGCCGCGCCGTCGCGGCCTGGTGATGAGTTTCTGGGGGCTGTCCCAGGGCGTCGGCACGCTGGCCGGGACGCTGCTCGGCGGCCTGATCGGCGCGACCGACTGGCGGCGGCCGTTTCTGCTGCTGACCGGCGTGGGCCTGGCCGCCACGGTGGCGTACCTGTTCACCTACGACATCCGGCGCGGGCAGAGCGAACCGGAGCTGGCCGGGGCGATCGACGCCGGGAACGAGTACGACTACCGGATCAGCCGCGCCGACCTGCCCCGGATCCTGGCCCGCCGGACCAACCGCTGGCTGATCCTGCAGGGGCTGACCGCGCAGGCCGCGTTCGGCTCGCTGGTCTGGCTGCCGGTGCTGTTCAGCCAGCGGGCCGAGGCGCAGGGCTACTCGCCCGCGACGGCAGTGGTGGTGGGCAGCGTCTTCGCCACCCTGTTCCAGCTCGGCGGCGTGCTGTCCATCGTGGGTGGCCTGGTGGGCGACGCGCTGCAACGGCGTACGCCCAGTGGCCGGGCCATGGTCGCGGCCGTGGGCATCCTCGCGGCGCTGCCGTTCTACCTGGTCCTGTTCTTCGTGCCGATCCGGATCGACGTGCCGGACGGCGCCGGTGCCGGCGCGGTGGTGACGGCCGTGCTCGCCAGCGTGCTGACCGAGCCGTCGGTGGGGCTGAGCCTGCTCACCGCGGTGGTGGCGCTGGCGCTGACGTCGGCGAACTCGCCGAACTGGTTCGCGTTGATCGCCGACGTCAACCCGCCCGAGCACCGGGGCACCGTCTACAGCCTGGGCAACCTGGTGAACGGCGTCGGCCGGGCGGCCGGCAACGGGCTGGTCGGGGTGGCGTTCGCCGGGCTGCGGGCGGCCTTCCCGCCGCCGCTGAACTACGCCGTCGGGCTGGCCGCGTTCCAGCTCTTCTTCATCCCGACCGGGATCATGTACTGGCTGGCCGCGCGTACGTCGCCCCGGGACATCGCGCAGGTGCACGACCTGCTGCACGCCCGCGCCGAGCGTTTGGAAGAGGGAAGGGCCCCTCGTTAACAAGGGGCCCTTCCTCTACCGCAGGCGTTAATAAGGGGCCCTTCCTTACACCCGGAACCAGACCGTCACGTCGGTCGGCACCACGTCGCCGTCCAGCGGCGCGCTCGACACCAGCACCTCGGCGCCGGCCGGCAACGGCGCCGCGTCCGCGCCGAAGTTGGTGAGCACAGTGACGTCGCCGTTCGTGAACGTGAGCACCTCGTCGCCGGAGGACAGGAACCGCAGCGGTCCCCGGGCCAGCGCGTGCTCGCGGCGCAGCCGCAGCGCGGTCCGGTACAGCTCGTACGTCGAGCCGGGCACGCCGCGCTGCCGGTCCAGCGCGTACTCGGCCCACACGGGCGGCTGGGGCAGCCAGCTCGCGTCGGTCGGCCCGAAGCCGTACGACGGGGCGTCGGCCTCCCACGGGATCGGCACCCGGCAGCCGTCCCGGCCGCGCTCGGTGTGCCCGCTGCGCTTCCAGGTCGGGTCCTGCCGGGCCTCGTCGGGCAGCGTGGTGTGCTCCGGCAGCCCCAGCTCCTCACCCTGATAGAGGTAGGCGGAACCGGGCAGCGCGAGCATCAGCAGGCTGGCCGCGCGGGCCCGGCGCAGGCCCAGCGCGGCGTCCGGCTGCGGGTCGTCCACGCCGACGCCGTTGGCCCGGCCGCCGCCGCTGCCGAGGCCGAGCCGGGAGGCGTGCCGGACCACGTCGTGGTTGGACAGCACCCAGGTGGTGGGCGCGCCGACCGAGTCGGTGGCCTCCAGCGAACGGGTGATCACCGCGTACTGGGCCGGTGCGGTCCAGGCGGCCATCAGGTACTCGAAGTTGAACGCCTGGTGCATCTCGTCCGGGCGCACGTACCGGGCCAGCCGCTCGGCCGGCTCCACCCACGCCTCGGCGACGAGGATCCGCTCACCGGGGTACGAGTCGAGCACCCGCCGCCACTCCCGGTAGATCTCGTGCACGCCGTCCTGGTCCCACATGGGCGGGCGCGGCTTGTCCACCTCGCTGCCGGAGAGGATCTCCTGCGGCTCCTGCCAGTCGGCCAGGTCGGCCTGCTTGATCAGGCCGTGCGCCACGTCCACCCGGAAGCCGTCCACGCCCCGGTCCAGCCAGAAGCGCAGCACGTCGAGGAACTCGGCGCGCACCTCCGGGTTGTCCCAGTTGAGGTCGGGCTGGCCCGCGTCGAACAGGTGCAGGTACCACTGTCCGTCGGGCAGCCGCGTCCAGGCGGGGCCGCCGAACACGCTCACCCAGTCGTTCGGCGGCTCGGCGCCGTCCGGGCCCTTGCCGTCGCGGATCACGTAGCGCTGCCGTTCCGGGCTGCCCGGCGCGGCGGCGACGGCCTCGGTGAACCAGCGGTGCGCGGAGGAGGTGTGGTTGGGCACCAGGTCGACGATCACCCGCAGCCCGCGGGACTTCGCCTCGGCGATCAGCTTGTCGGCGTCGGCGAGCGTGCCGAACAGCGGGTCGACGTCGCGGTAGTCGGACACGTCGTACCCGGCGTCGGCCTGCGGGGACGGGTAGAACGGGGACAGCCAGACCGCGTCGACTCCCAGCTCGGCGAGGTGGTCGAGCCGGGACGTGATGCCCGGCAGGTCGCCGATCCCGTCGCCGTCGGAGTCGGCGAACGAGCGCGGGTAGACCTGGTAGATGACCGCCTCGGTCCACCAGCCGGTGCCCGGGGCCTGCTGCGTCGCGTCGGTGTTCAGCGCCTTACTCCTGTCTGGGTGGTGCGGGACGAGCGAGTTATTCAGTGTGCCCGGGGCGGCGCCGTCGATTCGCGCACCACCAGGCGAGTGGGCAGGATCACCGGGGGCGGCGTCCCGTCGCCCGTGTCGGCGCCGCGCGGCGTGGGCACCAGGCCGGGGTACGGCTCGGTGACCCGCACCCCCAGCGGGTCGAGCAGGATGCGGGCGGCGAGCACTCCCTGGTCGGCGGCGGGCTGTGCAATGGTGCTCAGGCCGAGCACGCCGGCCACGTCGTGGTCGTCGATGCCCATCACGCTCACGTCCTGCGGCACCCGAAGCCCGGCGTCGCGCAGCGCGGTGATCGCACCCATCGCCATCTCGTCGCAGGCGGCGAAGATGGCAGTCGGCGGCTCGCCCCGGGCCAGCAGCTCCGCCGTGGCCCGGGCGCCCCCGTCGATGGTGAACCGGGACTCGACGTCGAGGCTCGGGTCGGGTCGCAGCCCGGCGGCCCGCAGCGCCTCCTGGTAGCCGCGCCGCCGGTCCAGGTGGGTGGTGAAGGCCAGTTCGTCGTCCGGGTCGCCGGAGATGTGCGCGATCCGGGTGTGGCCGAGGTCGAGCAGGTGGCGGGTGGCGGTCCGGGCGGCGGCCACGTCGTCGATCCGGACGCAGGGCCACCCGGGCACCTGGCCGCCGGAGCTGATCGTCACGCCCGGCAGGCCCAGCTTCGTCAGCGTGTGCACGTCGGCCGCCCGCAGCGGCGTGGCGACCAGGATGATCGCGTCCACGCGTTTGTGCAGGCTGGCCGTGCGCAGCACCCGCTGGCGGGTCCGTTCCCGGCCGCCGAGGTTGTAGAGCAGCAGGTCGTAGCCGCTGTCCTGGAGGAACTCCTCGACCGCCTCGACCACGGTGCCGAAGAACCATCTGGTGATCCGGGGCACCACCACCGCCACCGTGCCGGTCCGGCCACCGGCCAGCCGGCTCGCGCTGGGCGACACCGCGTACTGGAGCTGTTCGGCGGCGGCGAGCACCCGGCGGCGGGTCGCGGCCGAGACCGTCGGCAGGCCGCGCAGCGCCCGGGAGACGGTGGCCGTGGACACCCCGGCCAGTCGGGCGACGTCGTCAATCCTGGTCATCGTGGACTCCCCGCACTGACCCGGTCCCGGCGCCCGCCCGGCCCGGGGCGGGGCGCCCGGTGAAACCATCGCGGAGGCCGGCGGCAGAGCAACGACCAAGAAGCGCGGGTGGGTGAGGGAAAAAATAAACGGGAAGGACAAAGA